>NZ_JBQFPV010000011.1:0-208256 GCF_056536565.1 Ruegeria sp. CK3
CTCCACCGTCTCTCCAGTGCGTCTCACCGTCTCGCCGGTGTGTCACCAGCGCCTCAGCAGCGCCGGTGAAGGGGGTTCTAAGGTTTAGCGCAGAAGGCCGCAAGCGGAAAAAGCAAAAAAGCGGAGAAAAATTCGGATACCCCATTTTGTTACACAAAAACATAAACTTAATGAAGGCGGATACCGCGCAGACACCCCCAATCGCCGCCCCGACCATCCGGAATCACTGCCACCAGATCATTGTCCACACAGTTACCCACAGACTCGGTCAAAACTTACGCGGAATCGGCCTGCCTCAGCCGAGTCAGCAGGCCCGGTATCGGCAGACGCGCGAGCAGCAGCCCTATGATCGCGGCGAGATAGAGAAGTGGCTCCAGCTGGAAACCCTTCGCCAACATCACATAGTGGATACCGCCAAGCAGAACGACCGGATAGACCAGTTTGTGCAACTTGCGCCAGCGCGGGCCAAGTTTTCGCACCGACCAATTGTTCGATGTCATGGCCAAAGGCAGTAACAAAACGAACCCCGCCATGCCGACAGTTATATAGGGGCGCTTGAGGATATCAGCCCAAATCTGGCCAAGCAGCTGAACGTCGAGCACCAGCCAGACCAGCAGGTGCAGCGCGACATAGGAAAAGGCCAGCACGCCGATTGCTCGGCGGAACTTCATGAGATTCAAGCCAAGATGCTGGCGCAGAGGGGTCACTGCCAGGCCAAGAATGAGCAGTTGCAGGGCCAGCTCCCCCAACTTATGTTCGAGCGCTGTGATCGGCTCGACCCCGAGCCCCCCTGTGAGCGCAAGATACAGGAACCAAGGGGCCGGAAGGGCCCCAGCCAGATAGACCGCCCAAACGGGGATCTTGCGTATGGCCTGGTTCACTGCTTGCATGGCTCAATAGTATTCCTTGAGGTCCATACCTTCATACAGGCTGGCGACCTCTTGTTCATAGCCATTGAACATGAGGGTCGGGATACGCTTGGCAAACAGACCGCCGCCGATCTGGCGCTCGGACGCCTGCGACCAACGCGGATGGTCCACATTCGGGTTCACGTTACTATAGAAGCCATACTCGCGCGGTGCGGACATGTTCCAGCTGGTGGGCGGCTCATCCTCGGTCAGAGTGATCTTCACGATCGACTTGATCGACTTGAACCCGTATTTCCACGGCACCACCAACCGCAGCGGAGCGCCGTTCTGGTTGGGGATCGGACGGTCATAGATGCCTGTCGCCATGATGGTCAGCGGGTGCATCGCCTCATCCAGACGCAGACCCTCGCGGTAGGGCCATTCCAGAATCGGGAAGCGCGTGCCGGGCATCTCATCGGGACGGTAGGCCGTTTCAAAGGCCACATACTTCGCGCCCTCCTGCACACCCGCCATATTCAACAGGTCGGCCAGTTCGAACCCGTTCCACGGAATCACCATCGACCAGGCCTCGACACAGCGGAAGCGGTAGATGCGTTCTTCGACTGTCATCTCGGAAATGATGTCCTTGAAGTCATATGTTCCGGGGCGATCCACCAGACCGTCGATCTCAATGCTCCAGGGTTCGGTCACGAGGGTATGGGCATACTTGGCCGGGTCGTCCTTGCCAGTGCCAAACTCGTAAAAGTTATTGTAGCTGGTGATCTCTTCCCAGGTGTTCGGCTCCAGCGCCTCTTGCGCCGCAGCGGGGCGGGCCATCGCGGTCAGCCCGACACCTGCCAGCCCGGACATAACCTGCCGCCGGTTCAGAAACGCCGCCCTTGGGGTGACGTCGGCATGTGTCAAAGTGTTGGTCCAGCGATGCGCCATTTGGGTCTCCGTATTGAATCCGCCTCAGGGTGAGGTAGTCCGCTGATAGCACAGAGCCAAGGAAACAGGCGTCACGATTGAGCGAACTGACTGTAACGCAACTGCGTCAGCCCGCGACTAAGGCATTTTTGGCGGCTGGTTCTAGCAGTCTCAATCAAGTATGCGGGAATCATCTAATAGTTGATCAGAGTTGGTCCCGTGCTCGTATTTCAGGCCTTTCCTTTTTCGCTGTCCGTTTTGTGGCGCTATATTATTGTCTTTCCCGTCCTGCTGGTCGCGCTTGTCGTCTACGGGTTGATAGGCGGTATACTGAGCGCGCTGATCGGGCTGCTCATTCCAGGCCTATCGGTTCTGATCTCGTTCTTTGTAGGCGCATCCTCAGGCGTAATCCCAATACTGGTCGGCAGCCGTTTGGGCCTTCAGGCCTGCGAGGTTTCTCCGAGTAACGGTTACCGCAAGTTTGTCTTTCCGGCAGTTGTCTACGGCGCCGTCGAAGCCATTGGGATCAGTGTGGCCGCCGCCCTGATTGCCGCGCTCGCCGTCGGTGCCGTCAGCGTAGGTGGCGGCGTTCCCGAGGACCCGGCCGCATTTTTTGCGAACCTGACGCCCGTGCATATCACGATGTTCTCAGGTGTTGTGATCCTGCTCTTTGCAGCGATCTGCGCGCTGAGGGCCGGATTTCTAGTACCGATTGCGGCGGCCTCGATCGGGCGGGACCCCAATGGCCGCCCTTATACGCCATTCAACCATTTCGGTGCTTTCTTTCTGCAGCTTTTCGCCGTGGTGGCGATCAGCTTTGTCGGTGCTATCTTTTTCTTTGCTCTGTTTATCGTTGGACTTACCGCAATCTACGGTCCGAGCACACTGGTCAACGACGTTCAATTGATCGGCGAGATGACGGCCGGGACAGCCCCGTTTTCCGTCACTGCGCCGATGATCGCAACTGTCGTGGCCTATATCCTCCTTGCCAGCTGGGCCTTCAGCTATCAATGCGCAGGCGGGGTTCTGGCTTATCTGCGCCTCAGCGGTGGTGCCGCGCGCAAGACCCCAAGCACCGAGACATTGATTGAACCCACGCCGCAGCCCACGACCAGCTCAGGCCCCAAAATGAGTTCGGAAGAGCTGCGCGCCCTGCGTAAAAGCCGTGAGTTCCGCTAGGACGCCCTGTACGCCACAACAGACAGCACCCTTTACACAGAAGGGGTCAGCGCGGCACTCTACTTGACAGGTGGTACGGTCCGCGACACCGGTCGCCCGACCCTGCCACCCATCAGGGAGGATACCGTATGTGTGATATCTGCGTAATGAATGCCGTCAAAGACAAGATGCTGTCCCGTCGGAGCTTCTTCAAAGCCGCCGCAGCCACTGGCGTGGCAGCCGCCGCAACAGGCGCGAGCGCTCCGGCGGCCTTGGCCGCAGGGCATGGCGGGGTCGAGGACATGACCCACACCCTCAGCCCCGAGTTTCCGACATGGGGAGGAGAACCCGGCGTCTCCGCCGAACAGGCGTTCAACTTTGCGGATCACGGGTTCAACCTGTTCAACTTGTCGATCAACGAACATACTGGCACTCATATCGATGCGCCCCTGCATTTCTCGGCCGACGGAACCTCAGTCGATGAGATTCCAGTGACAGATCTGGTTGCGCCGCTCTGCGTCGTGGATATCGCCGCCCGCGCCGCCGAAGATGCCGATACTCGCGTGACGCCCGATGACCTCAAGGCGTGGATCGCGGCGAACGGAGACATCCCCGACGGTGCCTGTGTCGCCATGCATTCCGGCTGGGGTGGAAAAACGGCGACCGACGCGTTTCGCAATTTCGACGGAGAAGCGCAGCACTATCCCGGCTTCCACGTTGAGGCCGCGCAGATGCTGATGGAGGAAACCGGCGCGCGATCCATGGCGGTCGACACGCTGTCGCTGGATCACGGCATGTCCGCCGATTTCGCCACCCACTACGCCTGGCTGCCCACCGGCCGGTTCGGGATCGAGTGTCTGGCCAATCTCGACCGCGTCCCAGCCGCCGGGGCCACCCTGGTGATAGGAGCGCCCAAACACAAAGGCGGCACCGGAGGCCCCGCCCGGATTTTCGCGTTGATCTAGAGGTATCTAAACGCAGAGACTTGTTTACGTTCTCTTGTAAGCCGGGTGGATCTGCATCATCGTTCAAAATCCACCCGGTTCCTTGAGAAGACGCAAAACCAATGATTACAAGTCAACAAATGATGGATGCAACGGCCCTGCCCCCCGTGGCCGACCTCTGTTTTGATGCTTTTTCCAAGCAGGATCTCGTGAACCTGATCATGCAAAGATCCAGGATTATTTTCGACCAACCTCGTTCTGGCAGAATAACCAAGGCGTGGAGCGCCGGAAACGCTGAACCCGCTCTATCGCTAGTCGAAAAACACGGTATCGAGCTGGCCAAGCGAGCCGCTGCTGTCATTTATCTTGAATACCTGCAGATCCGAGACGCGATTCAGGACTTGAATCCACGATCTGTCGCAGACATCGGGTGCGGCTACGCCATGTTTGATTTGTTTTTGTGGAAAGATTGCCGATGCAGCCTGAACCTCATTGATCTAGAAACCTCTGAGGAAAGGCATTTCGGTTATCAGGAAAAGGGGGCAGCCTATTCAAGCTTGTCTGTCGCTCATTCGTTTTTGACACAAAATGGCGTCGACAGTAGCGACATAACTTGCTTGAATCCCAGAACAGACGATCTGGGCGAGGTTGGACCGATCGACCTTGCCATGAGTTTCATCTCCTGCGGCTTTCACTATCCGGTAAAAACCTACGAGACGTTCTTCAAGACCGCCGTCAAACCGAACGGTGTCATAATTCTTGACCTGAGACCGCGTCAATCAAGAGAGGGCAGGCGGATCCTCAAAGAACTTGGATCAGTTTCTAGCCTTATTGACATTGAAACAGGTGGTAAGGATCGGGTGCTGGTCAGAAAACAGTAGCAGATTGCCAATCTTTTGCTCATCTGCGTGACTATGAGTAGATCCGCGAACCTTTTGTTTTACAGTCCAGATCAAACGGTCTGGAACTCAACACCTTAAAATGGCGACCCGCCGCGTTTGGCGGGTCGCCTTTCACTCAACGTGTTTAATGCACTACGGCATCATCCGGGCGGGGGCGGTCGGAGGTGCCCAGTCGGTCGCCGATGATCAGGCCCTCAGCGCCAGCGGTGACGGGGACGGTCTCGCCATCCTTGATCTCACCGGCCAGCAGCGCCTCGGCCAAGGGGTTCTGCAACGCGCGCTGGATCACACGCTTCAGTGGGCGCGCACCGAAGACCGGGTCATAGCCTTCATCGGCAAGCCACTGTTTTGCGCCCTCGTCCAGAACCAGCTCGATCTTGCGCGCGGCCAGACGTTTTTGCAGACGCGCCATCTGGATATCGACGATGCCATCCATATCGGCCCGCTTGAGCCTGTCAAAGATGATCGTCTCGTCCAGTCGGTTTAGGAATTCGGGCCGGAAATGTGCCCGGACCGCGTCCATCACATCCCGCCGCGCCTGCGCGCTGTCTGCCCCTTCGGGCAGTTGGCTGAGCGCCTGAGAGCCAAGGTTGGACGTCAGGATAATCAGCGTCTGCTTGAAGTCCACAGTGCGGCCCTGACCGTCGGTCAGCACGCCATCATCGAGAACCTGCAACAGCACGTTGAACACATCCGGATGCGCCTTTTCGACCTCGTCAAATAGCACGACCTGATAGGGTCTGCGCCGCACGGCTTCGGTCAGCACACCGCCTTCGTCATACCCAACATAGCCCGGAGGGGCACCAATTAGACGCGCGACCGCGTGTTTCTCCATGAACTCGGACATGTCGATGCGCACCATCGCATTGTCGTCGTCGAACAGGAAGTTCGCTACGGCCTTGGTCAGTTCGGTTTTACCTACGCCGGTGGGCCCGAGGAACAAGAACGAGCCCAGCGGGCGGTTTTCATCGTTCAGGCCCGCGCGCGCGCGTCGCACGGCGTTGGACACGGCGGTCACGGCGGCATCTTGGCCGATCACACGGGAGTGCAGATCGTCTTCCATCCGCAGCAGTTTCTCGCGTTCCCCTTCCAGCATCTTGGCAGTCGGGATACCAGTCCAGCGTTCAACCACGGATGCGATCTGTTCCGGGCGCACCGTTTCCTCGGCCATCATGGCGTTGCTTTCGGCGTTTTCGGCCTCGGTCAGCTTTTTCTCAAGCTCGGGGATGATGCCGTAGGACAGCTCACCTGCCTTTGCCAGATTGCCTTCGCGTTTGGCGATTTCCAGATCAGCGCGCGCCTTGTCGAGCTGTTCTTTCAGATCACGCGCACCCGCGAGCTTGTCACGTTCGGCCTGCCACTGGGCGGTCATCTCAGCCGATTGCTCCTGCAGATCGGCCAGATCCTTTTGCAGGGTTTCCAAACGATCCTTCGAGGCCGCGTCGTCTTCCAGTTTCAGCGCCTCTTCCTCGATCTGCATCTGCAGGATCTGGCGATCCAACTGATCGAGCTCTTCCGGCTTGGAGTCCACCTCCATCCGCAACCGCGACGCCGCCTCATCGACAAGGTCAATGGCCTTGTCGGGCAGGAACCGGTCGGTGATATAACGATGCGACAAGGTCGCCGCCGACACCAATGCGGAATCCGAAATACGCACGCCGTGGTGCAGCTCGTACTTTTCCTTGATGCCACGCAGTATGCTGATCGTGTCCTCGACGGTCGGTTCGGTGACCATCACGGGCTGGAACCGGCGCGCAAGGGCCGCGTCTTTTTCCACGTACTTGCGATACTCATCCAACGTGGTCGCGCCGATACAATGCAGCTCACCCCGAGCAAGCGCAGGCTTGATCAGGTTGGCGGCATCCATCGCGCCGTCAGATTTGCCGGCACCGACCAGCGTGTGCATCTCGTCGATGAAAAGGATGATCTCACCAGCGGCCTCGGTCACTTCGGTCAGCACCGCCTTGAGGCGCTCTTCGAACTCACCGCGATACTTCGCACCAGCAATCAGCGCGCCCATGTCAAGCGCCAGCAGCTTCTTATCTTTCAGCGATTCCGGCACGTCGCCGTTGATGATGCGCAGGGCCATACCCTCGGCAATCGCGGTTTTACCAACGCCGGGTTCCCCGATCAGAACAGGGTTGTTCTTGGTACGGCGCGACAGAACCTGCATCGAGCGGCGAATTTCCTCATCCCGCCCGATGATCGGATCGATCTTACCCTCGGCCGCGGCCTCGGTCAGATCGCGCGCATATTTCTTGAGCGCGTCATAGCCCTCTTCCGCCGACGCACTGTCCGCGGTGCGACCCTTACGGATATCATTGATGGCTTCGTTCAGTTTCTGAGCAGAAACGGCCCCGGCCTCCAAAGCTTCCTTGGCTTTGGATTTGACCATGCAGAGCGCCATCAGCACCCGTTCCACGGGCACAAAGCTATCGCCTGCTTTGGTGGCAATCTTCTCGGCCTCGTCCAAAACCTTGGCGGTCTGGCCATCCATGTAAGTCTGGCTAGCGTCACCGCTGACCTTCGGGATTTTCCCCATCGCGGCATCCAACGCCTCAACCACGCGGTTCGGCGCGCCGCCCGCGCGGGTGATCAGGTTGCTCGCCAGCCCCTGATCATCGTCCATCAACGCCTTAAGTATATGTGTAGGCTCCAGCCTCTGGTGCCCCTCGCGCAGCGCAATAGTCTGCGCTGCCTGCACGAATCCCCGTGCCCGCTCGGTGAACTTGTTCAAGTCCATAGCATTCTCCTTTTCTCAAGCGCCCCGTTTTGATGCGCCCGCTTGGCGGCACGCGTCGATTGAGGCCTCACATTCAATTTGGGTAATGTCGGCGTGTATTCAAGATTGTCTTGGCAGAATAACATGATGCATGCTGGGAACCTGAATGATCTCGGTCAATTGCGAAAAAAACCGTCTTAGGAGCGCACCTCTATGATCTCAGCCTCCGCGCTACGCAGCTGCATTGCAGAACAATGGTCGCCCACCATTGGCGACCCAAGCGTGATCGGTTGGCTCACGGTTGCCGCATACGGTTTCGCCGCACTGCTATGCCTGCGCGCAAGGCGAAATTCCCACGTCCGGTGGTTCTGGCTGATCCTCGCGCTGCTGTTGTTTGCTTTGATGATCAACAAACAACTGGATCTGCAATCCGCGCTTACGGCCAGCGCCCGCTGTCTGTCGCAGATGCAAGGCTGGTACGAGGATCGCAAGTCTGTCCAGATCGGCTTTATCATTGTTGTCGTGTTCAGCGGCTTCTGGATCTCGCTTGTCAGCCTCTGGTTCCTTCGTAAACACTTGCGAGAGGTCGGCATCGCCCTGATCGGCTTTGTCACTCTGATCTGTTTTGTGATGATCCGCGCCGCCGGGTTTCACAACTTCGATGCCTTTCTGGGCGCCGAGATCATGTCGATCCGAATAAACTGGCTTCTGGAACTGTCCGGAATCACCCTGATTGCGGCGAATGCAGCATGGGTGGGCAGACGCCGTCAGCCGCGCGGAATGGAGTATACCGAATAGCCGCCGGTTTGCGCCACCGGCTCTAACGTATATGTCTCGACCAAGGATTGTTCGGCGCTGCTGCCGGTCGGGCACGAGACAAGATCGGCGGTGTGATCCAGAAATTCGACGGTAAAGGCGCTCTCACCTGTAAGCTGGCACCAATCATCCTCGGATCGGTAGCCGCGAACCAAAGGCAGGTTGTCATTGGTCGGCGCGGGCGCCGCGCCTGTGTCCGATGTGCCTGAGGCGGGTTCGTCGCAGGCGCCCATCATCAGCGCCACTCCGAGCAAGGCAAGCTTTCTCATCTTCTGTCCCTTCATGTGACCTATTGATCGATTTGAGCCACTGTAACACAGATCATCCTCTTTCGATTGGGCGGACCCGCATGGACAGTTGCGCCCGAACCCGCTAGGAGGCAGACGTTTGCCAGCAAGGAGACCCAACATGTCCGATGACCGCCTGATCGTAGCCCTTGACGTCCCGAACGCTCTGCAAGGTTTGGCGATGGCCGAACGGTTGGGTGATGCGGTGTCGTTCTACAAGATCGGGCTGGGAATGCTGACGGGCGGCGGTCTGGCTTTGGCCAATGAGCTGAAACAGGACCATGGCAAGCGCATCTTTCTGGACATGAAGCTGTTCGACATCGGCAACACGGTAGAAAACGCGGTGCGTGGTCTGGCGCAGTTCGATCTTGATTTCCTGACCGTTCATGGCGACCCGCATGTGGTGCGCGCGGCGAAAGAAGGCGCATCCGGCAAGGACCTGAAGATCCTTGCAGTGACTATCCTGACCTCGCTCAACCGTGATGATTTGGATGCCAGCCTGTTGAAGGCAGGCGATGTGCAGGATCTGGTGGTTGAGCGCGCGGCCAAAGCGCTGGAGGCCGGAGCCGACGGTGTGATCGCCAGCCCGCAAGAGGCCGCGCTGATCCGCGCCCTGCCCCAGGCCGAGGGCCGCTTGATCGTGACACCGGGCGTGCGCCCTGCCGGGGCCGCTCTGGGCGATCAAAAACGCGTCGCAACGCCGGCCAGTGCGATCGGAGATGGGGCGGATCATATTGTTGTCGGGCGTCCGATCTATCAGGCGGAGGACCCGAAAGCCGCAGCCGAGGCCGTTCTGGCCGAGTTAAAATCATTGACAAGCCATTGATCGCAGACGGGCATTCAACGCCTCAGACCTCCGAAACAGCAGTGATTTCTTTACCTTAGGTCAAGAGGGGGAATGTTCCCCTGGTTTCCCCCTGTGCCCGAAAACACACAAACCCGGCACAAGTTTTAGGGAATAACGCGGCCACCTATCTAAATATAGCGTTTTGAGCGATTCTGGGGCGGAGTTACTCCCCAACGAACTACCTCTTCCTGTGGTTCGTTACCTTCCCCCCGCCCCAAGCGGGGGGTTTTCTTGACAGTGCGACTCTCAGCTCAAACCACTAGATTTCTGAAGACTGTCCAAGCCTCTGTTGCGTTCACACGAAAGCCGATAGACACTATAGCTTCGAACACCCAGAGCCACCCTTTTCGGGTCGCGAAAAGTAGCCATGCCCACGATCTGCCGCGAATGCCTGACCAGTTTCCCGGACGCGCCGCGCTGCCCGTCCTGCGGTAGCCCGCGGCTGAAATCGCACCCTGAGCTGTTTGACCTTTCGATTGCGCACATGGATTGTGACGCGTTCTATGCCTCGGTTGAAAAGCGCGACAATCCTGAATTGGCGGACAAGGCAGTGATTGTGGGGGGCGGGAGACGCGGGGTCGTTTCAACCGCTTGCTACGTGGCGCGCATCCGGGGCGTGCGCTCGGCCATGCCGATGTTCAAAGCGCTGCAACTGTGTCCGGACGCTGTGGTGATCAAACCGCGCATGTCGGTCTACGCCGAGGTATCTCGTCAGATCCGCGCGATGATGGATGAGCTGACGCCCAAGGTCGAACCACTGTCGCTGGACGAGGCTTTCCTCGATCTGTCCGGCACCGAACGCCTGCATGGCGCGCCGCCTGCGGTGATGCTGGCGCGTTTGGTCAAGCGCATGAAGGATGAATTGGGGCTGACAGGCTCCATCGGTTTAAGCCACAACAAGTTTCTGGCCAAGGTCGCCTCGGACCTCGACAAGCCGCGCGGGTTTTCCGTGATCGGGAAGGCCGAAACGGCTGACTTCCTGCACGACAAACCTGTATGGCTGATCTGGGGCATCGGCCCGGCAGCGCAGGAATCGTTGGAGCGCGCGGGGATCCGTACCTTCTCGGACCTGCTGCGCTGGGATCAGGAGGCGCTGACCGCGCGGTTCGGATCGATGGGGTATCGCCTGTGGCATCTGGCACGCGGCCAGGACAAGCGCCGGGTCTCGGCCCACGAACCGATGAAATCGATCAGCAACGAAACCACGTTTTTCGAAGACACCTCCAACCTCGAGATTCTGGATGGGCATCTGTGGCGCATGGCGCTGAAGGTCTCGGACCGGGCCAAGGCCAAGGATCTGGCGGGTCGGGTGGTGACGCTGAAGCTGAAAAAGGCGAATCACAAGATCATCACGCGCCGCGTTTCGCTGCGCGATGCGACGCAAATCGCGGATCGCATCTACAGAACCGCGCGCGGGCTGTTCGATCAGGTGGGAGATAAGGGTCCCTATCGCCTGTTGGGATGCGGGCTGTCCGATCTGTGCCCAGCGGAGCAGGCAGACATCTCAGGCGACTTACTGGACCCTAACGCGACACGCAGGTCTCAGGCCGAACGCGCCACGGATGAGATTCGCAAACGGTTTGGAACCGATGCAATCGTTAAAGGCCGCGCGCTGCGGTGACGCCTATTCCGCCGCCAGCCGCTGCGGTTCGGAACCGATCTCGGCAATCTCCGCGATCACTTGCCGCAGTATCTTGGAGAACGCCATGAAATTGGCATTGGGCGAGATCGTGTCTTCGTTCATGTAGATCGAGCGGTCGATTTCAACCTGAATCGCGTGTTGCTGACGACCAGGGCGACCGTAGGTTTGGGTCACATAAGCCCCAGCAAAGGGCGCGTTCCGCGCGACGACCAATCCCGCCGAGGTAAAGGCAGCCTCAATTCGGTCCACGATCTCGGTTGATGCCGATGCACCGAAACGATCGCCCAGCACGATCTCGGGGCGTGTGTTGCGTGCGGTACTGGCCATGGCCACCGCCTCATGCGGCATCGAATGGCAATCGACCAGAATCGCCTGCCCGAATTTCGCATGTGACTCCGCCAGCAAGGTCTTGAGGCGGCTGTGATAGGGGCGCCAATAGGTGTCGATGCGCAGGCGCGCCTCATCCATGGTCAGTTTGCCACGATAAATCGCACGCCCATTTGCCACCACGCGGGGAATCACCCCAAGCCCCGAGGCCACGCGCGGATTGTGCCCTTGCCGTTTTGCGCCTTGAATCAGGGCTGGGTCCAGTTCATCCGCGCTGCGGTTGAGGTCCAAATAAGCCCGTGGCATTGCCGCCTTGATCAGCGGCGCCCCGAAATCCGAGGCCGAGGCAAAGAGCTGATCTACAAAGGCATCTTCCGAGGATCGAATCACATCAGACCCCAAAACCGAGCGCTTCAGAAACGCTTCTGGATAGTCACGGCCACTATGCGGCGATGAAAAAACAACGCATGAACTGCGGTTTTCGGGCATATCCAGAAAATAGGAAGGGTTCTTCATGGTCTCTCCGTGTTCAGGATTAACATAGACTGGAAAATAGTTCTTCCAAACCCCTTGAACCCATTTGCGACTCCTTTTATAGACCCCGCTACCGGCGCGGGTATCCGCGCCCCATTTCGTTATGGGGCAGGACACGCAAAGGGACGTGGGCGGTTAGCTCAGCGGTAGAGCACTTCGTTGACATCGAAGGGGTCACAAGTTCGATCCTTGTACCGCCCACCATCTATTCACTGCTTCGGCTTGCCGAGGCACCCGACAAACCCAGGCGCTGGCCACGTCTTTGATGAAGGCGCCGCAGATTGGAGACAGACCCATGAAGGTCAAGAACTCGCTCCGCTCGCTCAAGAACCGGCACCGTGATTGCCGTATTGTGCGTCGCAAAGGCCGCGTCTACGTGATCAACAAGACGCAGCGCAAGTTCAAAGCTCGCCAGGGCTAAGAACTGCACATATCTCTTCGAAAGAACCGCGCCTTTGGGTGCGGTTTTTTTTGTGCCTGTTGGCTTCGTTCAGCGTCGCCGTCCAAAGCGCCCCATATGTCGCACGATTTTTGTCGGGTTTTACTTGCAAACCGAAATCAATACGTTAATTGAGTGTTTAACTCGGGTTTACCCCGGTGGAATACTCAATGTTGGGAGCAATCATGTTTAAATCCACGACCTGTATCGCGGCTGGCCTTGCAGCCATGGTCGCCACGTCCGCAACAGCAGAAGGCGAGCTGAACATCTATTCGTCGCGCCACTACGACACCGACGAGCGCCTTTATTCGGATTTCGAGGATGCAACCGGCATCACCATCAACCGAATCGAAGGCAAGGCAGATGAGCTGATCGCGCGCATGGAAGCCGAGGGCGTGAACTCCCCTGCTGATATTCTGCTGACCGTCGACACCTCGCGTCTTGAGCGCGCGAAGAACGCGGGCGTGCTGCAGACAATCGACAGCGCCGTATTGGAAGAGCGTATCCCGTCGAACCTTCAGGACAGCGACAACCAGTGGTTCGGTTTCTCGCAGCGGGCGCGCATCATTTTCTACAACAAGAACGCAGTCTCCGAGCCGCCGCAGACCTATGCTGATCTGGCAGACCCCAAATACAAGGGCCAGCTGTGCATCCGCTCGAGCACCAATGTCTACAACCAGACGCTGCTGGCCTCGATCATCGAAAACGCCGGATCCGAAGCCGCCAAAACCTGGGCCGAAGGCGTCGTGGCCAACATGGCGCGTGACCCGCAAGGCGGTGACACCGACCAGCTGCGCGGCGTCGTCTCGGGTGAGTGTGACCTTGCCGTGTCCAACACCTACTACTTTTCCCGCGCAATCCGGAAAGACGTCGATGGCGTCTCGGCCGAGCGTGACGTGATCGGCTGGGTGTTCCCGGATCAGGACGGCAATGGCGCGCATGTGAACCTGTCGGGTGGGGGTGTAGCCGCAAATGCGCCCCACAAGGACAATGCCATCAAGTTCCTGGAATACCTGGCAAGCGATCAGGCGCAGCAGTACTTCTCGGCCGGCAACGACGAATACCCAACGGTTAAGGGCGTCGCCGTTTCCGAGTCCGTGGCCGAACTGGGCGATTTCAAAGCAGACGATGTCGATCTGTCTGCCGTTGCCAAGAACCTGCCCGAAGCGCAGAAAACCTTTAACGAGGTTGGCTGGAAGTAAGACGCCTCCATACTTAGGAAGTATAAGGGGCGCGGTAAATTCCGCGCCCTTTTTCTTTTGCAAAATTATATTTTAAAGCTACTATTCTCACATGCGGAAATTTCTCTCATAATTGATCAATGCTGGATTCCCTCGCAAACCGCCTTGCCATTCGCCTGAAAGAGCTGCGCCAAAGCCGCGGCTGGTCATTGGATCAGCTGGCGGACAGTAGCGGCGTCAGCCGGGCAACCCTGTCGCGTATGGAAAAGGCTGGGGTCAGCCCGACGGCAGAAACACTCGGCCGACTTTGCGCCGCTTACGGTTTGCCAATGTCGCGTCTGCTGATGATGGTCGAGGAGAGTTTCGACCCCAAGGTCCCGTTTGAACGGCAACCCGAATGGCGGGATCCGGAAACAGGGTTCACGCGCCGATCCGTCTCACCCCCTTCAACCGGGTTGAGCGGTGAGGTGCTGGAATGCCACCTGCCGCCGGATACGGTGGTTCGGTACGAAACGCCTCCGAAACCGGGGCAGGAACACCACCTGATCGTTCTGGATGGAAGCCTAACGCTCACCGTGGACGGCACCGCGCATACGCTCGGTGGAGGTGACTGCCTGCGATACCACCTATCCGGCCCAACACAATTTGAAACCGGCGCCACCCGGGGCGCGCGCTACATGCTGGTGCTGATATGATCACACGACTGACCGATGCCACCTTCGACGCGGCGCTCAATGACCTGACCGAGATCCTGCATGGTTGCGTGCATGCGGGCGCGAGTATCGGGTTCATCTTGCCGTTCCACCACGCAGACGCCCAGCGCTATTGGGAGACTCGCGTTCGCCCTGAACTGCGCGCAGGGGCCTTGGACCTGTTTGTTGCGGAAAGCGGAGGGCGTATCCGTGGGACGGTACAGTTGATTCCGGCCTCAATGCCCAATCAGCCGCACCGCGCCGATGTCGCCAAGCTTTTGGTCCATCCCGATGCGCGACGCCAGGGCCTAGGGCGCAGCTTGATGAACGCGCTCTTCGCTCGCTCATCTGAGCTGGGCAGAACAACGCTTGTGCTCGATACGCGCAGCACCGACCCATCGCGGATTCTCTACCAAGGCCTTGGCTTTCAAACCGCAGGAGAGATTCCGAACTACTGCCGCAACCCGTTCGAACCCGCGCTGGAGCCGACAACCTTCATGTTCAAGGACCTCACCCAAGCGCTAAAGCCATAGACCGGAGACGCACTTTGAGTTGATCTGTCCAGGTCGTCAGGTTTTCGGACGGAAAGCATGCGACCCTCGCGACAGATCAAGCAGGACTATTTGAACAGAGGCCATGGGTGCCTCGTATCAAGAAATGAGCGATCCTTGCATGTGTAGCGCAGTCACCCCGCAGTTCACTTTTCGATCTTGGTGATCTTAGTGCCCTGAAGACCGGCGCCTGCCATAAGCCCTTCTTGACCAAAGATGATTGGCACGATGTCGCCCTGCAGATCGTTTGTTCCCATCGATGCCGACCAGCCTTCGTCACCGCCAACGAGCGTGGGGCCACTGCCGACCTCCCACCCATCGTTGTTCTGCATATAGGCAAGGGCGTCAGAATTGAGGAAAAACAGAGCGTAAGAGAAATGCTGAATGCCAGCCTGAAAACCATAGGACGCACCGGCAATATTGTAGTACCCGGTCGTGACGCCGTTTTCCCGCATCGCGCCTTCTCCAAACTGACCCCCAACCATCAGGCCACCTTTGGTGATCCTGGGAAAAACCAAAACAGCGACTGACTTGTTGGACAGATCCGCCGCCTCAGGGGAACTCGCGAGAAGTTGCGCCAGTGCGGCATCTACACCGGCGTCGATCTCGGACGCAGACGCACCGTCCGCCGCATGCAGTACGGTCTCACCCGCCGATTCAGCGACATCCCCAACTTTTTTGGCCGCATCAGAAACCCCTTCTGTCACTTTGTCTAAAAAGTTCTGAGCGTTGGCAGTTGAACTGCTTGAAAGGTGGAAAAAAACCACCATCGCGATGAAAGCCAAAGGCATAAAGCGCAGCATTTCTTCCTCCTCTCGGTTTTGTTTTTTGCAGAATCGTACCTGAGACCCTTCGCGGTGAAAACCCGTTGGCTAGCATGTGGTACGAACGCTTGCTTCGCATGGCTTTGGTGTCCGAAACCGCCAGCCTTCGACCGATTGTTTTCACAAGTGAATTTTCGCCGCCAGCCTAGTTCAGATACCGGTTGCGGAGGGTTTCAAAATCCGCATCCGTCAGCCCCAGCCCCTGGCGAAGGTAGTCGTCCACCGAGCCATAGCTTGCCTCAACGCTCTTGTAGAACTCATCAAGATAGGCCTCTCGCACCCCCAGCGATGGCCAGACTGCTTCCGGCGTCATATTTGTCCCTTCGGCCGCATTGACTTCGGCCGCGATCTGTTGGGCCTTGTTGTCCGCGTCCTTGAGCGCATTGCTCATCATGAAATCCGATTGGATCTCGTCTTTGGAAACACCAAGCGCTGTTAGCACAAGCGCGGTCGCGACACCGGTACGATCCTTGCCGCCCGAACAATGATACAGAACCGCCTCACCCTCCGGCTGGTCCAGCAAGACATCGAACAGATCTCGATATTCCTCAGTGTAGTCAGTTGCGATATAGCCAAAGGCCCCCAAGAACAAAGCATCTGTTTCTGCTTCGGTTGCCGTGCCCGCCTTGATGCTGGCACGCATATCATCAATCATCTGGCTTTCATTCTCCATCACCGGGAAATGATGGCGCGCGGGCCCCTCTCCTTCGGGCCATTGCGCGGGATGCGCCGTTGCCTCTGACGTTGTTCGCAAATCAACGATTGCGCTAACACCCATATCGTCCAGGCGCTGCATGCTGGGTGCGTTGATCTGATCGATCTCACCGGATCTGATGAGCTGCCCTGCCCGTACGGTGCGACCGTCTTCGGTTGTAAGGCCACCCAGGTCGCGCGTATTCAAGACACCCTCTAGCGGGATGGCACGATCTTCGGCTGCAAGAACAGGATGAAAGGTACCGGCGACAAACAGCAGGGTCGCAGCACCGATAGATCTGAAAAGACTCATGTCTCTCTCCATTGCTGTATCGAGCGGGACTGTGATCGACGCGCCCCGAAAGGCGCGCCGTTGAAGGCTATTCTTGCCAGCTCATGAACACCTCGCGGGCCTCTTGGCTTTCGGGGCGCAGGTTTTCGATGCCGCCATAGGGGATATCTTTGCCGATCTCAGAGTTTGGATACTTGGCGATCATTTTCTGATGGCGCTTGATCATATCCTGGAACGAGGCACCGGCCCAAAGAGAGTATCCAACCAGCGGGTGTTCTTCGCGGGGGTCGCGATAGACGTTATAGGTCGGCGCTGCGGCCCCGGGGGCGCCGGGCGCGGGTAGATGCATCTTGAATTCCTGCTTGACAACCGAACGCAGAACCGGCCCCTCGTAGACGTACACGTAGTCGCGGCGGCCATTGCCCTCACCCTCAAGCAGCAGGGCGGTCTGGTCGATACCGTCAATCACCCGGTCGCGCGGGATGAAATCCGTTGCACCTGCAATGCGGGCCATCGTCGTGTAGATATCCGAGACGTGAAAGATGTCACCGGCAGCACTGTCAGCTTCAATCACTCCGGGCCAGCGAATGAAGGCATCTGTGCGGACGCCGCCCTCAAGATGCTGGGTCTTGCCGCCGCGATAGATCAACTGGTTCAGGCCCGACGTCCCCTCGTAATGATACATCAACCCGTTATCCGCCATGATCATGACGATGGTGTTGTCGGCCTCGCCGGTCTCGTCCAGTTTGGCCAGCACCTCTCCGATCCAGCCGTCGAGCAGTTGTAGCTTGTCCGCATGAAAACCCCCATTCCGCGACAGCGCCTGATCCGGGTAGGCGAAGTTCAGCGGGTAAAGCGGCCAGTATTGCAGAAAAAACGGCTCATCCTGCGCGGCGACTTGTTCAAGCTGCTCCAGTGCCTGCGCCTGATAGCGTTCGTTCATCTGTTCGTACTTGGCCTGCGTCCATTCTTCGCCCGCTTCCATGTCAACCTCGCGCGCGGTGCCGCCTGCCTGCGCCTCGACACCGGTGACCAGACCATAGGGCTTGAACCGTTCATCCAGCAGAAACTGGTTGTTCTGCCCCGAGGAGTGATATCCCAGCATGTTGTTGGCCTCCATGGCCTCGCGGGTCATCAGGCTGAGTTGAACCTGCTGGTGCAGCGGAAAAACCGCGTAGTCAAAGCCCTGATTGTGCGGATAGGCTTCTTCGATATCGCCCTGATGCCACTTCCCTACATGCGACGTGTTGTAACCGGCCTGTTTCAGGATCTCCGGCAGGGTAACCTCGCTTGCGGGCAGTCCCTCGCCGACCAGGGCAACCTTAACCTCTTCCACTCCGGCCCGGATCGGGTGCCGACCGGTTAGCATGGCCGTGCGTGTTGGCGTGCAGGAGGGCTCCGTATACATGCGCATCAGCGACATGCCTTCACTGGCGAAGTCGTTGATATTGGGGGTCTCGATCCCCATCACATAGTTCATCTTGCGCTCGCCCATCTGGCCGAAGCTGATGTCGTCGATAAGAATATAAAGAAAGTTCGGAGGCTTGCCGTCATTGGCCTCGCGGATCTCGGCCAACCTGGCCTCAATCTCAGCATCCTGCGCGTCCCATTGATCCCCGAACTGGGCCCGCAGGAATTCGAACTCACCATCATGAACGATCGCCTCTTGCTGCGCGCTTGCAGGCATGACGCCCAGCATGGCAAACAAACAGGCTGCGACACTGGTCTTACCTAAGGCTTTAGTCACTCTCGGACCTCCTTTTGACACTCGTAGATTCCAACGCCTGAACGATCAGTTCGTGGCATTTTGCGGAAAGGGATTGATTTGATCGTTTTGCCAGCTCTGAAAGCTGGCAATGTTCCGAAGGCGTCAGGAACGTCACCACCCGTTCGGATCGGGCATCCCCCTTCGGTAGCCGAGGGCGGCCCATTGTCGTATCGCTTGAAGACTCCGGCTTCACTTGACATTCCACCTATCGAATTCGTTACATTACCGGTAAACTGTCAGGATCTGGGGGTGGACCACATCAAGAATTCGCCAAATATGCGAAACGCGGCGCCGTCCGGTTGGGGCGGAGCGTCACCGGCGATGGCCCTATCTCTTGATCATCCAAACAGAATCGGAGAGCTCACGCCTTGGGAGATCGACTTTCGGCAGCTCGATCCCGGTCGGTTGTCCACAGCGATAACCGTGCGTTCAGGACAGGCTGTTTCTGCCCTCAACATCTCGATGAACCAGCGCGTCCACCAGCGTGGTGTTTCGCCTGACGGATGGAAGACATTTGGTATCCCCATGCGCGGCTCAATCGAAAAATGGCAGGCCAAAGACGTCACGGACAGCGCCTTTCTGGTCTTCGGTGATCAGGATGGCTTTGATGGCATCACGACCGCAGGGTTTTCAGGAAGCGTTGTTTCGTTTGCAACCGAAAGGCTAGAAAAGCTGGCCGAAACCTGCGGGTTTTACATCGAGGGCGACGAACCGGAAGCCCGCAAATTGGGCACCAAAGCGGGGTTGGCCAGCATGGCGCGACTGCAGGGGGCCGTCGTCCGATTGCTGAACGACGCAACTGCCATCTGGTATCAGGACACTGAAGAGGCGCTGATGCTTGAGGCCCTCAAGATCCTGACCGATACGGACGCGCATTTTGACAAAAGCCAAGCCGAAACCAGGCGGCGCGCCCTGAGCCGCGCAATTGATCTGATGCTTGCCAATCTGGAGGACCCGATCTCAATCGAAGAGATCTGCTCGGAATGCGCAGCCTCGTGGCGCACATTGGACCGCGCCTTCAAGGAACAGTTCGGCCTTGGCCCGAAGTCATATTACATGAGGCTCCGGCTGAACCGGGTTCGCGAGGACCTTCTGAACAGATCCTTCGATGGCTCAATAGCGGATGCTGCCAACCGCCACGGGTTTTGGCATATGGGCCAGTTTGCGAAAGACTACCGACTGTTTTTCGGCGAGCTGCCTTCGGAAACAAGATAAGGTGCCCGCTGGAGGGTGGGATCAATTACATTGATCATACCTGTAGTCCCCGTACTCCAGCCAGTTTGACGAGCCTTCGCTAAAAATCAGAAACTCGGATCTGTCTTCCCCAAGCAGGGCAACGACAAATCCGGCGGGCGGCTCATAGTTTCCGAAGTAACTGTAGGCCGTCATGGCTCTGATCGACTCGCCGTTGACCGTTACTCGCGCGTCCCACTCTCCCTCCGGGTTGTCCAAAATTACGGGTTCGATGACTCGCTCTACCGCTCCGCCACCACAATAGACGATGCCTTCTGGGGGTTCGTAGGAGGCCCCCTGGCTAGCACCTGAATCGCAGACTGAACGAAGGGACTGAATTGCCGCGCTGGAACCTTTCAATTCAAAGATTCCGTAGCTCACATCTTGATCAATCATGGACAGATTGACGGATGCATTGGCAGCAAGCTGGTCCAGTACAAAACCATAATCCTGCTGGCTATCGAAACTGACTTCGACAGGATAATTGTCGACGATCTGCACAGCAGCGTTTTCTGCGCCAACCTGAAATGCGCCAACTTCGGTCGTGCCGTTCTTCAAAAATCGAATGGAGAGCCCCTGCTTGTCCACAATATCCTGGCTGTCCTCATATCCAGCCGGAGCAAAGCGGATACGGTTACACTGAAGTTCCAGGGTCATGTTTCCGGTCTGAATAAAAGCATTGGGGTCAGGCCCGGAGTTGAACGACCACTCCGCTGATGCTGTGGTTGCCATTGTCATCATCAGCGTTCCAATGGAAATCTTTTTGAAACTCATTTTCTCTCTCCATGGTGTTGTGGTTCGTACTGTCATTCAGCCAGAGTTTCCGGGCCGATACTCGGGCAACCAGGTTAGGAAACAGGTGCGCCGTATTCGTTTGCGCCTTCTTGGGAAGGTCGTGTCAGCCACCAGATCATAAGGATGGACAGAACCAATTGAAGAATTGAGACAACAACAATACCGGTCACGCCCAGGACGGCCGCAGGTCCTCGCAATGCATCGGGGTTTTCGGTCCCTTGCTCCAATACCGAGAAGAACGCCACCCCACCCAGCATAACAAAAAGAGTTACAATGCTGAGCGCCATCGGCAGCAGCAAGTACCAGCCAGGTCGCCCTGTATCATGTAGCCTCCGCCAACCGGCGGCCAGCATAGGTATGAGAACCGCCATTTGGAAAACAGAGGACAGAACCCGTGATCCCTGCCCTGTTTCGGGGTTGGTCCCGAATAGGATCGTATCCAACACAGCCAAAGCCGCACTCACGAGAACCACAAACAAGAAGAACCACCAGTATTCTGAGCGTATAGCCCGACCGGAGAACTGGAAGTATTTCGAGAAACACGTTTTAACGGCTTCACCAAATCCCATTATTCAATCCTTTCTTCGTTTCTGTGCGGCCTCAGAACGCCTCGCGGACCCAAAAGTACGCCTTCGCCCTTCTGGGTTTTCCCGCCTTCTATTTTTGTTTGAACGCCAAAAACCTATCTTTCAAAAGGGTAGCGAAATTTACGCGCGGAAAAAATGTTGATTTATGAAAAATAAGATTCAAACATGCGAATTCGACTAGGCTTTATTTGACCCCCGTTGTTACCGGCCCCGGCAATCAACTCAATATCGATCTCCCGACCAATCCGTTGGCGACAAATCTTTGGGATAGGTAAGCACCGGATCGAGCTGTGCTCAATTGGCTGAATAGAAGCGGGCGCTTCAAAAAGGAGTGTCCAAATTCATTAAGTTCGAAGGACCCTGATGGAGAAGAAAATGACCAAAAAGACAGTGATGATTGCAGGCACAACTTTGTTTGCATTGCTTGCGGCATGTGACGAAACGAGTACGTCGGGCGCATCTGCCGAACCCACGCCCGCTCAGCAGGCGTGTTTGCGAGATGTGGCCAAAACAACGAACAATTCGCAAGTCGTTGTTCTCTCGTCCGCGTTTAGCGAAGCTGGAACACAAGTCACTGTCGGTGTTGGTGAGGATCGCGCTCCTTGGAATTGTATTGCTTACACGGATGGTGCGACAGCTGGTATCGAGTTCCTGGGCGACGAAGGCGCGCTGTAATCTGGTCGCTGTGTATCTCGAAAGCACCAGTCGTGATCAAATTTGAATACCGGCAAGCTCAGACATTCAAACCTCGTAATAGGATTGGGTTCTAACATGCTCAATCATGCTAAGGTTGTGGAAAATGCCCGTACCAAACTCGGTTGTATTTGCGATCATCTGCACTTTTGTGGCTATTGTATCGGTCCCAAAATACAGCGTGGCCCAGACTTGGGACATAGCATCCCAGCACTCTGTAAGCGGCGTAACTGTGTATGATACGGATGAGCTGCTAACTTTTGCCGGTCAATTGGCCTTTGATCGGTCGGGGCGCATCACAGCGGCGGAGGTCGCATCAACGATCACGCAGATCTACCGAGAAGACGGTTACTTCTTGGCTGAGGCCTGGCCTGGTCCCGATGGACAGAGCATTGTTGTTGATGAAGGGCGTATTCAAACCATCGAAATTGAAGGTGTAGATACGCGCACGTTCCAAACCTTGGAAAAGATTTTTCGCCCCCTCACCACCGCATATCCAATAACTCTCAAACGATTTGAGCGGGCCGTTATGTTGGCCGAGGACATACCCGACTTGGATGTGTCGACCGAACTTGATTACCCGGATCAAGCTGGTGCTCGGCTGAGAGTATTGGGAGAGCCTTTGCGCAAACAAGCCGGCAGTGCGACACTCGACAACCCTCCGCGAGAGCTTGGAGAGGCGCTCAGTTTTTATGTCGTACAAGAGTTTTATTCGACGCTGACCGTCGGGGATTTGCTGCGCTTTGAAGGATCAGGCAACTACAATTGGGACAAAGACGACGAACACTCTTTGTGGGGCGCTGTTACCTATCGCACGCCGCTGAACAGCAATGGTCTGTACGGTGAGATTTTCTACGGAAACATAAATGCAAAACGTGACCTCTCGGGTGATTTTGCAAGAACAGATGTTGATGGCGAGAACTTCACCGTCGCGTTGGGTTACCCCGTGATCCGCGATGTGGCCCGCTATGGTTATCTTCTGCTGGATTATCGCCTTTCCGAAGCGGACTCAGTCAGTGGCGGCGTTCCATTGTCCAGTGACGCGAGTGTCGTTGGCCTCACATATCTTTACGGGCAAAACTATCCAAAAGGACAAGCTCTGGAAGCGGGGCTAACCTTGTCTTTTGGTGATAATGACAACGACACGACAGACGCGAATTTTGACGACGGAGATTCTTCGTTCTGGCATCTGCGGGGCGGCATCGGGTATGAAAGCCCGCTAACAAGCTTGTCGCCCAACACAGCTTGGCGCACTGAGATTTGGGGGCAGTACACAACCGATCGGCTGCCCTCGGTCGAGGAGTACTTCCTTGGTGATCGCTATGCTTTGCGTGGATATCGGTTTGACGAAGTGGATGGTGATTCCGGGATTTCCGCGATTTTCGAAGTGTCTCACTCCTACTTTCCAAGTTCCCAAAGCATTCATCGCTTAACGCCCTTTGTCTTTTTCGACGTGGGCTACATCTCGAACAATGACCCTGCGAGTTTTGAAGTTGATAATGCTACACTGGCCTCGACAGGTCTGGGTTTGGACATTGAGTTTAAGCAAAACCTATTCCTGTCCGGATATGTCGGTGTCCCTTTGAGAGACGGTCCGTTGACTGACTCTGGAGATCCTGGCGCGTATCTTGCTCTGACAACAAGTTGGTGAGGATGTTATGAAACTGAACCGCATTGCTTTAATTGCCGCAGCTTGTTTGTTTGCAGAACTGGCCGCGACGCAGGTCGCCGCGCAGGGAAATCATTACGGTTGGTGCCGTGGCGTAGGGAATCCGCACCGGTCGAGCCAAGGATGTGGGCAGGCCGGTGGGCAAGGGGTAGGCAACCAAATTACTGGCCCAACGCAACCGGTAGCAAATCAATTGCCGCCTCAGGGAACACAGCAAACACCCACGTCCGTTGCTGTGCCGGTCCTTGCGCCGGGCGCGGTCCCGAACGCAATTCCCGGTCGGGTTCCGATCGCAACGCCAATAGCGGTTCCGGGTCAAGTTCCAACGCCCGTCGTAGCGCCGACCTTAGCTCCGCCCTTGGTGCCAAATCCGACACCAAACCGGGTTCCGACAGCCGTTCCCAATCAGGTTCCGCCATTGGCTACTGTGCCGCCGCAAGTTCCGACCGCGACTCCTAATCAAGTTCCGATAGCTGTCCCTGGCCAGGTTCCGCCTCAGCCTAATGTGCCGCCCCTTGTGCCAACCGCGACACCCAACCAAATACCAGTCGCCGTTCCTGGTCAGATCCCGCCTCAGCCTACCGGCCAAACTGCTGTGCCACCGCTTGTCCCAACCCCGACTCCCAATCAGGTTCCCATAGCGGTTCCTGGCCAGGTTCCACAATTGACACCAAGACCCACGGCAACTCATGTAGCCGTCCCAGGACATCAGAATCCACAAGGGGTCGTGACAATCATGCGCCCAAGGCCGAGGCCGACAACCGGTACTGTTCAGCAACCTGGCTCAACACAAGTGATCCACCATTTAACCCACCAAAGCAATTCAAAGAAACACGATCATGTCGCAGCGACACCTGGACGGCATGACCCGCACGACCTACCGAGATTCCGCAACGCTGCGGCCAAGGAAAACTGGGAATGCGTTGCCAGCGGATTTGGACAGCGCCGGTATGATGCTGGTCGAGGCGTGTTGCTGAACAACGGAGCGTTGCGGCATCTCGGAAACGTGGACGCAATGGCACGGGATGTACCAGCGCGGCATCCAAAACACTCTGGCTGCATTATATCGGTGAAACGAAAGCAGCGGTGACAAGGTTTGTTGGATTGTAGGTTTACGAATTGCATTTCACACACCTAAATCTTGTGTAGGTGAGCGCGGAACGCTGCGCCACCGTCACTGACTACATTCAGAAAATTACTGAGTACACGCCCATAGTCTTGCGCGCCGTTTGCGCAAAAGTTTGCACGATTTACCCAAAACGCGGCTCTGTTCAAATAGCCTATTCAATTGCTGGCAGTTGTCAGGCAAACCCATCAATTATACGCGTTACTTCTCAATCAAAGGTGCACTTTGACTAGCAGAGTTCAGCCCCTTCGAGAAGGATGCAAGGCGACTGACAACGACTTGGGACTAGCTCACCGATCTTCTTGTTGGGCATCAAAACCACTTTTTGGTGCAGTCTTGTTATAAGCATAGAAACCTTGATCAGCATTGGCACCGAGATGGTCAGGCCCGCCCTTTCTCCAAATTCCTATAAGCTGACGGCGACATTCCAGACCATTTTCGGAAGGCCCTCGAAAACGCGGTGGAGTCTGCGTAACCAAGCCGCAGTGCGGTCTCACCAACGGACTTCCCTGCCGGACCCAGCAGCTTCCTTGCTTCTTCCAGTTTGACACCAGATATGACCTGAGATGCTGATAGTCCATAAGGGGCCAGCCGATTGTTCAAAGTCTCCCGGTGGAAACCACACAGGCGCGCCAGTTCGTCTACGCCAAATCCCGGCTCCCCAAGATGAATCCGTATTAGGCCCTGAAGCCCGGCTAAGAAATCTTGAGGCGCATGCTGATTGAGGGTAGCGCTTGTCAGGTCTGACGGGTTTTCCAATATTTCCGAGAGCAACTGATGGCTAAGCCAAGGTGAAGGAAACCGGATCGAAAAACCCTGTGGGCCGCACTTGATGGCTTGAACACCATGAAAGTGCCTAGGTAGCACGTCAGGTTCGCTTACCCGTAAAATGATTTGGCTCGGGTCCCACCTGAAATCCAGAACCCGGTGCAGTAGTGATATCCAAATGCTCGCCAGAAAGGCGTCGGTCTGTCCGGGCGAAACCGAAATGCTGAAATTCCGCTTGGCACTGAAATAAGCATGCTCGCCTTCCACAAGCAGCGATTGTGTAACCGCATTGGATTCTTTCGAGACGGCTTGAGTGTAGCGCGTAAAGAAGTCGCCCAGCGTCAACGCCTCGGCCAACATGTCACCAAGAGGCAGAAACCGAACAAGGTCAATTGATTGACCAACTTGCGCGCAGAAGTCTGGTGATGTTGCGTCAGCAGCGGCTTGATGGATTTTATAAATCGTCTCGTGCGGCAGGAAATTCTGGCGATCCATCACCTGAGCTTCGCTCACGCCCAGAGGGTCCAGAACAAAAGCCGGTTCAACACCGGCGCCACGCAAAGCAGCTACCACGGGTGCAGCAACTGATGCCCGAACCAACGGCAAGGCCTTTTTGGCGTTTTGGTCAAATGCGTCCATGCCGACCTCAAATATCATGAAGGTAACGACAGAAAGACAGAAAGCACACAAAAAGGTGCCAAAAGCATGCAGAATGCCAAATCAATTTGGCCAAGCCCGCCATACTGTCAGGCAAAATCCGGCAATCACTCTAAAATCATATTCAGAAACATACATCTGTGATTCGTATTTGGAGGGCCTCAATGACACCGAAATTCAAACACCTGGTGGCCATGACAGCCTTTTCTGCAGGCCTGGCAATCGCGGGCCAAGGTTTGGCGCAGGAAGAGAGCTTTCCGATCCTATTTACCAACGTGCACGTTTTTAACGGTGTCGATGAACAGCGAATTGAGAACGCAAACGTTCTGGTCGTGGACAACCTGATCGCAGAAGTATCGGCGGAATCACTGGTCGTCGCCAATGCCCAAATCATTGACGGCGGTGGTCGCACACTAATGCCGGGCTTGATCGACGCACATGTGCATATGACGGTCACCGAACCGGTGGCTGACCTGCGCGATAACTTCGACTGGATGTATTGGGGTGCAGTTTCGACGATTGAAGCTGAGAAAATGCTTCTGCGAGGGTTCACAACCGTGCGGGATGCGGGCGGCCCGGCAATTGGTCTTCAAAAAGCGATTGATCGGGGTAAGGCTATTGGCCCGCGTATCTACGCCTCTGGGCCTGTGATCTCGCAAACCTCGGGGCATGGCGAACACCGGGTCTATACCGAACCCCATCCGAACTTCATGGGGGCGCAGCCGTCTTTCTTCAACCAGCATGTCGAGTTCTTGGCCGATGGCGTGCCCGAAGTACTGCGGGCAACGCGCGAAGCGCTGCGTATGGGCGCGGTGCAAATAAAGGTGATGGCAGGCGGTGGTGTGTCATCTTCGGTTGATCCGTTGCACACTGTTCAAGGATTGCCGGAAGAGTTGGAGGCATCGGTTCGCGCGGCGGCCGATTGGGGAACCTATGTCATGGTCCACGCCTATAACGACGACTCGATCCTGCGATCGCTGAAAGCGGGCGTCATCAGCATAGAACATGGGCAACTGATGACTGAAGTGTCGGCGCAGGCCATCAAGGATTCTGGCACCTGGATTGTCCCGTTTTATTCTCTGCTTGGGCTTGATGAGGAAGTTGTCAAGAAGGCGCTTGGCCCGGCAGCAGCGCCCAAATTCCTTGATGTTCAGGCCGGTGCGCGTAACCAGATGAAACTGTTGAAAGAGTACGAGATCGAAAACGTCGCATTCTCGACCGATATCATCGGCGACCCGGTGGCTCTGACCAAGCAGAATGACGAGTTCAAATACCGGCTGGAGGCGTGGACTTCGTACGAAATCCTGCAACAGGCCACGTCAAAATCGGCCGAACTTCTGGCACTGTCAGGAAAACTCAATCCCTACACAGCAGGCCCGCTGGGCGTGATCGAACAAGGCGCATACGCCGATCTGCTGCTTGTTGAAGGAAACCCGGTCGAGGACGCCGAGATCCTGGTCGACTACACCAACAACATCGACCTGATCATGAAAGATGGCGTGATCTACAAGAATGCACTCGATTGAGTGTCGCGCGGGGTGAATTTACCTCGACATCCCGCGCCCCCTTAACTTGGAAAATGGGAGTACTGACACGTGAAAACACTGGCCTCACTGACAGCAATCGCTGGTTTTGTTTCCTTGGCAGCAAGCGACGCGTTGGCGCAGGACGCACTCCCGCAGACCTTGTTCACCAATGTGCATATCTTTGACGGAATTAGTGAAGAGCGGATCGAAAACGCGAATGTTCTGGTTGAAGGCAATCTCATAAAGACAGTCTCGACCGACGGTATTGATGCGCCCGAAGCGACGCTTGTTGACGGAGGTGGGCGCACGCTGATGCCAGGCCTTATCGACAGCCATACCCACATTTATGCTACTGGTGTGTTTCAGACATTCGTCGGTATGCAGGCGGCTAAATGGGATCAGATTGGAGCGGTCTCTACCGAGAACGCAGCCGACTATCTTTATGATGGCTACACGACTATTCGAGATACCGGTGGAATGGGTTCCGGTTTGAGAGAACTGATTGATCGAGGCGTTGTAGAAGGTCCTAGAATTTACACTGCAGGGGCAGTGATCGGACCGACCTCCGGACATGGTGATTGGCGCAACCCAACTCAGCGGACGTATGATTATGAAGCTGACGAATTGGGAAAGAGACTGAATCTTTCTTACATCGCTGACGGCCCGGATGAAATTCGAAAGGCATCGCGACTGAACTTCGCCCATGGCGCAAGCTTCCTGAAACTGATGGCCGGTGGCGGAGTGTCGTCAGAACTCGATCCACTTTGGTCAGTGGCATACAGCGTTGATGAAATTGCTGCAGCAGTTGAAGCGGCTTCATTCTTTGATACCTATGTGACTGTCCACGCCTATACGGATGAGACAGTGAACATTGCGCTGGACGCAGGTGTCAAATCACTGGAACACGGCCAGATGGTGAGCGAAGAGACCGTTAAGCGCATTGCGGATGAGGGAATTTTCTGGGCGCTAAATGTTGCAGGTTTGGATCCACAGCTACTCAATCATCCAAACTACGCGATGCCGACGGTGAAACCGAAACTGGAGTCCTATCTTGATGGGTCAAAAAATCTTGCTGACTACATTAAGAAACACAAGCCCAAGGTTGTGCACAACGTAGATACGGTATTGTCAACAATTGGTTTTGGTCGTTCGCACCGGGATTTTGAGAAGTACTTTTTTTCTCAGATGTTTGGAAACCACGCGATGTTGGTGTCCGCAACGTCAACCGGTGGCGAGTTGGCGCAGCTGACGGGCAAGCGGAACCCGTACCCTGGCAAACTGGGCGTGATCGAAGAAGGGGCCTATGCAGACATCCTGATCGTCGACGGAAACCCGCTGGAGGATCTGTCGGTTCTTGGAGCAAATCCAAAGTGGTTTGATGCAGCACCGCGGGATCGGGGGTTCGAGACCATTCGCGTGATCATGAAAGATGGCGTCTTCTACAAGAATACACTCGAATGAGCGGAGTATGCGGGAATTTGACACCTGCGCCTTGCATCGTCGATCCTGAACAGGGGAGCGATCAATGAACAAAGTAATCGCAGTAGCTCTTTGCGTTTTTGGGATCGGCGTTGCTGGAGCAGCAGCGGAACAAACCCAAAGCCGATACTATCTGGGGATCGGGGAACCAAACCCCGATGCCTGGCAAACCATGATCGACAACCCGACCGACCGGGAAAAGGACATGGGCGCTGCACTCGCCGCAATGGGCGGTGAGATGATAAGCTATTTTTGGGGACTGGCAGATGGCAAGAACTACATCACCGTCCGTTTCCCGGACGATCCAGGCATGGTGCAGGTCATGTATTTTTCGCGTCTGAGCCAAGGGGTGCCAAAAGACTACAGGTTCATCGAACTGATGACGAGCGCGGACATGGTTGAAGCCCTGAAGCGCGTGCCGGAATTTTCAACTCCGGTTGAATGAAGTTAGGAAGCAAAGGAACAGTCTATGAAGATCGTGTACGGAATTCTCGCAGCCTTATCAGTTGTGTTTTTCATCCTTGGAGGCAGCGATGCTTATGCCAAAGACAACAAGGGTAAGAAGCCGAACAAGGGCGGCAAGGACGGAGATGTCAGCATTCAGATCGAAGACAAACCCGGCAAAGGCCCAAAGGCTGTGCCACCTGGCCAGATCAAGCGCTACACGCGCGGTGCCAAGCTCCCATCTGACCTGGAGTTCGAAGAAATCGGGGACCTTTCCAAATGGAAGCTGAAGGAGCCGGGCAATGGAAACCGCTACATTCAGGTCGATGGCGAAGTCCTCGAAGTTACGAATGACCTCTCTACCGTTGTTGATGCTGTCGGTATCGTCGGTGATCTTCTCAACTAGACTAAGGTACGGTGTTTCAGGGCAAGAATTACCTCGTTTGCCCTGACGCTGGCCGGGGCGATCTTTCTGTGAACCCCGGCCCAAGGTCAAAACCCGGACACCAGGCCCAGCGATGGAAAAAGCCCTTCTTGTACTTTTTGCGCTTGCTACCCTTTCGTCAGCACGCGTCCGACTCTCGCAGGAATCCGTTGGAACTGAGTGATGACACGTAGGAGCCAGTGGCAATGGGAGCTGTTTTGCGGACAATTGAGGAGCATATGACAATGCGTCTTTCCTTTGCAGTAATAGCCGCGTGCTTTTTGGCTTTGCCGGCTCATTCGGAGGGCACTCGTGTTGAGTGGCCAGACCTGATCGATGAATCCGCTCAAGACTACGAAGATCCTTTCGTTGAATTGACTGACAAACAGCTTAACGCGCTTCGGAAATTGGTCCGTTTGCGCGCACGGCAAGAAAAAGGCGGGGCCACACCAGAACAGCTGGACCAGATTCAAGTGGATATTGAGGCAACCGAAGCAACCCTTGCTGAGGAAGGCATTGATGCGAACTGGCTGATTTCCCAACGCTGGGTTGTGATGGAAAGACGTGAAAAGGCGGGCACAGCCGCCAACGTCGACATCGATGGCGTGACCGTTTCATTGGGCGGATTTGTGATCCCGGCACCCCGCGACGAAGATGGCTCCCAAATGGCGTATATCGTTCCGGAACGAGGAATGTGCAGCCACGTACCGCCTCCGCCACCAAACCAGATGGTACGTTTGCGCCTGAGTGAATCCTGGTCACCATCGACAGTTTACGAGCCCATCGTTGTAACCGGTCAAATCAGGATCGACCCGACGCAGAAAGAAATGCTGGTTGTTGATGGTCCCGTCCTCATGAAGGCTGCGTTTACTTTGGAGGTCGATGACGTTCAGATTTTTGGACCAACCAAGACTTCCGAAGAGGCTACGACCAATAGGGCAAGTGTACTGATGGGAAGAATAAAAGCGACTGGCGGGGCTATCAAAGACGAATAGTGACACGGCCCAACTGACCCGAATAAGGTTCAGAAAATGCATTCAGTTTAGTGGGCCGAATATCTGCTTGTGAGAGACTGAACGGCGAAGGCGGCGATAGGGGAGCGCATGAGGGTTTGGCTTTTTAGGATAATTGGGCTTGTCGCACTTCTCGCTTTCGCAGCAGTCGCGTTTGTTTGGTTGTTGTTTGCTGCTCCGATGTTCTCGGACATGCGGCGCGACCTTGTGGAAAGAGTTCTTTCGGAACAAATTGGTCGGCCACTTCTTGTCAATGATGATGTAAGCGTCGCGCTTGGCCGCACGAGTTACATTTACGTCGGTGGTGTGGTCATCCCGAGCTTGACAATGCCGGAGGAAGCTCTTGTGGAATTGAACCTGCTGGAGCTGGAGCTGGATATTGCCGCTTTGGCCAACAGGCGCCTGCACTTTGACAATCTCGTCGTGGAAGGCCTCCAAGCAAATCTTCTGACGGCCGAAGACGGAACCACAAGCTGGCGAACAGACAGGCCAACACGCAGGCCCGAATCTGAGGAAACAGTATCAACGGAAGATCAAGAAGACGTCGCGAGCGCTGATAGTACCAATGAGAGCGGTACGGAAGGCGGTGGGATCCTAAACTTTCTGAGCGACAAGAACGTAAGTTTCACATCAATCGGGTTAAACATTGACGACAAGGTCTCGGGCTTCTCATTTGTGTTTGACCTTCAATCACTCGCGCTCGAACAAGTAGACAATAGACAAAGAACAAAGGTCTCTGGTTCCGGCTCCGTCAACGGTCAGGTTTTCGAAATCGAAGGCGACTACCCACACGCCGCGCCGTTTACGACGCGCGCCAGTTTTGGCGAAATGACCGTAAGCTACGATGGCGAGCCCTTCTCCGCAGACGAAGGGGGCGGTTATCGCGCAGTCTTGGAAATGGACACAGGTGAGTTCGGTGATTTTCTGGACGTCATCGGGCTGGAACGCGTTTTAGAAGGCAATGGTCAGCTGCAAGCAGAACTCGTTTCTCAGGACGCTCTGAAGATTGAGGCGTTTACAACAACTGTAAGTCTGGAGGACGGGCAAAAACTCGAAGCTGAGGGTTCAATAGAGGACCTCTACACCGCTCAGGGCGTTGATCTGCTCTTCAACGCGCGGCTTCATCCTGAAGGACAGCCGCCGCCAGCAGCAAAAAGTATCCAGGAACTTAAATTCACCGGCTTTGAAATGCATATGGTCGGATCCCTGGCTTCCTTCGAATTCGAGAAGTTGCTGTTCCAAACCAATGCATTTAACCAGGGGCTGGACGTAATCGGCCCAGCCTCAATCCAAAGCATTCGCCGCATGCCAGACGGACGGCTCGCCATGCTGGGCATCGCGCTACAAGCCGGTCCAATTGAAGAGCCTGTCCTGAAAGCCGAAGGTGAAATCCTCGATCTGCTTCAGCTTCAGGACGCGACTTTCGATGGGGAGCTAAACGGGCCCGCCAAGTTGATTTTGCCCAACCTCGATGCAGACTACGTTGACCAGTTCGGCGGCATCAAAGCCGATTTCAACATATCCAACGCGGGTGGGCCGGTTTCACTCAACAGGTTTAACGCGACCACCTACGGCACCGATCTCTGGGCGCTCGATCTCGCACTGTCTGTCAACGAGCTAAAAGGGCTTGCCGGTCTCGATTTCGACGTGGAATTGGACATCGACGACAGTGCCGAGTTTCTGACCGCAGTGAATCTGCAACCTGTCGAAATCGGATCACTATCTATCGATGCGGAAACCTCCAAACAGGGCGAGGACTTTGATGCCGCAATCCAGTTCGAAGCCGGGTCCTCGCATCTTCTTGCGGCTTTAGACGCAAAATTTCCCGAGGGTGCTTCTGTTGTTCGGGGCAACATCACGAGCGAAAGGCTCGACCTCAACGACCTGAAGAACCTAACTGCCGTGCTGGACCAACTGAAAAGCTTGGTAGGCGAAACCGCAAAGGAACCTGAAGCCGAAGTTCAACCTTTGGTTTTACCGAAGGAGACAGACGTCCAGCCCTTGGTATTGCCAAAGGAAAAAAGTAAACCTGCCGATCTTCTGGATGTACAACGCGTGCTGCGAGAAGCTGACGTCGAGGTGCAGATCGAATTCAAAGAGATTGTAGGCCAGCTAGGCGTAACGTCTGTTTCAAGCCAATTGTCTGCCAAAGACGGAACCGTGGATTTCGGGCCTCTTCAGATGGCTTATGGTGGCGGAAACTTCAGCCTGCGGGCGGTCATGGACCTGATTGACTCACCTGATTGGCTTTCATTGTCAGGATCGACCTCAGGATGGGAATTCGGTGAAATCCTTGATGAGTTGGGCATTGGTATTGAGGCCTATGGACGTTTGAGCGGTGAGTTCAACGTTTCTGGCAGTACCGCCTCGGGCAAGGCCTTCATCAACTCCATGCGCGGCAAAGCGTCTTTGTCGATGTCGCAAGGTTACATTAGTACCAGTCTACTAGAGTTGGCCGGGCTAGGTATTTTCCCCTGGCTCTTTTCAGAAGAGTTCCGACAAGGCTATACCGACATCACTTGCGTGGTCGCCCCGGTTGATATCCAAGCCGGGCGCGTCAGTTCAAACTCCATCGTCATCGAAACAGGATCGGTTCAACTGGTGGCCAGGGGGCAAGTGGACTGGCTGAACGATAGCATCGCATTGAGAGCAGAGCCTCGTCGCGTCGGCAAACCCCTATCCCGGAGCGCTTGGCCATTTGATGTAACGGGTCAGCTTTCGTCGCCAAAGTTCAAGCTGGATGTGGGTGGGTCTAGAAGCAAGGCTCCAGAGGGCGCTGATGTTATGCCTGCCGACAGGCAACCGTGCGTGCCGGACATCAATCAATTGCAGTAGTCGGGCGTGACCTAGTTCTTCAGTGGTTCCGGCTGTTCGGCCTGACACGTCAGAACGGCCTCAATGGCTTTTGCGGACCCGCTGAGGTCGAGTTCAACCTCGGCGCCACTTTCGCCAATAATCGTAACGCTTTGGCGTTTTCCAAATTCGGTCACAAACGCTGGGTTGTCGAAAAAGGCATAGCCACCGGGAACTCCATTCTTGTAGACACCAACCGCTTCGCCTTCGAATTTTGCATCACCAAAGTCGAACTTTACGATGCCGGTCGCGCCGTCCTCGATCTGCACCCAGGCCGGATTGTAGGCGGCAAAAAAACCGCCGGCCTGATTGGGCGCCGCGCCAATTTCAACGGTCATTTCGTCTTCAAAGGGCTTCCAAGCAAGACAGCCGTTGCCCTTTTCGGGATCAATCAGGATTGTCCAGTCCCCGGATTCACCCCACCGCTCCATACCAGCAGCCCACACCGCGCCAGTGGAGATCAATGCCATTGCTGTCAGCGCCAACCTGTTCATTAAAAGCTCCACACATGTTCGGCCAATCCTTTGATGCAATCAGATTATCGCGCGGGGTCAATCAAATACAACCATTCGATTTCTGGAATGTTGAACCATCGCTAATGCGCCGTTGCCCTGAAAAAGAATTCATCTTCAACCGCCGCCAGAAAAAAATGTCGCTCAACTCCCCTAGAATTTGCCAGAGTTGTTCCAAGTCTCTTTCGGGCCGATCTGTTCCTGAACATCCCAATGTTCGACGATCTTTCCACTCTTGATCCGGGACAAGTAAAAAACGGCCCAGTCGCGCTCGTTTTGTTTTACATGGCTAAAAGCGATCACGAAATTTCCGTCGCCGAGTGGTCGGTGAACTTAGACTTATTGCACGTGTTTTCCGCCACTTGTCACCTCTCCAAGATGCTTGGAAAAGCTTCCAATCCATCGGCTACACCCGTTGAGTGTAGCGTTTAGCGATCCGTAGGATTGCCGCCGCGCGTTCAGTGCTGCCGTTCTCTGAAAAGTACGTAAAGGCCGCTAGCAGCCCAAGGCAGACCTTTGAAAATACGAAAATCCATTGGATTCCCATAGAGATAGAGCATCATTTGGCTTGGTGGGATAGGCCGATAACACGAAAAATCTGCACAGGGTTACCGATGCCCTTCAGTTCCCGCTCTCCCATTTCTTCGGTCTCTACATGTTCTTCTATGTCTAGAAGCGCCCGTTGGTTCAAAAGGATCTGCCCGTCGCTGGCAAAGTCGCAAAGTCTGGATGCTGTGTTCACAACCCCACCTATTGCGGTGTAGTCGGCGCGACCATGGAACCCTATAAGCCCAAGCGTCGCGTAACCACTACTGATCCCAATACCCAAACCCATCGCGTGTCCGAGTTTCTGCCAGGGTGCTCGGATTCCTTCGAAAGCTTCACTTATTGCCTTAGCCAGCCGCACGGCTTGCAGGACGGGCTGATCGCAGGGAACCGGGTCATTGAAGAAGACCATCAATCCGTCTCCGGCTCGGTATCCAATTGTTCCTTTGTGTTTGGCAACTAAATGGCCAACTTCATCGTGGAAATGCTGGAGAAGGGTAATGACATCCTCCGGCTCAATCGCCTCGGAAACGGCGGTGAAATTCCGGATGTCGCAGAATAGGCAAGCGATGTATTGACGATGAGTATTCAAAAGCTCGTCAGCGTTTTCTTCGACGACAAGCTCCGCAACTTGCGGCGCAAGGAATTGTTTGAGACGCCCCAGCCTGTCAATCTCGCCTTCCTGGCGCTTTACCTTCTCAGTCAGTCTTTCGTTCAACGCTTCTATTTCATGTGTCTGGTTGCGAACTGTGTGGTTCAAAGCATCGAGTATAAAGTTCTGGTTTAGCAAAGCCGCGATCACCAAAAGCACATAGGCCAAAGCTTCGACGCGTTCATCATAGCCGAAGTACAGTGTGACAATCAGGATGACGGCAGCAATCCCACCGAGGACGAGTGGGAGCTCCTTGGCATGCCGTTTCCGGTCTCTCCACAAGAAACTAACCGCCAACAATGCAAACACCCACATGAGCACCGCTTGCGCATGTGGGTTTATAGAAAGCGCTTCGTAGCCAACCAAATAGGTCAGTAAAATCCCGGAATAGCACGTGGCCAAAGAAGCCAAAGCAGCCAAGACAGCTCCGATCCCGATTGGCATCGAGATTTTGAACTCCTCCGTTGCCACGCCGATACCGTCGGCCACAGCACGCCGCGAAGGCTCCGCAGCGGAGTTATTTCTGTGTTCGGGATCAGGCATGGTCCTCGTTCGCACTTGGTCGCTGGTAGAGTACGTTTGATTTGAGATTGCGTCAAAATCACATGCCAGCATGCGAAAGCTAAGGGTTTCACCAAAACAACAACGCCCGGCGAAACAGTCTCATGCTTCACAGAACAGACTTGCAATCACCCGTCTCGGCGTAGTCACCTAATTTTAGGGGATGGAGGAAACTGATGACACAATGGAAGTTGGTGGTCTGTATCTTGTGCACGCTGACCCTTGTTGCTTGCGCCCCCAAAACTCGCACATATGAAAAGACGGTATCGGCTTCGCTGCCGGCAGACTCGCGCACAGCTCTCAGTCGGGCGGCCAATCGGCTTGGCGATCCCAAAGACGGTCGGTCGGGCGTAAAGCTGATCAGTGACGGCGAAGAAGCTCTTGTCTCGCGGCTGTTGCTCGCTGCGGCGGCCGAGCAAACGATAGATGCGCAATACTACCTTCTACACGACGACCCAACGGGCCACCTATTCGCCGCCAGTCTTTTGCAGGCAGCCGATCGGGGTGTTCGTGTCCGATTGTTGCTGGATGACATGGATACGTCCAGCTATGATGCGATGACCGCCGCGTTGGACAATCACAAAAATATTGAAATTCGGCTGTTCAATCCATTCTGGCGGGAACAAAGCCTTCTGATCGCAGGTTTGACCGATTTCAAACGCATCAATCGCAGAATGCATAACAAGTCCATGACGGCAGACAATGTGTTCACGATTGTGGGTGGGAGGAACATCGGCGCCGAGTACTTTCTCGCGCGAGAAGAAATGAACTACGCTGATTTGGATGTCCTGGCCGCAGGCCCCGTTGTACGCGAGGTGTCGCAAAGCTTTGACTCATACTGGAACAGCGAATTCGCCGTTCCGGCTCGGGTAGTCGTTGGAGAACCCCAGGAATTTGACCTTGTTGATGCGCGAGTCAGGTTGAACGAACTGGTCGAGGAAGCGAAGCAGACTCAGTATGGCGCGGCCCTCAGAAAGTCAGCGCAAGAGAACTTCGCAGATGGAGCCCTATCACTGGATTGGCTGCCTGCAAAGCTTTACGCTGATCCGCCATCAAAAGCCGCCGGTCTCGAGAACTCAGGTCCCGTTCTGGCATCTCAGTTGCTCCCATACTTTGAGAATGCCAGCAGTGAAGTGAACATCGTCTCCGCCTATTTCGTGCCGCGTAACAACGGTGTGAAATGGCTGACCGAATTGGAAAGCCGCGGCGTCGACGTAAAGGTTGTAACCAATTCACTTGCCTCTAACGACGTCGCACCCGTCTACGCGCACTATGCCAAGAAACGCCGTGCACTTCTACGCGGTGGAGTAGAGCTCTATGAGCTGCGACCGGACGCCTATCAGGTCCAACGCCGCGGTATTAACTGGGCTCAATCTAGGTCAGGCCTACATTCCAAGGCATTTGCAGTCGATGACCGATACTTGTTCGTAGGATCGTTCAACTGGGATCCGCGATCTGTCAACATCAACACCGAGATGGGAATTCTGATTGACTCACCAGTATTGGCGACACAGACCATGGGTGCCTTGGACGACGCGCTACCCGCATACACATATAACGTGACGCTCGAGAAAGCTGGTCAGCTTAAATGGACGACAAGAGGCGATGATGGCAACGTTCTTGAGTACCAATCCGAGCCGACAGGATCGGCCTGGGATCACATAGTTGCCGGATTTTTAAGTATTTTACCAATTGGGTCTCAGCTGTAGGTTTTTGGCAAATACCCGACGCTACCAGAGAACTCCGGCCTGCAAAAACGGCTGGATTGGGTTCAAAACGTCCGTTTTTCTTTTCCAGCCGGTCGTTTGGTTCATCCGCCCACCAGAATTTGCATAGTCAGCTTGCCGCGCATTGCAGACCTTCGCGAGAATCCAAGCAAAAAGGCCGCATGGCACCTAAGGTTCCTTAGAGAGGCCCTTTTTGGGGTTGAACGCCGCAAAGAAACATGACCGCAATCACTACGACAAAAACTGACAAAATTCGTCGCTAAGGCAGACAATCGCGCAGCGCAAGACTACAGGCAAACTACGCAAACTTATGGGGTACGCGTAGTGTTATGCGCAAACCTAAGCATCATGTAAGCGCGCTCATAACGGTGCGTTCCTGCAATTGATTGCATTCACTAAACCCAAGCGTGCTTGCGAATAACTTTTCACGATTTTCCCAATTGTTTGTACACTCCTCCTATCGGCGTCCGACTACATCCTTCCGAAAGTCTCTTTGAGTTCTGTGACTTGTTCAGCATCCAGTAGGCGGGTTGGCAAACCGCGCAAAGCCACCAGCAGCTTGGCCGTTTCTTCCAGCTCTTCTGCTGCACAGACAGCAGAGAAGAGGTCCTTTCCCGACACGACCGGGCCATGATTAGCCAGCAGAACAGCTCTACATTCCCCGCCCAGTTCACGGATCAAATCACCAGATTTCGGGTCACCCGGCTTAACGTATGGAACCAGTTTGACCGTGCCGACGCGCATGACCACGTATGGTGTCAGCGGCGGAATACAGTCATTGGGATCGGTGTCTTCCAAACACGACAGTGCAGTGGCCCAAGTTGAATGCAGATGCACCACGGCGCCCGCTTCTGGCCGCGTCTCGTAGAAGGCTTGGTGCAGAAAGACTTCCTTTGTCGGCTTATCGCCCGAGACGTGGCTGCCATCCAAACTAATCTTGGCGATGCGCTCGGGGTCGATATCGCCCAAGGTCGAATTTGTTGGCGTCATGAGAATCCCGTCATGTAGGCGCGCGGAAACATTGCCCGCAGTGCCGACGGAAAAGCCACGCGCAAACAGCGAGGCGCACAGTTCCGACATCTGCTGTCGTAAAGCCAATTCTTCAGATCTCATTTGCCGACCTCCATCATTCTGAGGGCTTTCGCAAAAAAGTCCGGAGCGCCAAAGTTTCCAGATTTTAGGGCCAGCGCAATGGGTTCAGATTTCCCAACGCTCAAGACTGGCACGCCCGGATCAATCTCTGGCCCAATTGACATGGCTGGAGACCCCACTGCCTCAGAGATGACCTTGGCAACAGCTCCCGACGTCTCACCTCCGGCCACGACAAGGCGCTTGTAGCCCGTTTCGGCAAGTTGTCGGGCTGTATCTGCAAAGAGATTGTCCAACCTGTCCGCAACTGCTTCCTGACCAAATTGATTTTGGATCGCGCGCACATCATCCGGGCTTCCTGATGAATACGCGAGCGGCGCCTGACCCGGATGCGTTTCAAAGAAATCCAGAAGCGTTTGCGTGGTCACATCCCCGGACATGACGCCTGGCACATCAATGGCGAAGGACGGATGGGATTGCGAATGAACATCAATCTGCCCACGTGTTGCACCCGAGCACGACCCGGCAAGGATCGCTGCAGGTCCAGCGATACCAGTGAACACACTACCAGCACTTTTAGATGAAGTCCCTCTCACGACGTTTTTGGGTAACCCCAGTGCAATCCCCGATCCCCCAGTAATGAGCTTGGCATCCTTTAGAGCCTCGCCCCAAGCCAACAAATCTTCGTCCGAAATCGCATCACCGATCACAAAGCGTTCGTCGGCGTTCAGCAAAGCTGTCGCAATCGCCTCTGATCCTCGCTTGACTGCGTCGATCGACACCAACCCAACCGCTTCTTTGGTTTGATGCTGCAACCATCGCCTAATGTTGGCATCCGTCATCGGAGTAAGTGGGTGGTTTTCCATCCCGGACTCGTTCAACGGCTTGTCGAACACAAAAAGATGGCCGTGATAGACAGTGCGACCCGTGGTCGGAAAGGCCGGGCAGAAAATCACTTTTTGCGCGCCCAGTTCGTTGGCCAGTGCTTCCGCAACGGGACCGATGTTTCCCTCCATCGTGGAATCAAAGGTCGAGCAATATTTGAAAATGAATTGCTGGCATCCTTGGTCCGCGAGCCACCGCAGGGCCCGCAGGCTGTCCGCTACCGCTTCCTCAGTCGGTGCGGTGCGGCTCTTGAGTGAGATCACACCCGCTTCAATCTCCTCGTCGGCTGGGGTATTCGGGATACCCGGGAACTGAGCCGTTCGTAGTCCACCTTCCGGCTCGACACCCTTTGCCAAGGTGTTCGCAATATCACTCGCACCGGTAAAATCGTCCGCTATGACGCCGATCTTCATAATTTGATGTCCCTGGTTGGCCCAGGATCCAGCCTATGAATATGCGGTGCCGCTCCGACTGGAAAGATCTCACGCACAAGTGGATCATGGCCGGGCACGATAAGTCGAGGATGCGAGGCCAATCTCTCTAGCGTCCCAAAACCATCCATCATGTCTTGCAGGTCGACGACGATGGGAAAGGCTTTGCGTGCCATGAAATTCTCGTAGTAATGCGAGGCATCAGAGGCGAGTACCATCCACCCGGCTGCCGTTCTAACGCGAACGCATTGCAACCCGCGTGAATGCCCCCCGATGCAGTGCACCGTGACCCCATCTGCAATCTCAGCTTCTCCATCGTAGAACACGACCTTACCTGAATAGAGACGCTTTACGACCTCGCAAACATGGCCAGCCGTGAAAGGCGCACGCAGGTGGTCATGGCACATGCAAGGACCCGTGGCGAAGGCCATTTCCGCCGACTGCATGTGCAACTTTGCGTTAGGGAACATATGCAGCCCCCCTGCGTGGTCATAGTGAAGATGGGTCACGATGACCTCAGTCACCGCTTCCGGCGCGATGCCTAGAGGACGCAGAGCCTCGCGAGGGTCCATCGCGATGGGACGACCACGGGCGGCAGCCTCATCGGAGTCGTAGCCAGTATCGACCAGAATGACTTTGTTGCCACGTTTGAGCACCCAAACGAAATAATCCATCGCATGAGGCGCGTCATGATTATCATCGACGATGAAACTATCAGCGCGTGTCCGGGCATTTCGATCCGCGTACTTCACCGCGTGGATTTCCCAATCGTTCATCGGATGACCTCGGAATACTGGTGAACCACCTTGGTGGCGATCATATCAGCCACTGCCGTATCGAAGGACTGAAAATGCGCACTTTCTAGGTGGGCAGAAAACGCCACGCTGTCATCATAAAGTTCATAGAGGAAAACTTTCTCGGGATCGTCGCCGAGGCAAACGTCAAACTGCTGGCATCCGGGTTCTTCACGCAAAGAGGTTGAAGCGTTTTCGACCATCAACGGCAAAAAGGTGTCTCTCGTACCGGGCTTGAGAGTGAAGGTGACAGTAACTACAAGCATCAGACAGAAAGTCCTTTCAGACGTGAGAAAGCGCGCTTTGCGACGGGCAGTTGGCTGAGGATCAGACCAATGTTGAGCACCAGAAGAATGGCCGCACCGGGTCGTGAAAAGAAGACCGAAAGATCCCCGTCCGACAAGAACAGCGACCGGCGGAAGGTTTCATCAAACAGGCCGCCTAGGATAACCCCGATAACCAACGGCGCGATTGGGTACTTCATAAGGCTCATGAAGTAGGCAACGGCACCGACACCGAGCATCAGGTAAAGATCATTGATGCCTCCACCAACGCTGAATGACCCAATTGTTGTCAGAACCATCACGACGGGCAAGAAGATGGTCTGCGGGATGGCGAGTATCTTGATAAAGACGCGAGCCGTGAAAATCCCCATAAGAAACATAGTCAGCGACGCGAGCACCAAAATCGCAACCACGCGCAGAATGATTTCGGGATCAATCGTCGGCCCCGGGATCACGTTGTTGATCTTGAACGCCCCCATCAAAGCGGCGGCGGGTGGTGAACCGGGAATGCCCAACACCAAAAGCGGGATCAGCGCGCCGCCAATACAGGCGTTGTTTGCGGTCTCTGAGCACAACAGACCTTCCAAGGAGCCTTTTCCGTACTTGTCGCCCTCGGCGGATACGGTCTTGCCAACACCGTAGCTGACCCAACCGGCTACATCCTCGCCTACTCCGGGAAGTGCTCCGACCCCTGTCCCGATCACTCCTGACCGGCCAATGGTGGGTAGGTAGCGTCGAATAGATCGAAGGTTTGGAAGGATACGACCTTTCAGGGCCAGAACCTTCCCGGCCTCGACGTGCCTCAAACCGTCGATGATTTGGGGAATGGCAAAAGCCCCCATCAAAACTGGCACAACTTGAAACCCGCTCATCAAGTATGACCAGCCGAAGGTATAGCGTGGCTCAGACAACAGAGGGTCGAGCCCCACCATGGACATCGCAAGCCCGATCAGACCGGCGATCCATCCCTTAATCACCAGGTCTTCGCTCATCAAAGTGCCAGAAAGCAGAATGCCGAAAAGGGCAAGCAGCGCTTTCTCCGGGCTTGCGATGTTCTTTGAAACCAAAAGCAGCGCCCAGACAAAAATCAAAAGCGTGATGGTCCCGATAACTGTACCAATAAAACTGGCCGTCGTGGTCAGCCCAAGCGCTTCGCCCCCTCGACCCGCTTTGGCCAAAGGGTAGCCATCCATGGCCGTCGCCGCGCTGGCGGCTGTGCCCGGTATATTCAATAGAATTGAGGGGTAAGAGCCGCCGTAAATCGCGCCTACATAGGCCCCGAGCAACGCGATGAGCGAATAGTCCAGTGGGATTTTGTTGCCAAAGAAACCCGTCAGAATCGTCACAGCCAGGGTTGCCGTCAGACCGGGCAATGCGCCGAACGTGATGCCGAGGAACACGGAAGCGACTAAATACAGATAGGTCAGCGGGTCTATTGCCAGGCCCACGAAGGCGGTCCCAAACCCAGCCAGTTGCGAAAAGATAAAGTCCATCCGGTCAGTCTTTCCATAGCGGACGAAGCGTCACGTAGTAGTGGTATTCGATTTGCTTGAAGATAAGCCCGCCGCGCGCAGGAACGTTCTGGCGGAAGACAAAGGCCATCGCGCAAACAAGGATCAGCGGGGCCAATATCGCGACGATTGGCACGACCCGCAAAACAGGCTCGGAAGCCGCTTTGGATAGCACCACAAGTGTGAGCGAGACCCATAAGGCCAGTGTAAACCAATCATCGCCGTGTGCATTCCAATCCGCCTGCGCGGGAAAAATGGCAAACGCAAAAAGCCCGGCAGAGGCAACCACGACACAGGCAACCAAAGCACGCCGAGCATGGCCGCCGTAGTAGCCGTACGTCAAAGCTGTTATCAGCAACCCAGAACACAAAATGAAGTCCACTCTGGGAACGAGCCCAACGACATATGCAAGAAGGATCAGGCCTATTGTTGAAGCTCGATAGGCCTCCGACTTGTCCCACCCGATCCCCAAAGCACTGAGCGCGCTTTGGGCTCCACCTGAGCGAATTGAAACAGCCAACAAAACGAAGGACAACGCAAGCAACCCTCCGAAGATGAACAGCGGCACAATTGCAGCCGAGTTGTACCAATCCGACCCACTTACACCTGCGCGGTTTTCACCCCAAAGGGGGATGTCCAACGTCTTCCAAAGAAAGAAGACGGACATTGTTGCCAGAACAATTGCTGCCCAAAAGTCGCGCGTCCGCATGACCAGTGTTTCGTCAGGTTTGTCCATTGCCTGCCTCCTTAGGGAAAGGGCGCGATCAAGCGCGCCCTTTCAAAATTGATCGGATTAGGGCTTCTCGATACCCAGCGAGGCCGGATCGACGGTCGCGGCACCCAAATCTTGCAAGGTGTAGGCAAAAGTAGCCTCGAGGTTCGCAAACAGCTCTTGAGCCTCTTCGCCGTGCTGACCACCGACGTCGTAGTTGTTTGCCGCAGCCCATTCGGCGACGGTGTCGGAAGCAATAGCCTGCTCGAACGCATCGCCTAAGGCAGCCTTAACGTCATCCCCGGCTGAGCTGTGAACCGCAAACCCAATCGCCTGTTTGAGCGGCAAATACTGGTCGAGACCGTCATAGATGCCAAAGGCAGACGGCACGGTTGCCCCTGCGATCTGCGCGTCCTCGGGCGTCAACATAGCAAGCGGTTTAAGTTGACCGCCTTCGATCAACGGCGCCTGTTCAGCCAGTGACGTCACAACCAACGCAACTTCACCCGCTATCGCTGCCTCCTGCCCGGGCGCGGAGCCTTTGTATGGCACAAACTTGAATTCTGCACCGGACCCTTTTTCGATCGCCAGAAGGTTCAAGTGGTGGATCGAACCTGCGCCGGAAGCCGCGGCGGGAATAGTGCCCGGAGCAGCTTTCGCGGCGTCGACCAGTTCTTCCAGAGTATTGTAAGGGCTGTCTGCCGGAACCGAGATCAGATCAGGTGATCCGCCAACAATGAATGGATACCAAAAGTCAAATTTCTTATCCCAACCACCCTGCACAGCAGCGGTGACATTCGATTCAGACAGACCAACCAGTGTGTAGCCATCGTCTGGTTGGTTCATGACGTAGACCATACCGTTGGAGCCTGCGACACCACCTGTTTGATTGATCACATTGATCGAGACCGGAAGGTGTTTTTCCATCTCGGCCATGATCATACGGTTGATCGCATCCGTGCCGCCACCGGCGCCCCAGACCACGGCTGTGGTGATATCACGATAGGGGTAATCCTGCGCAGCAGCTGCGCCTGCAATTCCGGTCGCCATCACAGCTGCAGCCGCCAACCGCCCTAACTTCAGTTTCATTTCCAAGTCCTCCCAAACAACATCGCGTTTATTATTGCATTTATTTGCGTATACATTAAAGAATGCGTTGTCAACGGACTGTAGTGAAGGCTGCGATCGCGCTATGAATGCGAAACAACAAGGAAGCGGGGCAAAATGAAAAAGACTTACGATATTGCAGTGTTCAACGGGGACGGGATCGGCCCGGAAATTATGGGCCCCACGCTTGAAATCCTGCGCCAGCTCTCGCTCAGCAATCCCAGCTACGACCTGGCGTTTACAGACGCGCCGGCAGGCGCAGGCCACTACGCCAAAACCGGAGAATCGTTTCCGGCTGGATCACTCGAAACTGCCCGCAATGCTGACGCGATTCTGCTGTCTGCAATGGGCTTGCCGGATGTTCGATACCCGGACGGAACCGAGATTTCACCGCAGATTGATTTGCGAAAGCAACTGGGACTTTTCGCTGGCGTACGGCCGGTGAAGGTAAGCAGCGGACAAATGACCCCATTGGCGCTGCCTCCGGGAAAAGAGATCGACTTTGTCTTGATACGCGAAAGCACAGAAGGGCTGTTCTTCACCCAAGGCGCTGGCGAAGTCACAGAACATGAAGCACGTGAGACCTTGCTGATCACGCGCGAAGTGTCCGAAAAACTGTTCCGTTTCGCGTTTGAACTCGCCCAGAACCGCAAAAGAACCGGGCGCGGCCTGGGGCGAGTTACATGTGTCGACAAGGCCAACGTATTTCGCGCCTTTGCGTTCTTCAGATCAATGTTTGATGCAGAAGCCGCTCACCATCCAGAATTGGAGGCAGACCATGCTTATGTTGATGCCACCGCCCTCTGGATGGTCCAAAAACCTTGGGAGTTTGATGTTTTGGTCACTGAGAACATGTTCGGAGACATCCTCTCCGACCTTGGTGCGGGTCTCATGGGTGGTCTTGGGCTGGCTCCGTCAGCGGATATCGGGTTGAATCACGCTGTATTCCAACCCTGCCATGGTTCCGCTCCGGACATTGCGGGACAGGGTATTGCCAACCCTTTTGCGATGATCCTGTCCGCAGCAATGATGCTGGAATGGTTGGGGTTGACCCATGACAACCCAGCCCTCTCCAAAGACGGCGAACGATTGCGTGAAGCCGTGGAAAAGGTGACTGCAAAGGGACAGAACCTAACGCGTGACCTAGGTGGCACCGCCGGAACGCAGGATGCAGCCGCATCGGTATTAGAAGCACTACGGGCATGAATACTCGACAAACCATCAGGGTCGCTTGTGTGGGCGCGGGATATTTCAGCAGGTTCCACTACGAAAGCTGGTCCCGAATGCCCGGAGCGGTTCCGATTGCGTCCTGCAACCGTGATATCAACAAGGCGAAGGAAACGGGACTGGCCGCTTACGATGATCTGTCAAAAATGCTGGAGGCGGAAAAACCAGATCTCGTGGACATCATCCTTCCACCTGTGGCGCAGGCCGGCGCCATTCGAACGGCACTGCGCACTGGCATCAAATGGCTGATCTGCCAAAAACCTTTCTGCATGTCATTGGATGAAGCGGAGAAGATCGTCTCCGAGGCTGAAGCGGTAGGCGCGACTATCGTCGTGCATGAGAATTTTCGCTTTCAGCCCTGGTATCGTGCGATCAAGGTGGCGATGACCGAGGGTCGAATTGGGACACCTCTACAAGCGACTTTCCGGCTTCGGCCCGGCGACGGGCAGGGACCACGAGCCTACCTTGACCGGCAACCGTACTTTCAGGATATGCCGCGTTTTCTGGTGCATGAAACAGCGGTTCACTGGGTAGACACATTCCGATTTTTGTTCGATGCGCCCAGCGCGGTTTATGCTGACTTGCGCCAAGTTAACCCAGTTATCGCAGGCGAGGACGCAGGTTACATCCTGTTTGACCACCCCAACGGTTTGAAAGCTCTGTTCGATGGCAATAGGTGCCTCGACCACAGTGCCGAAAACCTGCGTCAAACCATGGGTGAGGCTCTCATTGAAGGAACCGAAGGATCACTGGTTCTTTACGGTGACGGTTCAGTTGACCTCCGTAGTTTTGGAAAACAGGAGCGACAGCAGGTTCTACCTCCGAGCGATCATGATGGATTTGGAGGAGACTGCGTCCACGCCTTGCAAAGTCACGTCGTTTCAGGCCTTCTACGGGGCACGCCGCTGGAAAACACGGCCCGAGACTATTTGGACGTGATCCGCATTGAAGAGAACATCTATCTCTCGGCTGCGGAGGGACGAAAGATCAACCTGGAGACGCCGTGAAGGGTCAGGACGCGAAAACTCTTTCCAATACGCAACGCGCTGTTAGGGATTTGCGACAGATGATACTGTCTGGCGAACTCGCAGCCGGAACTGACCATCTGGAGTCGGAGCTCGCTGAGACCCTTGGCATGTCCCGCACCCCGATACGGGAAGCCGCGCTGATGTTGGAAAGTAAGGGGTTGCTGGAAATGCGGCCCCGCAAGGGCGTGCGGATACTGCCCGTTTCATCAGATGATATGCGTGAAATCTACGACATACTGACGGAGCTCGAGAGCCTCGCAGCACAGCGCGCTGCCGAAGCGGGTTATTCAGAAGATGAACTGGCTGTCCTTGCTGGATCAATTGCCAAGATGGACCAAGCCATCGAAGCCGAAGACCTTGAAGCCTGGGCCGAGGCTGACGAGTTGTTTCATCAGGAGCTCGTTCGGTTGGGCGGCAACAAACGGGTCGAAGCGATTGTCGCCATGATGAGCGACCAGGTGCGCCGCGCGCGCGCAACGACGTTGTTCATCAGGCCCCTGCCAGTAAAATCCAATGAAGATCACCGGGTTGTTTTCCAAGCGATTAGTGAAGGTCGACCGGATGTTGCCCGTGAACGTCATCGAGAACACAGGCTGCAAGCACAGGCTATGCTTTGCGGGATCCTCGAAAAGCATCGACTCAATAGCCTCTGATCTTCTCGTATTCGGTCGTCAATCAACTAAAATAACTGCTTTTTTGGCGACATAAAAGGCGCTCCGAGTACTTGTCGATAGCGGCAGTCCGCGGTTGCGTCCGGTTGTTCTGCTTTCCCTTTTTCAAATCACTTAACCAATCACTGCATCGATTGGGGTTGAATTAGTACGATTTCGCATTATTTAGTTCGATATCGTACTACTGGAGACTCAAGATGCCAAATCGAAGACGTTTTCTTAAGATTCTAGGCGGAGGCACAATTCTGGCGGCAACAGGTGCGGTCGCGTTCCTCGCTACACGCACGCCGCATGACGCGTTGGCTCCGTGGACGCCAAAACCGTATGACGACCCACGCAAAGCCGCCTTGTCCTACGCAATTCTCGCCCCCAATCCGCACAACTTGCAACCTTGGCTGGTGGAGTTGGTTGGGCAAGACAAGGTGCGCATCCACCGTGATCATGATCGCGAACTTCCGGAAACCGATCCTTACCACCGCCAGCTCTTTATTGGCCTCGGCGCATTTGTTGAGACGATGGTTCTGGCGGCAGGTGCACAGGGATTTGATACCGAAGTCAAACTACTGCCAGATGGAGATGACGGACCAATCGCAGAAGCAGTGTTTGTTCCTGGCGGAGCGCTCGATCCACTCTCAGATCAAATCCTCAAACGGCATTCCAACAAAGAACCGTACACTGAACAGCGCCTCTCTGCCGATCAAGTGTCTACGCTTGGCAACTATGCAACTTTGATTACCGATGAAGATTTGGTGGCGAGTGTTCGAGACCTCACGAAACGCGCTTTCGAAATCGAAATGCGAACACCGCAGACCCTGAAAGAATCCGTAGACCTCATGCGGATCGGGAAAGCAGAAATCAACGCCAATCCGGACGGGATTGAATTGCGCGATCCCATGCTGGAAACGCTGCGACTTACCGGCCTATTGGACAATGAAACCCTTATGAATGTTGATCACCCAGGCACTCAGTCTCACATGCGAGGCTACTTCGCTATGCTAGACGCGACGCCGCAATACGCAGTCCTCACGACAGCTACAAATACGCGAAGCGATCAACTCGATGCCGGGCGTCAATTGATGCGTTTCTACCTGAAAACAACCGAAATGGGGCTAGGTGTGCATCCCGTCAGTCAAGCCCTTCAGGAATATCCTGAGATGGCCGATGAACACGCTCTTGCGCATGAGTTTCTTGCGTCACCGGGCCACACGGTGCAAATGTTGCTGCGTTTGGGGTATGGGCCCGAGCCAATTGCCACACCCCGCTGGCCTCTGGAGACACGAATTCTGAATGAAGCCTGAAGATGAGACCAACGAAGTCTACCGGTTCTTCACCGAGGTCGGGATCATCAACCAGCTGATCTCGACCAAGCTTGAAGCGTTCTTGCCTGGCAGAATGACCGCTACCCAATTTGGTATATTGGGCCACCTGGTCCGGCGCCCCGAGGGGGAAACGCCACTACAGCTATCGAACGCTTTTCAAGTGCCCAAGACGTCGATGACGCACATGCTCGCGAGCCTCGAAAACCATGCCCTGATTACCCTTGAAACCAACCCCAATGACAAGCGTTCGAAAATAGCCCGGTCCACGCCGCAAGGCGCGGAGTTTTTGAAAGCCTGTACGAAGCGGATGTCGGAATCCCTGGCTCCGGTTTTGTCCGAACTCGGGTCAGATCCATTTCACAATTCGCTGCCGAATCTGACGCTCGTACGCGAAGCTTTGGATAGCGAACGGGACTAGACAAAAACTAGTGTTGGCCAGAATACGAAACCAAATTCTCAGAACATCATGCAGTCTCCGCCCGGGGGAAGCGGCGGTGATCCTTCAGGCAAGGTGGGCGTGTAGTCAAATGTCACAATCGTCGCGCCGCCGTCGAATGCTACAAACAGTTGGTTTGATCCCGGCCTAATGGCGATGCCTTCCGGGTCAGTTCCGAACTCCAAAAGGCTTTGCTGGGCGAGCAGTTGACCATCTGCCGTGAACTCATACAAGCTGTTTGACCCCTCCCAGTCATCAACAATCAACATGTGACCGGTGCGTGGGTCAATGGCGATACCCTGTGCCTCACTTAAGGGGGGAGACAGCTTCATGGTATCCAACCTCGCCGTCAAAGCACCCTCTGAAGTGAACCAAGACAACCGTTCGGGGTCATCCTCTACGGTCACGATCTGCCCCTCCGCATTGATCGCGATCCCCTCGGTGTCTGCGAATCCGCCGTCCAGTTTGAAAGGCGCTCCGAGTGGCTCTCCATCTTTGGTGACACGTTGAAGGCTGCCGAGACCATCGCCCAACAACAAGTGATCCCCTTCGATAGCAATTGCTTTGATACGGAAGAGATCGCTGGATATGCGGCGCAACTCATCACCTTGCAATGTAACGAGAATAGCCTCGGGCCCCTCGTTCGCAATCCACAACCCACAAAACGTCGGATCGTAGTCAAGACTTGCGGGTTGATTGAGTTCATAACGCCCTGTTTCGCGAAGCTGCAATGCCGTGGCCGGGGTCGACACAGCAAAAAACAACAAGGCGGTGGTCCTCACAAACACTCAGGATGCTCCTAACTGAGTTAGAAAAGTGGGGCGGTGTCGTGACGGGTCAATACAAAGAACGATTGGTCTCCTAACAACAGAGGCCATCACATTGCCTCACCAGAGGAACGGAGAACGCCAAGAAACGGCCCAAGGTTGCGTGAGTTTGAAATATCCATCGACACAAACCAAGGCGATGAACTGGTGCAGTTTCTTGTATCGCAGCGGGACAAGGGGTTCCCTACCACGCAGTACTTATAGACGAGTCTGTCGCGTCACCACTCTCGTCATCGAGTGCTGTTTGGCTTTGGTGCTACCAATTGCAGAATTCGATCTGATTTAACCAAATTCACAGACAATTTAGTGTCGAACCCCGAGTCGAACCCCGAATCGCTTAAGCTTCGGCGATCAATGTGCCCCAACTGGAAAAGCCACCGTCTGTCTCACAGATGATCGTCTCCATCCCGGTTACCGCATCGTTCCCGAAATAGCAGTCCGCAAACGCACCAGTGCCAACAAATGATAGGGTCAGGGCAACAAGGCCCAAAGCTGTAATCCTCTTCATGATACTCACTCCTTTAGATGAGCTTCATGTGGGAGTTGTCTTTTGCTGAATGTATTTTGCTTTGATTAAGTTTTATTAACTGAAGACTGCCTGTGGAGTTGTCTCTTCAGAACGCAGCACGCTTCAAGTGTTTGCTCAGAAAAGACAGGTTGAGCATCTAAAATGAAGAAACAGCACATCTACGTTCAGGCATTGGCACAACTCGATCTCAACCGGTGTCAAGCAGACCTATCTGAATATCACAGCCCTCTCTTTGGAGATCTTCAATAGAAACCAATCTCACTGACATCTACGCGGGCCTTGTGATCGCGCCCGAAGGCTACAACTCCAATTGAAGTGATTTCATCAGCAACGGGAATAGCGCGCAATATGGCGCCTGAAGCCTTGAAACCTGATAGAGGCAAATAAACTTCGGTCCAGTCTTCAGAAGTTGCGAACTCGGCCTGATAGTATTGCCACGGAAGCACCGTGCCACGCGTTCTGAGGTGAACGAAGTATGGCTCACCGTTCCCCCGTACCAATAGCCTGACGCCTGATACACCCTCATCTGGTCGATCAGACAACTTGCGTCGGAATTGGATGAAACCGCCGTTGTTTTCTGTACTGACGGTTCCGGTCAGCCGCGCGAATGCTACATCACCTTCCGAACGAAATTGCACCTGTCCTGAGGAAACACCTCCCATGACGGTGTCGGCTACGTAGTCCCAACGCGTCTCCGGAGACTTGGAGAAGTCTTCAGTCAGTTTTCCATCAGCCTGAGCCATTGTGCATCCGATGATAGCAAGACCTGAAACAAGCCCAACGAAGTTGGCACGCATATTGTTCCTTCTCAGTTCAATATCGCAATGGAAAGGTTAAGCGCCGTGGCAAATGCGACCCATGCAAAATACGGCAGGAAGGCCAGTGCGGAAACCCGATCCGAATTCCTGACCCGAGCAATGAACATGACGATCACAGCCAACAACGCAACAATGACAACAAGGGCAAACCACGGCAGTTGCAGTACGAAAAAGGCTGGGGACCACAAAAAGTTCAGAACCATCTGCGCCCACCACAGCTTCATGGCGGTCGAGCTTCGGTCCGCTTCGAACTGACGCCAACCCACCATGGCGATCAAGACATAAAGCACCGTCCAAACCGGTCCAAAAATCCAATTTGGTGGGTTGAAAGCCGGTTTAGAAAGCTGCGCGTACCATTCGCCAGGTGCGGTCAGTGTCCCGATCAGGATGCCGCCGCCCACCATGAGCGCAAGGAATGCTATGCGGATCAACCAATTCGACATTGTAGGAGAGTTTTCAGCAGTCCTTGGTTGTTACGTTGACAAGTGCTTCAGAAGAGAAGGTCGCCGTACTGGTTTTATCTGCATCGGTAAATGACACTGTGGCGCCTTCGATCTCCGACCCCGTTACGGTGATTTCGCGTTGCCCGATGGTATCATCGACATCGATGGTAAAGGCGAGTTTGTCCCCGGCTGCGAGGGAGGCGATCTCAAGTTCAATTGTATCTTGCCCATCCTCGACCGCTGGAATTTGCCGCAGAGCATCCGCGCCCTCAACGAATTCGAGAGGTTGGAAGACCTCTACACCCGCGCCTTTGTCGGTAACGTCGAAAATCAGACGTCCCGCAGATTTCGACAAGTCAATTTTGACTGTCGAAGCTTCTACTTCGCAAGCTCCGACGTTTGTCAGAACAAAACGGTCCTTGGGTGCGCCTTCTATAAAGCGAATTTGTACACCAGCCTGAAGGGACGTGGCTGCAAATAGTCCAACGGTGGCTGTAAGAATACTTTTCGAGAACTTATTTATCTCCTAATTAAACGGTTCTTGATAGATACGCCTCGGCGGGTTTCCTGGATCAGACTTATACCCTTTGACTATCGTGGTTTAGCAGACAGCAGCTTTCGAAGTTCCATGCTCCGCAGTTAGAACGGCGAAGTCAAAACATGCCATTGTCATTCTCGCTGTTTGCTGGAACTTCCTGAAGAACGTCCCAGTGTTCGACAACCTTGCCATCAGCATCCAGGCGAAAAATATCGATCCCTGCGTACTCGAGACCATCTGGCCAGATTTGATGGCAATGCAGAATAACGTGATCGTCTTCAGCAAAGGCACGTTTGATATCCACACGCTTTCCCGGGTATTCGGCGGCCATGCGCTCGAAGTACTCGACAAAGGCTTGCTTGCCGTCGCCAACATGTGGGTTGTGCTGCGTATAGGTTTCCCCAACAAAGGTCGCTATGGCCTCGGCAGGTCGACACGCGTTGAACATCATTTCGTAAAAAGCGATGACGTTTTTCTTGTTTGTTTCGAGGTCCGGCATGGTGATCTCCAAATCGACGTTTGTACCGCCCAAAAAATGTTGGTCCTAGTAATTCTTGGAAGCAACCCGGCAAGGATCTAGATCATTGATCGGCAAAAAGTTACGAGCTTGATTTTGCGTTCCGGCAATTTCGAGGGTTTGCACTTACTCGGTTTCTTCGAAGTCTATATGAATATGATTTCCATCAGGATCGGCCACGTGAATTTGGACCATTCTAGTCCCCGGGACGTCAGTTTTGCGATACTGGACCTGACTCGAGCTCAGTTTTTCTTCGAATGCGCTCAACCCCGTGGCTGAGAGCGCAAAATGCTCGAGCTTGAGCTTCACTTCGGAACCGACATTTGGCGTTCTTTCGTGACCCACAAGGTGGACCACGGCGTGGTCACCCGCATACAACCAAGCTCCGGGAAACGGAAAATCAGGGCGGGCCCCGAGTTTCAAACCCAGGACCTCTTCGTACCAAGTAACCATCTCAGGCAACCTGGTCGTCACGATATTCACATGATCCAACCGCTCAATTCTCATTCAAAAACCCTCAAGCACGAGCTTCCCTTTGGCCTTGCCGCTTTCGAGGATAGCATGCGCTTTCATTAAGTTTGTAGCATTGATCCTACCGAGTGTATCGGTCGCTGTGGATCTGATCTTTCCATCATCTATCAACCCGGCGACCTGATTCAGGATTTCGCTTTGACGATTCATGTCTCCAGTCCCAAAAAGTGACCGAGTGTACATGAACTCCCAATGCAACGAGATCGACTTGGGTTTGAACGGCGCGATGTCGAAGGTCTCGGGATCATCGATCAACCCAAAGCGACCTTGGGGTGTCATCACCTCTCCAGCTTGAGACGCATAAAGCTGGGAATGGTTTGTTGAATAGATGAAATCCACGGTTTCGATACCTAGCGCCTCGAGTTGCGGCGCTAAGGCTTCCGAATGGTTGATGACGTGGTGTGCGCCCAGCTCTCGAACCCAGTCTTGTGTCTCGGGTCGGGACGCTGTCGCGATCACTGTCAATTCAGTGAGAGCCCGGGCCAATTGAATGGTGATCGATCCGACACCACCTGCGCCACCAATAACCAGCAACGTATTGGTTCCACCGGGCACGGCATCTTGGACTCGCAAGCGGTCGAACAGCATCTCAAAAGCAGTAAGCGTCGTCAGTGGCATCGCCGCAGCCGCTTTCGTCGGTATGGATTTTGGCGCGGCTCCGACAATACGTTCATCCACCAGATGAAACTCAGCATTGGTTCCCGGTCGGTTTATTGCCCCGGCATACCAAACTGTATCTCCCGGACTGAAAGTCTTGACCGTTTCGCCAACTGCTTCGACGATCCCTACTGCGTCCCACCCCAGAATATCAGGTACTGGACCCGCAGGAGCACGTTTTTGCCGAATTTTCGTATCGACCGGGTTCACTGACACGGCCTGCACCTTCACCAACAAGTCGTGCCCCTTTGGCGTCGGTTTGTCGGCCTCGAAATCGATTAAGGCGTCCGCCCGATCAATCGACCCCGTCTCACGGTATCCCACGGCTTTCATAACTTGCTCCTTTGTTCGGTTCTGTATCAACCGATGATTGTCATCTCATTCAACGTGAATTCTGCAACGGCGCCCTCTGTTGCTTCCAGGTAAGCCGTAAGGTGCTGAGCACCCATGTGGGTTTGCCAAAGCTCCCGGCTCTCCCAGTTTTCGTAGAACACGAAATGAGCCGGGTTGTCGTTGTCCTGGTGCAGGTCGTAGTTAATGCAACCCTCTTCAGCACGGGTTATGTCGATGAGCTTGATCAGCTCACCCTTTACGAGGTCGATCTTGTCGGGGTCGGCTTTGATGTTGGCGACGATTGTCAGCTTGGCCATTGGAATAGATCCCTTGTGTTCTTGAGTGATGCGCTAGATTTACGCCGCAGAACTTTCGGGATAAACAGGTCAGGTTCGAATATATAATCCGGAATTTCCGTTTAATGCTTTTAGACAATCTTCGCTTGTTTCTCACCATAGCCGAGAAAGGCAGTCTGGTGGCCGCGGCGCGCGAGACAGGGATGTCGAGCACGACAGTGTCCGAGCGGCTCGCGGCTCTGGAGGCACACTACGGTGTGGTTTTGTTCAACCGTACCACCCGCTCCATTAGCCTGACCGAAGAAGGCCGGACACTAGCCGATGGGGCAAGAAACGTTCTCAGTGAGGTTGCGGACCTGGATACACTTGTTCGGCACGGCGCCGAAACTCTGTCTGGTCCAATTCGCATAAGCGCGCCGATTGACTTGGGACGGAGCATTGTTTCCGAGGTTATCGCCGAATTCACCGAAGAGAACCCCGCCGTCTCAATCGAACTGTCCCTCTCAGACGGCTATGTCGATCTTGTCGGCCAGGGTTTCGACCTCGCCGTTCGCTTCGGCAACATCACAGACAGCTCGCTCAGGTTGCGAAATCTAGGAAGCTACCAACGTTTCGTATGTGCGTCCCCAAGTTACCTGGCCTCATTCGGAACGCCTGAAAAACCAGAAGATCTATTGAACCACAACTGCTTGGTCATGAGGTTTGGGGACATGATTGACAACGTTTGGGAGTTCGGGTCAGGACCAAATGCCCAGCGCGTATCGGTAAAGGGAAATCGAATAGTCAATGATGGTTCATTGATCCGCGATTGGGCGATCGCAGGCCATGGGGTCGTCTTGAAGTCAGAGCTGGATGTCGGCGACGATGTTCGATCTGGCAGACTTGTTTCTGTCTTGCGCAACTTCCTCCCACCGCCGAAACCTTTGCAAATGATGTTTCCGCCGAGCCGAGCCCAACCACGTCGCATAACGGCCTTGGCCGAGCATTTGCGTCGCAAATTTGGTGTGCGTTTAAGCCGTAGGGGAAGTCACTAATCTGACAGCCGCTATGTTTGCTCAATGAATTTCAAGGTTGCGAGTGCTAGCTCTCTGCCAGCGTCTTCTTGAATGAAATGCCCGGCTCTTGGCACAACGATATGATTATGACCAACTGCCCCGGGGATCGACTTTTGGAACAGTTTGTCTACCCCCGCCATGACCCTGTCATCTTCTCCAAAAACAGTCAGAATCGGAGTGTTCAGGGTCTTGAGGGTTTCCCATGCGGCTCGGTTGGCTTCTGAAGCTGGATTGTCAGGCGAGTCGGGCACCAACACTGGAAACTCTCGAGCGCCTGCCAGATAGCGCGCATCCGGAAACGGTGCGTTATAGGCTGCGACCTCTTCATCTGAAATCTTGGATGTTGTGCCACCGAATACGATGCGTCCCGAATTAAATTCCGCCACGGATTGCGAGTATTCCCGCCATGAAAGAAATGCCTCACCCAAGGGCACGTCACCGGTAGGTAGGGCCGTGTTCGCCACAACCACACGAGAGAACCGCTCGGGCATACTCGCAACCAGCCGCAAGCCAATGAGTCCGCCCCAGTCTTGGCAAACCAATGTGATGCCCGTCAGGTCAACTTTCCGCAACCACTCGGACATCCAGTCTACATGGCGTTGGTAGGTGTAGTCGGATCGCTCAGTGGGCTTGTCCGACCGGCCAAACCCAATCAAATCAGGAGCCAGAACTCGATGGCCCGCATCTTTGAATAACGGAATCATGTGCCGATACAGGAAGCACCAGGTTGGCTCTCCGTGCATCAACAACACTGGCGGTGCCTGCGCCGGTCCCTCGTCCAAATAGTGCAGACGGAGAAGACCGCCCTCGGTATCATCCAAATCAAGATAGTTCGGGCCAAAGTCGAAATCTGGCAATCCGTCAAACTGGTGGTCCGGTGTACGAAGGAACTTCATTGTGAACTCTCCAAAATTGCCGACGGTCTTGGTCCGACAACAGTGATGGATAAAACTAAAACGGTCCAGTTCCAGCGTATACCGACTTCAGGTTTGGTTGACTTCGACGCATTGCTTCGGTCCCTCGCGGCGGAGGTTCTTTTTTGCAGACGTCTTGAATCTAACGTTCCGACAAAAAAATTTGGTCTCAAAAACCCTATATTATGAGTTCATCTGTACGGATCGCCGAGAGGCGGCTCAGAAGAAAATCGCAAGTCCAGTCATTGAGACAACCAAGAAAAGCAGAGTCATGATTCCGCCCGAGCGAACAAAATCGACCACCCTGTAACCTGCTGGGCCCATGATCAACGCGTTCACCTGGTGTGTTGGGATCACAAATGAGTTGGACGTTGAAATTGCCACGGTGAGAGCAAATACAGCCGGGTTTCCACCCGCCGATACAGCAATAGAAACTGCTAGCGGCACCAGCAGAACAGTTGCACCTACGTTCGACATGACCAGCGTGAACGCCGTCGCCAAAACGGCTATTCCTGCTTGCAAAGACCAGATCGGCCACCCCTTCAAAAGGGCCAACACATGCGCTGCAATCCAATCCGCAGTGCCGGTGTTCTGAACCGCCTGCCCCAACGGGATCAGTGAAGCGAGTAGAAAAACTGTGCTCCAACTTATCGACTCGTACGCCTCATCAATCGACAACACCCGGCTCAAAACCATGCCAACAGCGCCAACTAACAGGCACAATGATAAACGCAGGTCAGAAAATAATATTAAGCTCAACGCTATCAGGAAGAAGGCGAGCGCCCATCCGACCTTGTGTGGCCGCAACTCTTCCTGAGGAAAGTCCGAGGTGACAACGACGAAGTCCCTGTCTGACTTCACTCGTGTCAGACGGTCCCACTGCACATGCACCACACATGTGTCGCCAGCTTGCAAAGGAACTTGCCCGATATGCGTGGCTGAATGATCCTCGGTCTCAACGTGGCTGAGTGTTTCTTCGCCACGCTGAATGGCCAACAAAGATAAACCATGCGTTTGACGAAGTCGTAAATCGATCGGAGTCTGGCCGATCACTGAAGAACCTGGAGGAATAACAACCTCGGCCACCCCTGATTGCGTCGCGGCGAAATCATCCGCAAAGACATCTAGTTGGGGCAGGATCTCCAAGCCGTAAGGCTCAGCAAACTGGTGCTCAACCACCCGACGCAGGCCAAGCACTGCGAGCCGCGCCGGGGCTTCGATCTTGGTATCCGCCATCGGCGCGATGACCTTGTGGCCGCGATAAGATGTGCCCAGAATGTACATGTTATGGGCGACCATCAGATCCGAAAGCGTTTGCCCGATGATGATCGAGCCTTCGGGGACACGTATCTCAAACATATCGGCCCTGAGCCCGTATGTGGCTTCGACATAAGCCTGCATGGACCGAGCCGAGCTTGCATCTTCTCCACGCTCCCGCTGCGCTGGGAGGACCCAGCGACCAAAGAGCACAAAGTAAAGTACCCCTGTCAGCACCAGCATCACACCGATAGGCGTGACTGAAAACAACCCAAATGTCTCCATTTGTTGGTCAGCTGGAAGGGATGAGTTTGCCGAAACAATCAGGTCATTCAAAAGGATGAGGGGCGACGACCCGACTAATGTAATCGTACCACCCAGAATCGCGCAAAACCCCATGGGCATCAGCAACCTACTCATCGGGATTTCCGTACGTGCTGAGATACGGCTTACAACAGGCAGAAAAAGCGCAGCAGCTCCGACGTTTTGCATGAAGGAGCTGATGACACCAACCGTTGTTGATATAATTGGGATGATCCGGGCTTCTGTCGTGCCACCATTCTTAAGGATCAAGGCCGCAACCTTTGACATAAGTCCGGTCTTATCAAGCCCCGCCCCTATTATCATAACTGCGATGATGGACATCACTGCGTTCGAGGAAAAACCTTCAAAGAGCCTGGAGACATCGGCAAGATTACCTAGCCCGGGTAGATAACTCAGTGCGCCAAGCAGCACCATCACAAGAATTGCTGCGACATCGATCCGTATAATCTCGGTAACAAAAAGTAAGACCGTGAAAGACAATAGACTCAGTACGGCTATCATTTCGTACGTCAGTGTCGGTAATTCCATATCGTACTCCCAACCTAACGTTACCTGAATAGTAGCAAATGCGAAGGACCAACTCTGCGCCGGAGGTAAGGCCAAAAACCATCAGGCCGGCTCACACAACTGGTTTTCTCGGACATGGTATGTGCTGAAACCTGGATTTCGCCAACTTAAAGAGACGCTGATGATAGACTCAAATGCGTCTCTTAGTCACCGCAATCGGAGGGAACCAGTCCATTCGCAGACGTGTGATAAATCCCAGCTTCCAGAAAGGGTATTGCCGTAACCGCGAAAAGAGCGCGCCCAAACCGGCGCGCTCATTCTATTTGCTATTGCCTGCCAAAAAGGAGTTGAGAGTGAGGCATCACTCTGCGGCAACCGCTTCCTCTTCCAGAGCCGGGTAGTCGGTGTATCCTCTTTCATTGCCACCGTAGAGGGTCGTTTCATCCAACTCATTCAGCGAGGCGTCTTTCTCCAGCCGTCTGACAAGATCCGGATTGGAAATAAACGGTCGGCCAAAAGCTACCAGATCGACGGCGCCGGTATCAACCGCTTCTATTGCCATTTCGCGGTCATAGGCATTGTTGCCCATCTTCGGACCGTCAAACAAATCATAGAGCGCCTTTAGATCGCCACCTTCGGGAATATCGCGCGGGCCACCGGTCTGTCCTTCTACGAGATGGAGATAGGCCAACCCATAACTATTCAACAATTTGATCGCATGCGAGAACGTCGCCTGTGGGTCACTGTCGGAAATGTTGTTGGCGTTCGAGAAGGGGCTGAGGCGGACACCAATACGGTCGGCGCCCCATACGTCGACAACTGCGTCCATGACTTCTTTGAGGAACCGTGCTCTGTTCTCGACAGGACCGCCATATTTGTCTTCACGCTTGTTGGACTCGTCCCGCAGAAACTGATCAATAAGATATCCGTTGGCTGCATGAACTTCGACACCGTCAAATCCAGCTTTCTTGGCGTTTTCTGCGGCCCTCCGGTAGTCGCCAACAATGCCAGCTATTTCTTCGATCGCCAGAGCACGCGGCTCAGACGTTTCAACAAACTGCTCACCATCAAAGGTCTTGGCCTTAGCACCAATCGCGGACGGCGCAACAGGGGCACCGCCATCCTGCTGCAAGCTGTGATGCGAAATCCGGCCAACATGCCAAAGCTGGATCACAATTTTGCCGCCCTCAGCATGGACGGCTTCAGTCACTTTTTTCCAGCCGTCGATCTGTGCTTCGGAATAAATGCCGGGTGTCCATGCATAGCCTTTGCCTTGGGGCGAGATTTGCGAAGCTTCCGTGATGATTAGACCAGCACCCGCCCGTTGCGCGTAGTACTTGGCCTGCAATTCATGGACGCTGTCATCCTCGGATCTTGCCCGGTTGCGGGTCAATGGCGCCATGACAACGCGGTTTTTCAGTTCAATTGCGCCAGCTTTGATGCCGGAGAACAGTTTTTCATCAGCCATTGCTGCTTCCTTCTTTGGTTTACTTCTATCAGACTGTTTTGGACTATTTGGTCCAGAATTAGGGTTGCGATTTTTTTAGGTTTTTTTGCTTTTAAAACATTAAGTTAGATAGATCTAAGGTGATACTACCAACCGAGCTTGTTTCAGAGTTTGCGATATCTGCTCCGCGGGAACACCCGCCTTGCGCAAAGCTAACGTGCCGATTGCAAGGGAGGCAAAGGCGCGCGCTTTGTCCAGGGCCTGTCCCGGATCCGAAGGCTCAATCGCTCTCGCAATAATCTCGTCAATACTCTCCAAATGGTGCCGCCCGAGGGCCGCCACATCATCATCATGAGGAGCAAGCTCCGTAAGGCAGTTGATCAGCATGCAGCCGTCACGACCGCCTTGCGGGTTCGCCAAAGCTTCCATTATCGCACCAACGGGGTCATCTCCGCCCGCGTCCGCGACCTCACGCAGAGTTTTCAAACCACGCTTGGAATAGTGGCTGAGAGCTTTGTGAAACAAAGCTCGCTTGCTGCCGAACGTTCCATAGAAGCTGGACCGGCTCAAACCCATTGCTATGGTCAAATCGTCCACAGATGCGGTCTCATATCCCTTGTGCCAAAAAACGCACAGGGCTTTTTCCAAAGCCTCGGCTTCATCAAAGCCACGAGGCCGACCTGGGCCTACAGAGGAATTGTTGTCGCAAACTATAAGAGTATTTTCGCTCATGCGTTAGATTTGGAATGGTCAGTCCAGAAATTCAAGGGACCTGTCGAGGATTCTGGAATAAACAGTCCGAATTGAAGCCAGCGACAGGATTTTTAGGTTGGTAGCAATACCGGACCCGCCCGTCGCGCTCGCTATCTGACTGATGTAAGCCAAAATTGCCGACGGAGACCTATGCGCTTGGGAGATGATTAGCCACGAAATTGGACAAACCCAACCAAACTTGACCGTAGTAGTCGCGAGAAACGATTGCTGAGTAGGCATAGTACAGCAAGGTCCCCCAATCGAAAATCGGCAGGCCCACCTCGCGCTGTGCTGCACGAGAAAACGGTTGCATCCCTGTGCATTCATAGACGATGGCGCCGACGTTCGGATAACGTGCCACGAGCGCTTTGGTTGCCTCCACCATCTGGCGTTCTGCGGTCTCAAAGCTTGCGAGAGGAGCGTCTGGACGTTTTTCCGGATCCCAGAGTTTGTCGAACTCGGTCACCCCCAGCTCGTCCTGGGCGCCGCCAACGATCAGGTTGGAATTCGAATCAATTCCGACGGCTTCGAGGTGGCGATCTGTCAGGAAGCGGCGTTGAGCACACAGGATTACCACCTTCTTGCGGCTGCCTATGACGGTCTGGGCAAATGGCGACAGCAGCAGGCTGGACGTGAACACTGGCACGCTTACGGCGGTGGCGACATTCTGCTGGAAATAGGCAAAGAAATCACATCCTGCGGCAATGGCGCGGCATCCGTATCTTTCCAACCGCTTTGCGGATACAATGATCGGCGCGCGAAGTGGTGTTGTGTCCTAGTCCCAAACCAAGGTTTTGTTGCTGACGTCCGTGGCGATCTCGTATTGGATCGGAAAGGGAAACGCGCTTGGGTTTCGCACGTCACCGGGGAAGCCCGGATAGGCATCGTCCAGAAGCATGACGCCAAGGCCCATCCCATAGCCCACATGGTTCTGACGCACGCGGATATCTTTGATGCCGGGGTCACGGGGTGAATAAAACATTTAGTCGGGCCTTTTCGTGTCAGGGCATTTTGGCGGGCCAATATACAGACGACCCGCCCCAGTCTGATCAGCTGTTGCGTTCGAGGAAGTCGACCAGCAGGGCCGAGATCTTTTCCGGCTGGTCTTCCATCGAGAAGTGGCCGCAGTCCTCGAGCACATGCAGTTCCGAGCCGGGGATGGCGGCTTTCAGTTTATGGGCCCACGCAACCACCTGCCAGGCGTCATCCGCGCCCCAGATCAATTGGACCGGACGCTCCCCGAGCTCGGCGTAACGCGGCGCGACCTCATCGGTATGCTTGGGGTCGTAGTGCAAAACCTGATGCTGAAAGAAACTGCCCTGGCCTACGGGACCACAGATGAAATCGAGGTAGGTTTCCATTGAGGTTTCGGCGAGACGTTTCTTGTTCTGTACTGTCGAATACAGCCAATCCCGGAAATGCTCACGGTGTTCTGCATCCGGCGTCTTGATCAGCTTCTCAAGACCCGCTTGCATCTGTTCTTGGGTGCGCTTCGAGGGCCAGCTGTCATAGCTCACCACGTCGATCATGGTCAGCGTGCGGACACGCTCAGGGGATTGGATGCCGAACCGCTGGGCGATACCACCACCGATGTCATGAGCTATGACATGCAGATCATCCAGCCCCCAGATATCGAGCAGCCCTTCAAGGATCGGAACTTGCCCGGTGACCGAGGTGTCGATGTTAAGATCGCGTGGACGTTCCGACAGACCATACCCGAGCAGGTCGAATACGTGCACCTTGTGTCCGGCCTCGACCAGCGAAGGCAGGATGTTGCGCCAGATCCAGGATGAGGACGGAGTGCCGTGGATGAGGACTAAAGGTTCGCCTTCACCATGCACGCCGTGGGCGATGCGATTTCCGTTTATCACACAGTGTTGGTCCACAAGTTGGATCATGATTTTTCTCCTGCTTTGGTGGGCTGATCGGGCAGCTATTGGGGATGATTTCAAGGAAAGGGAGCGCAGGACCGGTCAGACGCTCCAGGAAAAGATGCCGTAGGCGCCGGCGGCAATGTAGAAGCCCTGTATCGTCGTCCAGCCCCACATCCGCTTGCGCACCGCAAGGGTGAAAAGAAGGAGCGCCGACAACAGGAAAAACACGAAGGAAAGCACCTCATATCCAGTATTGGAAGTGATGAGCAGGGAATAGGCGATGGACAAAAAGGCTCCACCCCACTCAAGCGATTTGTTTGCATCGGTTGTCATGTTTCAATCCGTTTTATGACTTTCCCTGATTGTAATTTCAGAGCACTCAATCTATCAAATGAATGATTGTCATGAATCAATAAGGTATACGAATGGAGCCATGCCATGGCTGAACGGCTGGAAATAGATGGCCTGCGGGCGCTTCTGGCGATCTCGTCTCATGGTGGCGTCACCCGCGCGGCCGAACATCTTGCGTTGTCCCAACCGGCGGTCAGCCACAAGATCAGGCGGCTGGAAAAGGTGCTGGATTGCGATCTTCTGGCGCGCCGTGCAGGCGGGCCGCTATTTACTGAAGCAGGTGAGCGGTTGCTGGGATATGCACAGCGCATGATGGATCTGCATGACGAGGCGCTGGCGGCGTTGGGCAAGAAATCACTCAAGGGTATGATCCAATTGGGCATGACCGAAGACACAACGGGCGGCGATGTGGCCCGTGTTTTAGGTCGCTTCACCCGGTTGCACCCAGAAACCCAGGTGCGCGCACGGATCAGCCAGAGCCTGACCCTCGCAGATTGGCTGGAGGCTGGTGAAATCGACGTGGCGGTCATGCAGGTCTTCAGCCGCGATGTGCGCCCTGACGATCTGGTTCTCTATGAAGACCAGTTGCATTGGATCAAATCTCATGACCTTCCATTGGACCTGTCGGTCCCGGTGCCGTTTCTCGCCTTTGACAGCGACTGTTTCTACAAACACTGGGCCAGTGCCGAAGGGGCGCGGGGCGGGCAGCGGTTTGAAACGGTCTTCGAATGCCCTAGTGCGGCGGGTATCCTATCGTCCGTGCGCTCGGGGTTGGGGGTCGCGCTTATGAACGGGCTGCACCTGTCGCCTGACCTGGAGGTTGTCGAAGATGTGTTCCCAGAGCCGCCTTCCATCGCCTATGTCGCGCGAACCCGCCCCAAGAACCGGAATGATGCAGTCAAGGCTCTCATCCAGGAAATCTCTCGACAGGTCAGAAATGCAATTCCCCTACGCGTTGCTTGAAGAACCAGCCCTAGCCTCTATCGAAGCACAGGCAGCCCAAATTCTCGATGAAATAGGGGTGGAGTTACAGGGAGATCCCGGCAGCCTCGACGCCATGGCATCGGTCGGGGCACGGATCGAAGGCGAGCGCGTGCGTATCGACGCTGACCGCCTGCGCGATCTGATTGAACATGCGCCCGCCTCCTTTATCTGGCAAGGAAAGACCGAAGCGACTTCGGTCACAATCGGAGGCGACCGCCCGGTGGTTGTCCCCTTCTATGGCCCACCGAATGTCCGGCACGCGGACGACACCATCCGCCAGGGCACGCTCGAGGACTACCGCGAATTCGTGCGCCTATGCGATGCTTCGTCGGCAATTGACAGCACCGGCTTTCAGCTTTGCATCGCCCACGACGGGGACTCGCTCGTGCCCTACATGGAGCTCGCCCGCGCGCATCTGGAGCTTTCAGATAAGCCGATGATGGGCACCGTCTTGTCCGAAGACGCCCTGCGCGAGGTTGCCAGCGCGGCTGGCGTCAAGGATACGGACGAAGACTGTCGATTGCTTCATCTGATCAACCTGACGCCTCCGTTGGTCTTTCAGGCTAATCCCCTGCGCTGCCTGCGTGCATCGGCTGAATTGGGTCAGGCGAGCCTTGTTGCCTCTTACATGATGATGGGGGCCACGGCGCCGGTGACCATTGCCGGGGCGCTGGCTCAGGGGCTTGCGGAAATCATGGTTGGGCTGGCTTTGACGCAAGTCTATCGCCCCAGGGCACCGGTAGTGGGTGGGATCTTCGCAACCCCGTTTTCGATGCAGTTCATGGGTCCGATCTTTGGAACACCAGAATCTCTCCTGGCCCAATTGGCCGGTTGCCAGTTGGTGCGCCGACTTGGGGTCCCCTGCCGTGGCGACGGTTTGGTCACGTCGTCCAAGATCAATGACGCTCAGGCCGGATATGAAGGCGCCAGCGCCTTCGGGGCATCTTTGACCGGAGGAGCCGACCTGATCTTGCACGCAGCAGGCTGGTTGGAGTTTGGCCGGACCGTCGGTATTGAGAAGTTCGCTTCTGATGAGGCGATCCTGAAGGCGCAGCTCTCAAATCTCCAAAGCTGCCATTCATCAGGATGTTTCCAAACCATGGCTGTAGGCCGTTAGTTTAACTTTGCAAAACCTGGTTTCTGCGAGTCACAGTCCTTCGCGAGAATCCAAGCAAACGGCCTCATGGAACCCAAAGTTCCTTAGGGAGACCCTTTGGGGGATTGAGCAACACAAAGGGCCGTAACCGCAACGGCTTCGCTAAGAACTGATTGAATTCATCGCAATGGCAGACAACCGCGCAGCGCAAAGGCTATGGGCAAACTACGCAGACATATGGGTGCGCATAACTTTGCACGATTTGCCCTACGCGTTGCATGAATGGTCATAGCGCATGGATGTCGAACGGATCGGAGAAACCTTTGATCCTAGTGCCGACAAATGTCTCCAGTACATTAACCGTTTCCAACAGATCGCAGGTTTCTTGATCAACCAGAATTCGACTTCCAGTTTTCTGCGTTTCTGCTTCCAGACGAGCTGCAAGGTTTACGGTCGATCCGATACAAGTATACGTCGCCCTGTTGTCTGTACCGGCATAACCAGCGACGACTTCTCCAGTCGCTATTCCGATACCGATTTTTAGGTCACTTTTTCCTTCTGAGCGCCGTTCGATATTCAGTATCTCAATCATGTTGTGCATTTCATGCCCTGCCGCCACTGCACTTTGCGCAGAATTGGGCAGTGGTTGCGGAACTCCAAAAAGAGCCATCAAACCGTCACCCAGCATCAGGCTGACAATTCCGCCATTGATGGTAACAGCCTCGAACATCAACGTGTAGAACGTGTTGAGCAGGTCAATTATTTCCTCAGGGGCGAGATTTTCCGACAAGGTCGTGAATCCGCGAATGTCACAGAAAAGGACCGAAGCGTTGGCACGTTTGCCTCCTATTGCAAAACCGGATTCTTGCAGGTCTTGTGCAACCTCCGTTGTTGCAAAGCGCTCTAGCAGTCTCTTTTGTTCGTCCCTGAGCCTTTTCTTTTCAAGACCGCTGGAGACGCGTGCACTGAGGAGTGTCTTATTGACTGGTTTTGGCAGGTAGTCTTCAGCGCCCAATTCAATGCACCGCACGACATTGTCCAGACCCTCAACAGAAGACGTTACAATTACCGGCAGATCGCGCAGGTCGGTGTCGGATTTGACGGCTTCCAAAACCTGAAAGCCGTCCATTTCCGGCATTTCGATATCCAGTAGAAGCAAGTCAAACGGCTGGCTAGACAGCATCTCCATAGCAACCCGGCCGTTTTCCGCGACCGATGCTTGGTGACCCAAAAGCTCTACGCTGCGCGACAAAAGCAAGCGGTTCACCTTGTTGTCGTCGACGATGAGCAAATGGCCGGGAGCGTCAGTCATCAATCAGGCTCCGCAACGCGGCGGCGGCAGTATTTAGGGCTGTCTCCAGCGCCGTCGCGTCTTTTAGGTCTCCAGCCTCGGGCAGTTCTCCGAGTTCGACTTTCCTGGCCAGTTCGGCAAGAGCCGTCGCACCAAATGTGTTGGCGTTTGACTTGATAGAATGCGCAGCACGCCGGTAACGGTCGGCATCGGCCGCAGCCGCGGCCGCTTTCAATTCGTCAATCATACTGGGCGCTTCATCGAGAAAGGTGTTCACAAGCTCAGCAGCAAAGTCTTCGCCTGTGGCGTCCTTTAGTTCCATGAAGATTTCATGATCAATTGGGCTGTCTGTCATGGATCACCTTCTTATTCTTGGGGAATTTAACAGGGCTTCGATTAGGACAGGTACGCGGATCGGTTTGGTGATATAGTCGTCCATCCCTGCTTCCAGGCACATCTCACGGTCCCCCTGCATTGCGTTCGCGGTCATCGCGATTATGCGAGGGCGACTTCCATCCGAATGCGCTTTGTTGATACGGCGAGACGCTTCAAGACCATCCATCTCGGGCATTTGCACATCCATGAAAACGACATCGTATGTTTGCCGGTTTACGCTTTCGACTGCCTCAGCACCATTGCTGGCTAAATCTGCGCGATAACCCATCTGCTCAAGCAGTCGGAGTGCAAGTTTCTGGTTCACCAGATTATCCTCGGCCAGCAAAATGCGCAGCGGATGTCGCGTCGCCATATCCGGATCTGTTTGAGGTTTGTCCTGTGTTTTGGACGGCTTTACGCGCACCTTTTCAGTCGCGAACAGTGTGACTAGGGTGTCGAACAAATGGGATTGGCGCAAAGGTTTGGCGAGGTTGGCGGCGAAGAGCCCATCTTCCAAGTCTATATCTCGCGGGCCAAGTGAACTGAAAAGGATGAGTGGTAAACCCGGCTTCTTGGCGCGAACCTTTTTGGCAAGCTCTTCTCCATCCATTTCGGGCATATGCATGTCGAGAATGGCCAAATCGAACTCAACGCCTTCTTCTAGTATCCTCAGCGCCTCCAACGGAGTCTCACACGTCGTGGTCTGCGTGCCCCATTTCTCGGTTTGAAGAGACAGGATTTTACGATTGGTGGCATTGTCGTCTACCATCAAAATTCGTTTGCCTTCGAGTTCAGGCTGAACGCCGATAAGACTGCGAGAAGACGACTTAACTGGCTTTGCGGGTTTTGCCTGGATCTTGAAAACAAATGTGGAACCGCTCCCCTCGCCATCGCTTTCAGCCCACATGGTCCCGCCCATAAGTTCGGCGAGGCGTTTCGAGATCGCAAGACCCAGACCAGTGCCGCCATATTTCCTGGTCGTTGAGCTATCTGCCTGACTGAAAGACTGAAATAAGCGACTCATGCCTTTTTTGGATAGGCCGATTCCGGTGTCTCGGACTTTAAACGTTAGTTCGAGCATTCCCTGTACCTTGGCAGATTGCTCAACAGACAGAACTACTTCGCCGCTTTCGGTGAACTTCACTGCGTTAGAAAGGAGGTTAAGCAGAATTTGCCTCAACCTTGTTAGATCGGCGCTAATCGCCAGCGGTAGCGCGTCATCGAACTCGTAGGCCAGATCGAGTTGTTTCTCGGCAGCCTTGCCGCTGATTAAATCGAGCGCGCTTTCTACGCATTCGCGCAGGTCAAACGGATGGTTCTCGATATCCATTTGTCCGGCCTCAATTTTCGAGAAATCGAGGATCTCGTTGATGATACCCAAAAGCGCATCGCCGCTATCGCGGATCGTATTGGCGTAGTCGCTTTGTTCTGCGTCCAACTCTGTGTCCATCAACAGCCCGCTCATCCCGATTACGGCATTCATGGGGGTTCGAATTTCGTGGGACATCGTCGCCAGGAAGGCGCTTTTTGCTTCGTTTGCTTCCTCAGCAACTTTTCGCGCCTCTTCAGCCTCGCGGAATAGACGCACATTCTCGATGGCAATTACCGCCTGGTCTGCAAATGAGTAGGCGAGGTCAATCTCATCTTTGGTAAAGGCGCCAGCTGTTTTCCGAGCGAACACCAACACACCCAGACACGCCTTGCCTTTTATTAGTGGCAGCAACAGAGCCGCGCGAACGCCATGCCGGTCATACGTAATCTGTTCGAACGGTGAGAGTTCGAGCGTATCCCAATCCGGAAGGTGGAGCATCTTCTTCTCATGAAGAACCTGCGCGGGAAAACTGGACATCGGATCCGGGTCGATAGGGAAACTCTGGTTGCCTTCAAGGGTGGCAACACCGTCTGCACTCACCCGCGCAAGCACCTCGAACGTGTTTCCTTGAGCGGTCATGGCTGCAACCATATCAGAGGAAACCAACCGCACACCTGCTTCTGCGATTGCCTCGAAGACTGGCTTGATGTCGTCAGGAGATTGGCTGATCACCCGTAGAATGTCCGCACTCGCAGTCTGACGTGCCAGGGAAGCCTGAGTTTCATTAAACAGGCGAACGTTTTCCAGGGCGATTATGGCCTGATCGGCGAAGGACTCGGCAATGGCGACTTCATCTTCGCTGAAAACTTTTGCCGTTTTTCGGATGAATACCAAGGCACCGAAACATTCCGTCCCACGCATCAGAGGCACTGTCAGCGAAGACTTGAACCCTTTCCTGCGTATTATCTCTTGATCGCGTGGGGGCAACTCATCGTACCGCCATTCGGGCAAATGCAAGGTCTTGCCGCTCTTGATTGCCTTGGACGGCAAATTGTCTTCGGGATCAATTGGCAGGCGCTCGTTCCATGTGATTTCTTCGACACCATCAGGTGTCGCAGCGGCGATCTGCCAAAGTTCAGTCTTGTTCGCCTGAATAGCAATCGACAAGTCGCAATCTATGAGGGTCGTCGCGAGTCCGACAATCTTTTCAAAAACCGGTTTGGTATCTGTTGGGGATTCAGAGATTACTCTTAACACATCCGCGCTTGCGGTTTGGCGCGCGAGGGCGGTCTGCGTTTCGTTGAAGAGTTGCGAGTTCTGAATTGCGATTATTGCCTGAGACGCGAAGGTCTCCATTTGCTTTATTTGTTTTTCGTCAAAAGCGGCCGCCGTTCGGCTCCCCATGCTGATAACGCCAATTGTGTCACCATCACGGATCAGTGGCACGGAAAGAACGGATCGATAGCCTTCGAGATTGGACTTGAGCAGTGGATCATAATTGGTGTCAGCTTGAGTGTCCTCAACATAGTCGGCCCTTCCATGCAGAAGCGCACGCGCTGTGGCTGATGTTTCCCCGGGTTCAAAAGGATGTGCCTTTAAAAAATCCGCGAAATTGTCCGACACATTGTGTCCGGCAAAGTAATGGTACTTCCCGTCTTCGGGTGTCTTAAGTGCCACAAAGGCATCCTGTAGGCGGCAAATGCGGGATGAAACGGCCAGCAATGCTTCCAGTACAGGCTCCAATGCGTCGGGAGACCGAGAAATAACTTCGAGTACTTCGTTTGTGGCTTTTTGATACTCTAACGATTCCTCAACTTCCGCCGTTCGGGCTGTCACCTCGTCGAATAGATGCGCATTTCCAAGTGCAATGACCGCTTGCGAGGCGAATGTTTCAACCAAGGCTATCTGCTTGTCTGAGAACGCCCCAATTTTCGAATGAGCAAGTGAAATCACGCCGAGGGTAACCCCATCCTTTACGAGCGGAACCCCCAAAGATGAACGAAATCCGGCACCCAGTGCTTCTTCTTTCCAAGCATAATCCGGGTCGTGCTCAAAATCTTCAATGTACACCGTTTTGCCTGTTAGCGCGACGCGTCCCGTGGTTGTGCCCTTGTCTGGAACGAACACCTGACGGTTTATGATGTCGTTGTGAGCTGCGGCGGAATTATGGGTCGCAGCAACGTCATAAATTCCGGTTTCTTCGTTTAGAAGTGCGACGTAAGACGCTTCGGGTTTGCAGATGCGAACCGCCACTTGCAAAATAGCTTTGAGAACTGGATCAAGTTCATTTGGCGAGCGTGAGATCACTCCCAGTACTTCTGACGTCGCCGTTTGATAGTCGAGCGCTTCTTCAACTTCTGCGGTGCGTGCCTGCACTTCTTTGAACAACCGGGTGTTGTTGATGGCTATCACAGCTTGGGATGCGAATGTCTCTAACAGGTTGACCTGTTTTTCACTAAAAGCCCCGGGCTTCCGGTGGGCCATGACAACAACACCAACTGTTACGCCGTCGGCGACCAAAGGGACGCCGAGGGTGGTGAGGTAATCACCGATCTCTGCCGCCACTTTCCATGTGTAAGTTGGATCCTTGCTCGTATCTTTTATGTAAACAGTCTTGCCATGAAGGGCCGTACGGCCGATGCACGAGCCTTCCTCTGGGGCAATAGGGTTGTCGGACAAATAACTAAGAAACGCGTCGCTCACGTTGTGGGACATGGCCACACGGTACAAACCATCGTCAGCATCCCGCATTGCGAAGAATGCATATTCTGGGTCGCAGATACGTGAGGAAACTTCCAGGATTGCATCCAGCACTCGTGGAAGATCGTTGGGCGAGCGAGAGATGACATCCAATACTTCTGAAGTGGCAGTCTGGTATTCTAGTGACTGCACGACTTCGGCAGTGCGTTCCTCCACTTCCCGGAACAGGTTGGCATTCGTAATGGCGATAGTGGCTTGGTCGGCAAAGGTTTCTAATAACTGAATCTGTTTGGTGGAAAATCCCGAAACCTCGATTGATCCGACCGAAATCACACCCACGACCTCGCCATTCTTAACCAATGGGACCCCGAGCACGGACCGATATTCCCCAACGCCGCTGTCTTCTATCCAGGTATAAGAGGTCTCGGTTTCAATATCTTCGATATAGACAGTGCGTTTCGACAGAATGGCTCGCCCGCTTACACCGCTTTCATCAGGCGAAATAGGATGCGCTTTGACATATTCCGCAAAGGTCGTGTCCTGCGTGAGTATCGCATGAACATGAAAAAGCTGATCGTCGGGGTTCAACATCGCAACATAGGCATCCTGTAATTCGCAGATCCGCGACGCTTCTTTGAGGATAGCGTCGAGAACAGGGGCCAACTCATTTGGTGATGCCGAAATCACCCGCAGCACTTCGGATGTAGAGGTCTGGTATTCCAACGCCTGCGTCACTTCCGCTGTGCGATCCTGGACTTCGCGGAACTGGCGGACGTTTTCCATTGCGATAACGGCTTGAGCCGCGAAGGTTTGGACCAAAGCGACATCGTCGTCTGAGAAAGGTGCAACTTCACGGCGGTAGAGGACAATTACACCAAGACCCAGACCATCCTTCATCAGCGGAACAGCCAGAACCGAACGGGCTCCTTCAATCTCAACCATCTGAACCCGTTTCGGGTCACGATCCCTGAAGTACAGGGGGTCGTCCGCGATATCGTCCTGACGTATGACTTCGCCGTCGATCATTGGTTTGATCGCAATTAACTCCGTGCGTGTCAGCGGTTCCACAAAATTTTTGAGCGCTTCGTCAAAGTCGGTTCTTGCGCCGATATTGGCCGGGATCGTTGCGAGCCCGCGGTCATTGTCAGCGACACATAGAAACGCCAGCGGGGCTTTGCACAAACGGCTGGAGTTTTCGAGAATGCTTTGGAACACAGGACTTTCGTCGTCGCGGCTCCGGCTGATGACTTCGAGGATTTCTCGCGATGCTTTTTCGCGCTCAAGTCGTTCCTGAACCTCTCGAAACTGGCGCGTGTTTTCTATCGCTATGACTGCGTGTTTGGCGAACTCTTCGATGAATTGCACGTCGGGATCAGAAAACGGGCGGACTTCGCGGCGGCTAACCGCAATAGCACCTATCGCTTGCCCGCCTTGCATCAAAGGGACGACAACGCGCGACCTGATACCTTCGACGTCGACAATTTGATGTGCGGTGGCATCGCCTGAGCGGTAGAAATCGGTGTCAGCCATATCCTCGACGCGAACAACTTTGCCAGTTCGGATCGCTGCAGCTGCCGTGATTGAGCTATCAAGAGACCATTCCTCGCCCAATTCAACTTCGGTTCTGTCATGGCCCCATGCTGCTGCCAATCGAATATGGGTTCCAACGGCGTTGACCAACAGCAGCGCGGACTGATCTGCCCCACAAACCTCTGTGGCCTGCTGAAGCACCGCTTCGAAGACGCGTGCATCGTTGTCGCGGCTCTTGCTGATGACGCTCAAAACTTCTTGCGTCGCGGTTTGTCGCTCCAACTGCATTTGCAGTTCTGTCATTTGACGAGTGTTGTCGAGGGCAATGACGGCTTGCGCGGCAAAGCTCTCGACCAAAGAAATCTCGTCATCGGAAAAGGGTCTCACTTCACGCCGGTAAATCCCGATGACACCTACGGGGTCACCATTTGCTGACATCAAAGGAACCGTCAGGAACGAACGAACACCTTCCTCATCAACCAGTTGCCGGCGCCAAGGGTCCCCGTTGATGTAGTGGTCGGTCTCACGCAAATCGACATTGTGAATGACGCGCGCTTCCCGCACGGACTCGGCAATTTGTAAATTTGAGTCCAGAGACCAGCGATCCACGCCGACCTTGTATGTAGCCAATTGATCACCAAAATGGGCGGCGTATTCCAAATGCGTTCCTGCCTCATTTAGCAGGCTCAACGTGGCTACATCTGTTTCGCAAAGCCGGGCCGTGTTTTCCAAGATCGTCTGAAATACCGGCGCTTCATCATCCCGAGACCGACTGATCGTCTCCAGAACATCACGCGTGGCACCTTCACGCGCCAGACGCACCTGCAACTCGCTAAACTGGCGAACATTTTCAATTGCAATGACCGCTTGCGCGGCGAAAGTTTCAACCAGCTGAACCTGATCGTCGGAATAAGGTCGCACCTCATCCCGTGCCAACATCAGGCATCCGATTGCACTGCCACCCACTTTCAATGGAACAAAGAGATTGCTCCTGCACCCATGCGTGTCGACAATGAGCTTAAAGCGCTCATCTCCCGATTTGTGAAAATCGGTGTCGCCCATATCGACAACACGTTTTGTCTCACCGCTGAGAATAGTGTCGGTCACAATGGAGTTGCCTGGCTCCATCGTGTATTTGCCATCGAGCCAGAGCTGTTGAATATCCGGGTGTAAATTGACGCTGGCAACCAGTTGCTGACAAGCATCCCCTTCTTGCCCGAGTACCAGACCGGCAAAAAAGGCATCACACAGATCTTTTGCCAGCGTTACAATCAGGTCGCATACTGGCTGGATGTCGTCCTTGGTCTCGGAGATCGCTTGCATAACCCGCGCGGTGGCTTCGAACCGAGCCTGCTGATCATCCGCGCTGAGCCCAGAGCTTTGCGCAGATGACGACGCTGAGTCAGCAGTCTCTGTTGATGCCTTCTTTCCACCCACCTGCGTTCGTGCCCCCCACGCAAACTAATGAAACACACAAGACCGGAGTTTAGAGGGCATACGATAGAAGTCACAGAGTTTCTTTCTGGACAGCATCCGTGACTGAGCTGCCTCTTCTGATTAGTGCATTTTTCTATCCAGTTAAGATAGCTACGATAAAGTGAGCGAAAGATACCAATAGATGGAATAATTTAGTACTCGAGGGGCAGCCGCGGTCCTTTGATTCAAGGCCATTTGCGTTGCCTACCATTTTGGTCGCATCGGAATCGGGTGCTGCTACAGCAAACCTCCTCTGTTATTGAATATCAATTTTTGCAGGCCCTAAGATTCGGGTATCGGTGTTGGTTTATCGACGCCTGAGGGCTCAATTTAGGATCTCCCAAAAGGTAGGAAGGCTTAGGTATGAAGCGGATTGCCTCGGTATTGCTTGCATTTTTGTTGGCGGGATGCGTTTCAACCGCGCCTCCGCCATCGGCACCCATCCCAAATCCCGGTCGCACGAGTGCCCAGGTCAATTCAAAACAGGCACAAGCTAGATTTCGGCAGGTTGCCTCTCGAATTGAGCCCGTTGCTGAAAACGAGTGTCGCCGCCAAACTCGGGGCGTGAATTGCGATTTTTTGATCCGAATTGATCCAAACAAAAATGCGCCCTCAAACGCGTATCAGAGCTTAAGTAAGTCAGGACGCCCTGTCATAACAATGACCCAAGCGTTGACACGAGATGTGAACAATGCCGATGAGCTTGCATTTGTTATGGCGCATGAAGCCGCTCACCACATTCAAGGGCATTTGGCCCAACAGGCCCAAAATGCAGCGGCTGGAGCGGTACTTTTGGCAGGTCTGGCAACAATTGCGGGGACTGGGCCGAATGACATTGCCGCAGCACAAGATCTCGGAGCCTTTGTGGGCAGTCGCAGCTATTCAAAAAACTTTGAATTGGAAGCTGATCGACTAGGCACGGTGATAGTCTACAAAGCTGGCTATGATCCACTCAATGGTGCGCTTTACTTTGCGCGCGTTCCTGATCCCGGTGATCGTTTTCTAGGGACGCATCCTCCCAACGCACAAAGATACTATGCGGTGCAGGATACAATGGCTCAGATCAGTCGCTAACCATTTTGAGTTAAGGTCTTCACCGGGCCTCAAAGTCTGATCGCGGCTAGAGAGAGCTTCGAACCCGGGTTAATTCGACGTTCTCAAGGTCGCCCCGCTGACACTCGCTTTGATGCAGGCGATGGCCGTGATGCGACCGCGTACAAATGCTGCGCGAGCAATGACAGATCGCGCACTAAAGCGGCTTTTTGCGCAAAACGGTCACTCTTGGAACGTCGGGATTTCCCCGCCGAACCCAATTCACTTGGGTTACTGAATAGGCAAATGTCCCCTTTCTTCGTTAGAGCGGCGCGTCTTGACTGATCAAGTTGCAGGTATTTGTTTAAATATTTATACGATGTATAATTTAAAGGAAAAAAGAGAACGCCATGCCAAGCGGACACATCATGATGGCCATGAGCCTCGACGGTTTCGTTGCAAGAAAAGACCATTCGCTCGATTGGCTGAATAAACAGCCCGCTGACAACGAAGATCACGGGTTCATCGAGTTTATGAACAGCGTAGATGCTCTTGTTATGGGGACCGGATCACTGCGAACAGTCCTTGGATTTGGTCAATGGCCATATGAGAAACCCGTTGTGGTACTCAGCCGCTCCATGACGAAACAGGACGTACCGGAAAATCTACACGACAAAATTGAGTTCTCCACTGCCAGCCCCGAAGAGCTATGGGGAATCTTTCGCGAGCGCGGTTACAGCCGCGTATATGTCGATGGTGGTACGATCATTCGGTCGTTCCTTCAGGCCGGATTTGTACAAGACATGAAGATTACGTTGGTTCCTATTCTACTAGGTGATGGCATTCGCATTTTCGGTGAAACGGATGGCGATATTGATCTTGAACTGATCTCTGCTACACCCTTTCCATCGGGTATGGTCGATCTGGTTTACGAAGTGAAAAGTATATGACCAAAGCACCAACTGTCGGGCGACCAAAAAAGTCCAAGGAACGTCTATCGAAACAGCTTATCCTGCAAACAGCCCTGCCAATTGTTCAAAAGCAGGGAGCCGATGCGCTTTCGTTTCGGTTGCTTGCGGATAAGCTAGAGGTCACGCCGATGGCGGTAACTTACCATTCTGGCAGCAAGCGAAAGCTGCTGGCTGACCTGGTTGAACTGGCCTTTTCGAAAACGCTTCAGGCCACCTTTGAAGAAGGAGCCAGCGCAAAAGCGCGTAGCATACTAAGTGCCTACTATCTTCGGGCCTTGCCGAATGCCAACCTACTGCGCGCAGTTCTGGAAGACGTCACACTCATCAGCAAAGATCTCTTGGACGTCACAGACAAGCTGCGGGCATGTACGCGGGAAATTGACGATGGTGACGAAAACGATGTGCTTTTGCATCTTCTCATCGACTATACGCATGGCTTTGTCCTCTCCGCGTCAAGCGGCAAAAACAATCCGTTAACAATCGATGACTTTTTGCGAGGTATTGATTGGGTACTGGCGCGTGCGATCGGCGGTGCGCACGGTTGTTCAAAATGAGGCATTCAAATCTTTGAGATTTTGACCGGTCTCGGTTGAACGCCTACGTTCGCCAAACGTTTGAGGCAGAGCGCCTCGCACAAAGGAGATTTTATGAAAGAGACCCGAGTCTAACACCTGTTCCTGGCGATCCAAATTCAGGAACACCAACATTAACGAGCACACTCACGCGTGATGCTGAGTGCCCTTTCTGTTTTGCTTTCGTACAATCGAGACCTCCCAATGAATGTCTCAATGCACGAGCAACGTATTTTGCCCGAATTCGCCCTTGTCGGGTCCATCCACTCCAAGCGCTTAGAAAACGGAAAAATGGAAGCCGTCTTTTTCGACAAGGCTGTGCACGCGTTAGCGACGGTCGTAAAGTCGAAGCCACGCTGCGCCATCTTAGGTGAAACCGCGAGAATGCCGGCGACGTTGTAGGACCGGCGGGCGATGTCGACGGCGGAAAGCGCTGCGCGAGTTCGTGACTTTCAGCCGGATTCCTGCACAAGCGGTCAGCGGGACGTCAATACAGACGCTACCGAGGTACTGACTGGTATTGCGAATCCGGTTTCAGTCGCTTTGTGAACACCCGACAAAAGTGCTCAGATGACAGAACCGAGCCAAAAGCGAACCATCCGACATCCGATCTCAAAAGGAGGTTTAAACAAGACTATTTCTGATAATCTTGCAGCCTAAGGTTTCTGATCAACGGCCAGTTCAAGGCAACGAAATGAGGACCACCATCTGAAAATCTCAGCTATTCGAGCTAGAGAGAAGTACCCGAGCCACTTGCCAAGTCACAATCAAGGCGAGCTAATATACTATCATTGCAGAAAGTGGCCGGACAACGCTCAGTCCTGTAGGGAGCCTACAAATGAAAAAGGGTATGCATCATCAAGATCCTTCATCAGCTTTCTTGGGACTCACGTTCTGGTATCAGTTGGTCGTCCTTGTGTTCTTGACCATAGCGTCGCTAGTCCTCGCCTCCTCTGTGCTGGTTCCCCTGTCTTTTGCGGCTCTCCTGTTCGTTCTTCTCACCGCGACTGCGGATCGCATTGGCAGATTCAAGATATTTGGCGGCACCGTCCCGAAGTGGCTTGCGCATTTGGCCGCAATTTCAATTGTGTTAATAGGACTCTCGCTTGTGCTGTCGATACTATCCAGTCAAGCCGGCCAGGTTTCGGAAGCGTTTCCGCGCTATGAGGAACGGTTTTCCAGCATAGTCGCAAAGCTGGTGTCACTGGTTGGGCAAGACAACTATGCAGCCGCGATCAAAGCTTTGGAGCAGATCAACCTGGCTGGGCTCGCGACAGGAGTAATCGGCTCTGCTGGGGCATTCCTAAGCGCTTTTTTCCTGGTGCTACTCTATGTGCCATTCATGTTGGTCGAACGTGTTCCAATGCGCGCCAAAATCAAACTCGCAATCAAAGACAGGGAAGCCGCTGAAAAAGTTCGTCACGTTCTTGAGAGCACGTCGGACAGCATTCAAAGATATGTTGGCATCAAAACGTTGGTGAGTGCACTAACTGGCTTGGGCAGTTATGCCGTGATGGCATCCGTCGGCTTAGACTTCTCTGAAACCTGGGCGGTTCTTGCCTTTTTGTTGAACTTCATCCCGACAGTCGGCTCCATCGTGGGCGTCGCGCTTCCTTCAATTGTCGCACTGGTACAGTTTGAAGAAGTCGTGCCATTTCTTGTTGTTCTAATTGGTTGTGGCGCTGTTCAATTCTCTGTCGGCAATATCCTGGAGCCAATGCTACTTGGGAAAAGCCTGAATTTGTCGCCATTCATGGTCATTTTGGCGCTCACGTTTTGGACTGCGATCTGGGGCATTGCCGGAGCGTTGATGAGCGTCCCGATCACCGTTTGCATCATGATTGTGCTTTCGAACATACCATCTACCCAGCCAATCGCGATACTGATGTCCGGTGATGGGAAGATAAACAACACTGACGCCGTGAACAGCTAAGCGAGAGACGTTAGCCAAACTGGATGGCAGCTTTTTACCTGACTATATCGTCGAGTGTATGTGTCAGCCCCGCACATAGTTCGAAATACCGTGCGACGTTTGAGTTTAAAGAGAAACCCGAGCTACTTACCGCTTGGGAAAACGAAATTCAGCGCATTTGGTTTAATTGAAACCTCAAAGCGTTGATCGATCATCGGCTCTCCGTCCAAATTCATATGAAACGGTTGGGAGGTTTCCAAAACCATAGATCTCAGACGAGAGCGCTGTACAACACCATCTTTGGGATCCGAGATATCCGGCAGTCTGCCAAAGGGCAGATTTTCTGGCATTAAACGCTCTGCAGAAAGCACGCTTAAATCGAGCAACCCGTCGGACACTTCCGCTTCAGGCGCCACGTCAAAACCGCCACCCGCATAGCGGCTGTTCGCAATCGCGATAGCGGAAATGCAAACGTCGTACGGGTCTTCATCATCAATCGAGATTTTTGCGAGAACGGATTTTGCATCAGATAAACGAGCAAGCCCAAACAGCGTGTACGCGAGTCCCCCCAGTCTTTTCTTCATTTCCTTGGGAGTTGTTGCAGTGATCATCGCTCCAAACCCGCCGCTTGCAACGTTCACAAACGGACTGCCGTTTATGAATCCGACATCAATTGGTCGCGCGTGTCCCGATGCAGCAACTCGAACAGATGTTGCCAAGTCCAAACCCCTATCACCATACGACCGGGCGAAATCATTTGCTGTCCCTAAGGGAACAAGACCTAAAGAGACATGCGACTTTGTCTTCAACTTCAAAACAGCATTCGCGACCGAGTTCAAAGTGCCGTCACCACCGCCCGCGATCACCCTGGTTACCCCATCGCCTACGGCTTCTCGAAGGGTCTTCCTCAAGTCTTTTCCTGACCAAGGAATACACACCCTAATGCCAAGCTCTTTTTCCAATGGGCGGACAGCAGAACGCAGATCCGGTCTTGCTGCGGATTTCCTATTGAGAATTAGCAGGGTACGTTTGGCCATGGTTCTAGCATAAAGCTCTCACACGTTGGAGCAACTGCTTTAAAAGTTCTAATGGCAGAGGCGCTCAAGCAATTGAAACCTTATTTGTGCTAGCCAACCTCTAAGTGACGATAGTCAGTTTTCTCCGCATCTCGGAGTATACAAAGATCAGTAGTGAAGGTCCTCTTCGGGCTGCAAGTGGCTATCCGAAGATCTTCCCTGATACTACGAGCATGCCGCGAACGCGTTCACGTCGCTTCTCAAAGTCATTGAGGAATTTTGCGTGTAGCAGCCCAAAGAAATTCGCGATTCAATCTCGCTCGTGAACTCCCAACGGAGAAAACAAAGTCGTTTTGCGAGATTCTCAAACGAGCTCATTTCCCTAATTTTCCATCTGAACAACCTGAACATAGAAAGATGATTTTGCGCATTTGCTTGAGGCTGCGGGAATCCCTAAAGCCTATACAGTGCCGTCATCTTGAGCGTCCAAACTCTCGGGCCCTAAAGCTAGGCACCCTCAGTTTCCTTGCGCGCATGCTACACAAAACAGTGCACTGCTTAAAAGTAACACGCGTTTCAAGCGAGGCATGGAAGAATGGATTTGTTTGGGAGAACTACTGGAAGAGGCGCTCGAGGCGCATCTGAAGCTTGAAAAGAGGGTGCCGCCAGAGCAGACGACGACGAAACCTCAGTTCGAGTCCCGGCTTTTCCTCAAAGAGTTCTTTCATCATCTCATCAGCTGTCTCGGCAACAGAGTAGTATGGATTAACTGATGCGGGAAACGCCCGGGATCGGGAACCGTGACTCGGCATATTTGGGTTGAAACCAAAAGCTCTTCTACATAGCGCCCAGCCTGCAGATCGCTTGGCGAAACTCCATCCTTCTTCATCTTTCGTCATTTACAAATTTAAACATTCATTTTATTGATTGTGTATGGGTGGAAATTCATTTTCTCGACGTACTTTCTTACACAACGCCGCGTGTATAGCGGCACTTAGTGTTCAGTCCAAAATCGCTTGGGCAGAGCTACAACTCGGTTCTTCGGCTCGGATTGCAACTATGTCAGACGGGTACCTGTCATTGCCTCCGGAAATGGTCTTCGGCGCCATGCCGAAGGAAGAACTCAGGCAGCTTCTAGACAGCTACAAGGTGGACGCGACCAAGTACGAGCCAGAGTGCAACGTGGCACTCTATCGAGATGATCAAAACACGGTGCTGTTCGATGTGGGAGCTGGACCCGATTTCATGCCGACATCTGGCAAGCTTCTGGAATCTCTTGAAACTATCGACCTGTCGCCCGAAGACATCTCGCACGTGATCTTCACCCATGCGCACCCGGATCACATCTGGGGCGTTTTGGATGATTTCGATGACCTTCTTTTCCCCAACGCCACGCATCACTTTGGCCGCGATGAGTGGGATTATTGGTGGAACCCCTCGACGGTGGATACCATTGGAGAAGATCGCGCTGCGTTCGCTGTAGGCGCGAAGCGGCGTATGGCAGCAATTGAGGATCAGGTCGCTTTTTTTGACGACGGACAAGAGATTCTTCCCGGTGTTGCAGCACGCGCAAGCTTTGGACACACGCCCGGCCACATGGCGTTTGAAATTCGCAGCGGTGGTGAGTCCGTGATGATTGTCGGCGACGCGTTGGGAAATCCACACGTAGCTTTTGAACGCCCCAACTGGCACAGCGGCACGGATCAGGATCCACAGGCGGCCGCAGCAGCTCGGAACTCACTGCTGGATCAGATCTCCCATGAGCAAATGAAAATGATTGGGTTCCACCTGCCAAATGGTGGGATCGGCCGGGTCGAGAAGACTGGCTCTGCTTATAAGTTCATTGGAGAACCATGATGATGCGATCGCTGGCGATTGTCTTGACCCTGGCCACACCAGCTTGGGCAAGTGAGGATATTGCAGACCAATATCCGAAAAGTGTGCTGTATTCCAAACCGGTCGAATATATCCCCGGCGTCTATTCTGCCATTGGCGCAACCGCCCCGCCGACCTACGAAAACTCTGGTCACAACAACAATCTCAGCTTCATAGTTACCGGAGAGGGTGTGGTCGTCATAAACGGTGGCGCGGCTTATTTGCTTGCCGAAGCACTTCACCAGGAAATTAAGGCGATCACGGATCAGCCGGTTAAGCTTGTCTTCAACGAGAATGGTCAGGGGCACGCGATGCTGGGCAATGCCTACTGGTCAGAGCTCGGCGTTCCAATTATCGCCCATTCGGATGCTGCGGCTGAATTTGAGGAATACGGCCCTCAGATCCTTGAAGGAATGCAACGGTACAATCAGGACAAGGCGGAAAGAACGTTTCTGGCTGGCCCAACCGAGACATTCGAGGACGAATACGTAGTTGAAATGGGTGATTTCCGGATTGAGGCCAAGTATCTCGGGCCGGCCCATAGTCCTGGCGATATCTCGATTTGGCTACCGAAGCAAAGCCTTGTCATCGCGGGTGACATGGCGTTTCACGAGCGCATGCTGCCGATCTTTCAGGAAACCTACACGGCAGATTGGCTTGAGACTTGGGACAACGAGTTCGAAGCTTTGGGAGCCACATATGTCATCCCCGGCCACGGTCATCCGACAAACATGGATCAGGTGCGCCGCTATACACGCGACTACCTGATCTATCTGCGCGGCAAGATCCAAGAGCATATGGATGCCGGCGGCGATCTGGCAGAGGCTTACTACGTCGATCAGTCACCATATGCCCATTTGGACACGTTTGAGGAACTGGCGACAAAAAATGCCGGGCGCGTTTTTGAGCAGATGGAATTCGAATAACTCAGGACGTTTGAGGGACAGGAATTCGGCGCAATAACTTATGCGTGCCGATCGCTCCAACCCACATGAAGAAAACGGCAAGCCATGCCGTCAATGACAGGGCGGACCCTCCTGAAAGCCCTGCTCCCACGGCGCACCCTCCGGCCAGCATCGCTCCAAACCCCATGAGGACAGCTCCAGCAAGGTAGCGCTCCATCGGAGTATCAGGGCCAAAACGTTCGATCTTCCACTCCCCTGCAGTTAAGGCCGCGCCTGCGGCACCAATTGCTACGCCTGGAACGAGGCCGATACCGAAGGACAACGCGACGTTCCTCTCGGCAACCAACGCCATTAGTGTATCCGTGGCCGGTCCTGTAAATGTGATTGACGACACGGGCACGACGTCAAAAGATGCTTGCGCGATCGCAAAGGTCATCATCCAGCCAAGCGCCACAGCCACGCCAACGCCTGCGGCTGTAACGACCCTGATAAGCGTGACTCTCCGGTGGAACGCGAATGCAATTGCCGACACCAATCCCAACGCTGCAACGGCTGTATAAGCCACGGGCGAAAATCCAAGTATTTCTGAAAGATCTCTCGAGGCGCCTCCTGAGACAGTCCAGATCCCGGAAAGCAATTCGCGGGCGGGACTAAGAACGCCCGTGTAGGCCGCCTGAGCAACTAGGGTTAAAACCAATCCTGTAATGAGGGCGCGCAGATTACCGCAGGAGGCCAATACCAATAGGCGAGATGCACACCCACGCGCAAGAACCATGCCAACGCCGAACATCGCCCCGCCAATTATTGCGCCGCTAAGGCTGCCCCTCGACGCAATCGCGCGTGTCTCGGAGAGGTTTAACAACTCAAACGCGACAAACGCCTGTACTAAGGTGAGCGCTGCGGTGAAGGCGATCAGCCAAACCGCAAGGCGTGGACCAAGCTCGCCTTCGGCGACTTCGATGGTCGACGCTCTCAAACAAAAGTGAGACTTCTGGGCCGTCACGCCGAACAAGATACCGACAAGCGCACCGGCAAATGCCAAAGCGCCAGGGTCTCCCAACAAATCGATGAGCCTTTCCATCAACAGAAACTCTGACTTCGTTGCTTGCGCGTCCTTGTCTTCGGTCAAATTGTCATTGTCACTGGGCAGCCATTGGCCTGCGCGTCAATTGGCATTGAGTCCATAACTCACCCAAGGCAGATACCAGTCGATCCACGTCGTCTGTGGAATGCACTGGAGAAGGTGTAATCCGTAGACGTTCCGTTCCCTTGGGGACGGTTGGATAGTTGATCGGCTGGATGTAAATTCCATATTCACGCATCAGTACGTCAGAGATGAAGCGACACTTGACCGGATCGCCGACCATCACAGGAATAATGTGACTTGGGTTCTGTGTATGCGGAATGCCCAGATCGTCCAGCCTGTCTCGCACCTCGCGCACGCGCTGCTGGTGTAGATGTCGTTCCGAATTGCTTTGCTTCAGGTGCCGAACCGACGCGGCAGCTCCTGCGGCCACGGCGGGAGGCAACGCAGTGGTGAAGATAAACCCACTGGCAAACGACCGGACAAAATCGACAAGCTCTTTCGACGCCGCGATGTATCCACCGACTACGCCGAACGCCTTGCCCAATGTCCCCTCAATAACGGTTAACCGATCCATCAGGCCTTCGCGCTCAGCTATACCGCCTCCGCGCGGTCCATAAAGCCCTACGGCGTGAACCTCATCCAAATAGGTCATCGCGCCGTAGCGATCGGCCAGATCACAGATCTCGGCAATTGGTGCAATGTCGCCATCCATGGAATAGACGCTCTCGAATGCAATGAGCTTCGGTGCATTGGCAGGCAGTTCAGCAAGGTGCCTTTCAAGGTCCGCCACGTCGTTGTGTTTCCAGATACGCTTCTGGCACCGACTGTGGCGAATGCCCTCGATCATCGAGGCATGGTTCAACTCATCAGACAAGACTGTGATGCCAGGTATGCGAGACGCCAAGGTTCCCAAGGCAGCCCAGTTCGAAACGTACCCGGAGGTAAACAGGAGCGCAGCGTCCTTGCCATGCAAATCAGCAAGCTCTTGCTCCAGCAAAACATGCTGGTGGGTGGTTCCAGAGATATTCCGCGTTCCTCCCGCCCCGGCACCAACCTCATCGATCACCTTGTGCATTGCTGCGACAACACTGGGGTGCTGACCCATCCCCAGATAATCATTTGAGCACCACACAGTGACTTTCTCGGGGCCATTTTCCGCGTAGCTACGTGCTGTCGGGAACGCGCCGCGCTGTCGTTCGAGATCCGCAAAGACCCGGTAGTTCCCTTCCTCCTGAAGCTGGTCGAGTTGACCACGGAAAAACTGCTGATAGTTCATTTCAGTTCCCAACGGCTTCTTCGACGATTCCTGACAACAGAGTCTGGACCTTTTGCATTGGCCCGTCAGGGTAGCTTCGGTACCCAACCATCACGCCACTGTCGTCTTCAGCCACAAATATCCCGTAAGGGCAAAAGCCAATATTCATTGGGTCGGCTTCCATGACCTCACGCGAAATTTTTGCCGAGCAGAAAATGAAGATGTCTGCGGCCGAAAATATCTGCTTGTCGCTGCCAACATCTGCGCCTGTTCGATTCAGCATTTCCCCAACATGGCTCACATAGTCGATGACCAGCCCCTGTCCCACAATCGCGGACTCCACGGCGAACGTTGCATCATCAAAACTGCCGTCGAAGGGGATAGTGATGATCTCTTCTGCAAGCCCTTGGCTCGCCAGAACAGTGGAAAACGCGGCTGCGGCGATAAAGTGTTTCATGGTTTTAGTCCTCCTCCTAAACCGCATTTTCTCAGATTGATCATCGGGGTCTTTGACACCGGTCAAAGCCCGATTACCTCAACCAAACATGTCCGACGTGATACCGGCGTACCAACCAAGAGACTCTTCGTAAGTTGCTTTCCTCAGGTCGGCATCTTCACCGGTCTGGCTGATAAAGCCATCGACTTTGGCGATCTTTTCAGGCGTCGCCTCATAAGTCGCGCCAACTTTCACACCATCATCGGTGTCAATGAGCGACCAGCATGTGTTCGAGAACTTGGCCGGGAATACTTTTGACCCGGTCAACGCACCTCTTACTGCGTTCGCACAGACCTTTGCCTGGCTGTTTGCCGAAAAACCGGATTTCGGCATGTCGCCCTGCTGGCTGGCATCACCAAGAATGTAGATATCCGGATCGGCTTTGGAAGACATGTCCGCAGCGTTTACTGGTGCCCAGTTGCCATCGGTCACTCCCGCCATTTCCGCAATTCGACCGGCTTTCATCGCTGGGATCACATTGCAGACATCAACCTTCGTCTCTTCGCCGTCGATAGTCACCGTCATTGCTTCCGGATTCACGGATACATTGCCGCCGCCGAAATCTTCGCCGATCCAGTCAACCATTCCTTCATAGTTGTTTCCCCAGCCTTCTTGGAACAAAGCCATTTTCGAGAATTTCGGCTTCGGATCCGCTACAATGATCTTTGCTGTTGGGTTGTTTGCCTTCAGCACGTGCGCCACCATCGAAACCCTTTCATACGGCCCGGGCGGGCAACGGTACGGGTTAGGAGGAGCGACCATCGCGAAGGTACCACCTTCGGGCATCGCCATGATCTGCGCCTTCAAAAGCTCAGTCTGAGATCCAGCCTTGTACGCATGTGGCATCTTGTTTTGGGCCGATAGGTCCCAGCCCTCGACCGCGCCATCAACAAAGTCGATACCCGGGCTGAGGATCAGTTTGTCATAAGGAACTGACCCACCACCTGCCAAGGACACCGTCTTTGCGTCGCGGTCGACCCCAGTGGCCCAATCATGCACGACGTTGATACCGTAGTTCGCGGCAAGCGTGCCGTAGCTGTGGGCGATGTCCGATAGCTCCTGAAAACCTCCCAAATAGAGGTTTGAGAAGAAACAGGTGTAGTAGGTCCGAGACGGCTCGATCAGCGTCACGTCAATCTCACCTTTGCTGTCCTTGGCTATGTAACGTGCGGCAGTCGCACCGCCTGCACCGCCACCAACAACCACTACACGGGGCTTGCCTTGAGCCAGCACCATCGGAGCGGATAGCCCGGCGGCCACTACCCCGGCGGCTCCAAGAAATACTCGTCTATTGAGTGTCATCGCTTTTCCTCCCCTTAGGCACTTTCATTCTGGATTATTGAAGTAGGCGGCCAATGCCGCGATCTCGTCATTGCTCAACCTTCCAGCGATCATTTGCATGACCGGATGTGGCCGCTGTTTGTCCTTGTAAGCGTGCATGGCGACCACGAAGTCTTCGTCAGGCCAGTACACAATCGAAGGAATGCCCTCATCGCCCCCTTCGATCTGGTGACACGTTGTGCATTCGCTGCTGAGATATGCGCCGTACTCAGGATCTCCTTGTATCGCCAGGATCGCGGGATCGATCGAATGATCCGTGCCTTTCGCCGTTGGGTCCGCTTCTGGGATGTCCTGAGGATTGTCCGAAAACGCCCGCAAATAGGCGATCACGTTGGCTCGGTCTTCCGGGTCTTTCAAACCGGGAAAACTCATCCGCGTGCCTGACGCAAATGCGCGTGGGTTTTCGATGTAGGCGGACAGAGTATCAGCGTGCCATTCCAGACCCGAGTTACCCGCACGTTCTAGGCTTTTTGAGTAATTGAAACCGTCCAGACCAGCAGCCTTGCGCCCAAAGACACCATTCAAATGCGGCCCGATTTTGTTTTTGGCTCCATCTCCAACCTGATGACAGCCTTTGCATTTGGCGAACACTTCTTTTCCGGCTTCGGCGTCGCCGAGGCCTTCGGTGGCGTGGGTCGATGGGGCAACAGCAACCATAACCGCCGCGCAGGTCAAAAAAATGTTCAACCACCGCATGATCAGCTTCCGAACGACTTGAGGTAAACGATCACGGCTTCAATATCGTCTGGTTTCTTAAGCCCAGCAAAGGACATGCGTGTGCCCTTCATGTAGTCCTTGGGTTTTGCCAGGAAGGCCGCCATTTCTTCTTCGGTCCAAACAAGACCAGCCTCGGCAGCTGTTTTCATAGCTTTGGAGTATTTGAACCCTTCAACCGAACCTGCGTTGGCCCCGATAACCCCGTTCAGCGCAGGGCCCGTACTGTCCTTTGCACCGTCACCAACCTGATGGCAGGACTTACACTTCTTGAAGACCTTCTCACCAGCTGCGAACAGTTCCGTAGTCTGGTCAGCCTCGTCGATTTCCTGAACATCCGGTGTTGCGGCGGCTTCTTCCTCAGGCTTTGGCGCTGCGGCTGGAATGAACGAGGGCCCTTCCGCCGTGAACGTCGGTAACCCGTCCGCGCTGGCTTCATTCATGACCGAATTCGAACCGCCTTCTGGTGGCGTCTCAACCAGAAAGACAGAACGCATAGTAACCGCTGCCTCTGTCTTGCAGTTCTCCATGCAAGGTTCCTCTCGCCATTCCGCGTATTCCGTCTCGGGTCGAACATCGACGACAAAACCGTCCATATTGTACATCTCGAATTCGGCGAAGTTTTCGTTATTAAGAACGAAGTCGTCATCCACCAGATCATTGGAATAAAGGATGTAGGCGACGATTGCGTAGGTCTCATCCGCCGTAAGAGTGCCCGCTTCACCAAACGGCATTGAGCGGGAAATGTAATCCCAAGCAGTCGACAAATGCGGCCAATAAGACCCAACAGTTTTCACAGGATCTTCGTCGGCAAGTGTGTCGAAACCGCCGGCCAGAACAGGCCAATTGTCGGCGCCTTCGGCAAACTCTCCGTGACAGGACGCACAGCGATCGACAAACACTTCTTCTCCGGTCCAGACATCGCCTGATCCAACCGGCAAACCGCGCCCATCGGGCAATACGTCAACGTCCCAGGCTGCGATCTCTTGCTCCAGCGCGGGGCGCCCAAGCCCGTATGTGCCCTCGCTGCTGGGCGCAGGCGCGGTCAGGTTCATCCCGTTTGCGATCCGTTCGGCCGCTGCGGTCTGGATTTCTTCGACCTTGGCCGCCAGTTCGGCTGCCCGGCTGGCCTCTGCTTGCGCGTTTTCCTGGGCTGTAGCTGCATGCGCCTCAACCTGACTGATCCGGGTTTCCAAGGTTTCTATCTGCGATTGGCCGTAATTCCGGTTCGCAATAGCCACTGCCGCCGCAAGCACCAACGCCGTGCCGCCGAATACAGGCAGGAAAACATGACTAAGAGACTTCGACATTCTCGGCGATCCCTTCTGCGCTCACGTACCAAGTCTGGATACAGTTGTTGTGGTAGACCGAGTTCTCTCCGCGCTTTTCGCGCAGTTGGTCTTTGGTCGGCTGCACATAGCCGGTCTCATCTATCGCCCGGGCCTGTAACAACATTGGTGCTCCGTCCCAGTTCGTGTCGAGATAGAAGCGCGTCAAAGCCTTGCTGTCGCCCTGCTTACCAAGACGCGCCGTCTCCCAGGTGATCCCACCGTCCTTGGACACATCGACCCGCGTAATTTGTCCGTGGCCTGACCAGGCAAGTCCGGAAATAACCAAAGGTCCCGGTCCATGTTTGATGGGCATTTGCGGACTGGGTGAAGTGATGACGGATTTTGCATCCATCACCCACGTCCATTTCTGGGCCCTGCCATCGGCGTAGACATCAGTGTATTTTGATGTTTCTTCGCGGCTTTCGACCGCCATATCGACGATCTCAATGCGGCGCAGCCACTTGACCCACATGTTGCCTTCCCAACCCGGAACAACCAGTCGCACGGGATATCCGTGCTCCATGCGCAGTGCTTCACCATTTGCCTTGAAAGCCACCAGCACGTCATCCAGCGCTTTTTCCATCGGGATGGAGCGGCCATTGGATGACGCATCTGCGCCCTCAACATAGACCCATTTGTCTGGTGAGATATCGGCGCCTGCTTCCTGCAACAGCGTACGCAGCGGAACACCGGTGTATTCCATGTTGTGAATCATGCCGTGCGTAAATTGGACGCCGTTGAGTTGCGCACCCGCCCACTCCATACCAGTATTTGCCGCACATTCGCAGAAATACACATGGTTTTCGCGCGGGAACCGCTCAATGTCGTCGTAAGTAAATACAAGCGGGCGATCGACCAACCCGTTGATCATCAGGCGATAATCCTCTTTGCGCAGCTCTATCGCGCCGGAATGATGACGCTCAAAAGCGCATCCTTGCGGAGTGATCGTACCATCAAGCGCGTGGATCGGTGTGAAGTTGATCGACGAAATCGGAGAGGCGGTCAGCCATTCCACGTTGCGCCGAACGACATGAGATTCGAAACTGATCGGCAGGCCATAAGGTGACTCATCGACACCGGCACCCGTATAAGACGCCCAATCCTGAAGCTCTGTTATCAGTGGATCGGGCGTGTCTGCCGCTGCCGCACCCGCGACTGACCCTGCGGCGACCGCAGCACTGCCTTTCAGGAAGGCCCGGCGGGACGGTTTGAACGCGTCATCCATATCTCTTAGGTCTCCATCTGTTTCTTAAGCGCCGACAACATCGACACTGGTGTTCTCTTGCACCGTTACAGTGCCAAGGTTGCGAATGTGGTTTTCGACGACATCCCAGATCGGCGGACCCTCAGTGCCTTCGTTGACACTGGCCCAACCAGCCACGACGTAGGTTTTCGACGGATCAATCGCTTCACCGGTTTTGAGCAGGGTCATTTCGCTGATCCGTTGCCCTTGTGGTTTGGTCACATCGATGCGGTAGCCAAGTCCACCAACGCGGACCATATCGCCGCCCTGCTGGTAGTAAGGATCGGGATTGAACAGGTTGTCACCGACGTCCTCGAGGATCACATGGATGAATTCGCCTGTCATTTCGGTGCGGTAGGCGTTGGGATACGACATCGATGTGACGTTCCAGATGTCCTCTCGCGTGATATCTTGTCCCGGCAGGATTGAGGGCCCCCAACGGACGCCAGGCGACATCGCGATGTCTGCCTCACGCTCATTGATCAGGGCATCGCAAATCAGGTCATCCCAAGTGCCGTTAAAGTTGCCGCGGCGGTAGAGTAACGAATCCGTTTTGCCAATCACCTCACTTAGCGTTGCTTCATAGGGCGCACGCTGGTCGTTTATGAGAGCGGTGATCGCAGGATCAGGAGCGATGACGTCAGAGAAGATCGGGATCAGCTTGTGCTTCAGCCCCATCATCTGCCCGTCCCTCACGTCGAGATCGACGCGGCTAACGAATTTGCCGTTCGAGCCAGACGCGATGATATGCGTTTTACCGACCAAAACCGGCTCGGGAAGTGCGTCATGGGTGTGACCGCTGAGGATCACGTCGATCCCTTGCACCCGACCTGCCATTTTCTTGTCCACGTCAAAGCCGTTGTGGCTGAGGACAACAACGACATCGGCACCGGCATCGCGAACCTCGTCGACCATGGCCTGCATGTTTTCATCCCGGATACCGAATGAGTACTCGGGGAACATCCAACCTGGGTTCGCGATTGGCATGTAGGGAAACGCTTGACCGATAACAGCGACCTTTGCACCGCCCCGATCAAAGAACTTATAGGGTTGGAACAATTCTGCAGGTTCGTCCCACTCGGCATCAAAGATGTTCTGACCCAAGGCCGCATAGGGCAAACTTTCGACGATTTCGTTAACCCTGTCGCTGCCCAACGTGAACTCCCAATGGAAGGTCATAGCATCGGGTTTCAGCGCGTTCATGACATTGACCATGTCCTGACCGGCCGTCTGATAACAGGTGTAGGAACCGTGCCAGGTATCGCCCCCGTCCAATAGAAGTGCATCAGGACGGTCAGCACGTATGGCGTTGATGACGGTTGAGACGCGGTCCAATCCACCGACCCGACCGTAGGTCTTGGCCAGCGCAGAGAAATCATTGTAGGTCAGCGCATAGGCCGACGGGCTTCCATCTTCGATCCCGTAGGCCTTGCGGAACGCCGCCCCTGTGACATGCGGCATCTGCCCTCGCGCATCGCCAATACCAAGGTTTATCTCGGGTTCGCGGAAATAGATCGGTTTGAGTTGCGCGTGAATATCGGTGACATGGATCAAGCTGATATTGCCGAAGGTCTCGAACTCCAGCAATTGATCCTGCGTTAGGCTTTGCTGCGCAGCGAGCCTGGACCAATTGCCAAACCCGGATGCCCCGTACAGAGCCGAGGCTGCCATTGAAACCTGCAAGAAGTCACGTCGAGAAATCATCTATCAGCTTTCCTATAACACATATAAATGTGTGAATGTTATATGCATGAAAAACCCGCGCAGGACAGCGCCCGCGCGGCTCGTTCCTTATTGACGTACAGCAGGAGTTTCGACTGAAAGCCCGTTGCCACGCGAGGCCACGTAGAGCTCAAGCGCGCGAAACTCGTCCGATCCTTCGGCAAAAGTTTCCGCCCGCGTATCGCGAATACAGCCGCGGAAACGATTGTGACGCGAGATCAGCTTGGCCTGTTTCAGACGATATGTCGGGAACCCGTTGATCATACCTTGGCTCAGGTGGTCGGCACGGATCATGTTGCCCCAGTTGTCTTCATGACAATTGGCGCAGCTCAACTCCAACTGACCATAGCGGGTATAATACATCTCCTTGCCCTGCTCCCAGTACGGGGCGGCATCGCCATCAATCGCTACGTTCATAGGCAACCCACGTGATTGCAGACCGATCAAAGCGACCATGCCTTGCATATCACCTCCGGACCATTTCCAAGCATCGGCTTCCATGCGGTCCGTACGACACTTGTTGATCAGATCTTCCATGACGACCAGCTTGCCGGTTTCGGCATCCACCTTCGGCATGGACGCCTGCAATCCCTTGAAGCTTTCCACCCCATCGTGGCATGAGGCACAGCTCTCGCCAGCGGCGCCATCAACGGCCTCGAAGAGATCGGCGGCCTGATCGACGAAGATCATTGCAGGATTGTCGAAGTCATCAATTTGAAGCGCTTGAGTTTCATCCGTGCGAAAATGCCAACCCGAATAGATCGTGTCCAAATTTTCCAGATGTGCCGGAGCTTCAGTGACCGAGGTCATGTCCAGCTCATCATTGATCGTGAGATTGTCTTCGTCCGGTCCAGCTATCGCTGCAGCCGGGAAAACCAGAATTGCCGCGATCGCCGTAATTGCCTTGGTATTCATTGCGTTCCTCCCTTGGTGGATCAGCGCCAATTCCTCGGACCCGCGCTGATCTGCCTTAGTCGTCGAGCCGTCAGGCGATCTCGATCGTTTTCTTCTCATCGTAGACAGAGCCGTCATCATCGTACCAAGTGAAGACAAACTCACCGGACTCGGGCACAGTCGCTTCGAACTGGAAGTACGGGTTGGTCGAAATCGCCGGCTCCATCGTCACATCAACCACCATTTCTCCGTTAAACTCGCAGGTGAAACGGTTGATGATCGAGCGCGGGATGACGTTGCCTTCTTTATCTTTACGCTGGCCGCTTTCCATCTTGTGGCTGATCAATGTCTTGATCGTAACGGTTTCGCCAGCAGCGGCTGTCTTTGGAACCTTGACGCGGGGTTTTACACCGGATGCCATTGGTTAGTCTCCTGTTCTTCAGGGCGCGTGGCGATCAGCCGCCGCAGCCGCCGATTGTCACTTTTACGGTCGCGGACGCTTTGGAGAAGCTGCCATCTGCCATCTTCGCCACGGCAATGACATCCTGCGTTCCGGCAAGACGGATGCGAGTTGATGCGGCTTGTTCAGCAGCCAACGGACCGAAATTGAAAGTTGCAACGCCCGGTTCGGGGTTACCTGCAGCCACGATAAGAATTGCAGTTGCGCCCGGAGCACTGACTTCGATTGGTACGGTATTGCCGTTTTCTGCGATTTCCGGTGCGGTCAATGTAACACCGCCGTCAGCCACATCTGCACCGCCTGTAAATGCCGCGATGGCATCTTCAGCAGCTGCATTTGCCCGAAGCGGCATAATTGTCAGGAACGCGGCGCCTAGCCCAAGGGCCAGTGTCTCGCGGCGAGAGAGTTCCATTTTCAATCTCCTTTGAAACTTCGAAAATTCACGCATCAGAACGCGATTATTCCTCTTTCAGGGTCGCAAGAAACGCGACCACGTCCTCGATTTCCTGCGCTGTCAGGATCGACGTCAAAGGCGCGGTCGGGGCTTTTCCGGTATAGGCGTCGCCCGGGCGGATATAGCCGTCATCCTTGTAGAAAGCTGGCATCACCGTGCCTTCAAATGTCATCTTTGCGTTTGCGACCAACCCGCGAAGCTCTGCTTCGGTCCAACGATCACCGGCACCATCCAGCATTGGACCGACTTCACCGTGGAACGGGATGTCCGCCAAAACCGTGACCGCGTGGCACGCAACGCAGTTACCTTTTGACTTGTCGCCAACGATGAGCGCGCCATTAGCCGCGTCGCCAGCAGCACCGGTCAACGAAGCCTCAATGGCACCATAGTCGTCGTAGGTTACGTCCTGCGGGTCTGTATCTGCCGCATATGCAGCAACGCCCGTCATTGCACAGACCAATGTTAAGAGTCTCAGCTTCATGATCCCTCCCATTTGCTAACGCGCCGACGGCGCCTTGCGACCCAAAGCCTTTGTGTACCGTAGTCGACGAGTACTGCCTATCGCAACATTAAATTCATAATAATGAATTTTTTTATTTATAACGGCAGCGCTCAATCTTGAGAAATATTGTTTCGCTCTTGAATGCGCCGAGCATGATACCGTTGGAAATCTTCACCGTTATCAAGCTTATATCGCTTTTCATCGACCCAGGTGAAAAGGTCTAAGGTTGTTCCCTTTGAGAACGCTCCGGGCATAACAGCGACCGCAGCATCGATGGCTGTCGCGCCCTCTGGCACCTCTTCCGGCAGAAAAACAAGCGTCGGGGTAAACAGAATCCCCCATTTTCGCATCAGCGCTCTTTGCTCATTTTCTTCCCCGTCAAAGTCGGTAGCGGTGGTGCTGCCATGCAGATCCAGTTGGACGACAAAGAAATTCTCTTCGATGAAAGCTGCAAGGTCAGGCTGGGGGAACACCTCTTCATGCATTTTTTTGCAGTAGATACAGCCTTGTTGTTCAATGAATAACACAAGCCGTTTGTCCTCGCTTGTGGCCTCTTCGAGATCCTCTCGGAGGTCTTTGAACGTGTCGCGCATCCACGGTGTTTTATGCAAACCGTCGTCGCCCAGCTCAGCGGCGGAAACTGTCCCGCCGATCAGACACGCGATCAATACTGACAAAACTCGTTTCATGTCTTCCTCCCGGATTATCCAATGGCTGCGAGCCAAGGCATATGGTCGAGCATCCATTGTGCGATGTAGTTGATGGAATTGGTTGCGATGAGGATGCCGAAGAGCACCAGAAAGCCACCCATGGCCTTTTCGATGAGGGGCAAGTGCTTTCTGAACTGCGCCATCCATTGCATGAAAGGGCGGACCAGAAAGGCCGCCAGAACAAACGGTGCGGTCATTCCAACCCCGTAGACGAATAGAAGTACCGCTCCACGCCAAGCCGTCTCGGTTCCGGCCGCCGTAAACAGGATCGCAGCGAGCACTGGCCCAACACAGGGTGTCCAGCCAAAAGCAAATGCCAATCCAAGAACATATGCGCCAACAAGGCTTACATTTGATGTCTCACCGACGTCCGCACGAAATTGGCGATACAGGAACCCGATGCGAATGACCCCCAGGAAATGCAGCCCCATCGCAATGATGATGGCCGCTGCAATCCAGCGCAGGATGTCGAAATACTCTCGGACCAGCTGCCCGAAGATCGAAGCTGTCGCCCCTAGCGCCATGAAAATCGTTATGATCCCAGCTGCAAATGCTATCGCAGAAAGCGTTGCCCTGCGACGAACGCCGGCGGAAAGTGTTGAGCCCGCAGATATCTGATCAATCCCGACGCCTGCCAGATAGCTAAGATAAAACGGCACGATAGGTAGGATGCAGGGCGACAGGAAAGACAACAGTCCTGCGACCAAAGCTCCTGCAAATGTAATGTCGAGCATGGTCAAACCTGTCCTGGCACGCTATCATTCACATATTCAAAATAGTAAAGATATGCCGCTGCGGTCAATCGGAGCTTAAGATGCGCCACCTATTTCTGCTTTTGCTTGCAATCACGTTGCTTGTTTCTCCGGTGATAACACGGGCAGAAATGACGCTTCTTATGGCCGAAGAAGATGGATGTATGTGGTGCGCACGTTGGGACACCGAAATCTCGGATATCTATCTCAAGACGCCCGAAGGGCATGCCGCGCCACTTCAGCGCATCGATATCCACGCAGCTGTGCCTGAAGGCATCGCATTGGAGCGGCCTCTCTACTACACGCCAACGTTTGTTCTGCTGGACAATGGCCATGAAGTCGGCCGGATCGAAGGCTATCCCGGCGAAGATTTTTTCTGGGGGTTGCTGGGCGTTTTACTGCGTGAAGCTGGGGTGCCGATTGAGACCTCTGGATAAAACGTAGCCAATAAAATAAACTGTTTCGAATGCGTGAAGCTATGAAAGCGAGGCGATCTTGTTGGACAAATCTTCGAAACTGCCTGTGTTCTCCAAGGACATGTGCGCCGAAGACCTGGACAGAATGATGGAAAATGCTCAGACGGCGTCAAATTTCCTCAAGGCAATCAGCCATGAAGGGCGCTTGATGATCCTGTGCTACCTGTCTTCGGGTGAAAAATCTGTCACGCAGATGGAAGAAATGCTCTCGGCACGCCAGGCCGCCGTGTCTCAGCAACTATCTCGCCTGCGCTTCGAGGGCTTGGTCAAAACGCGACGCGAGGGGAAAACGATCTACTACAGATTGGCGGATGATCGATCGACACAGATTCTGGAAGTCGTCTACGATCTATTCTGCAGAGAAAAGTAGAAGCCGCCAAAAATACCCGCCAGCTTTGGGAGGAGACTGGCAATGTTTGAAGCATTGGGAGACGCCAACACCGTCGCCCTGATCGGTTTGATCGGTGGCATTGTGTTGGGCTTGGCCGCACGCATTGGCCGTTTTTGCACGCTGGGTGCAATCGAAGACTACCTTTACGCAGATGACGACCGGCGGCTGCGCATGTGGGCAATTGCGATCGGCGTAGCAATTGTCGGCAGCCACTTGGCTATGGCTTTCGGGTGGCTGGACCCTGTTGGAACAAGGTATCTTGCACAGACCTGGAACCCAATTGGGTCGATCGTAGGTGGCCTCATGTTCGGCTACGGAATGGCCATCAGCGGAAACTGCGGCTATGGCGCGCTTGCAAGGCTTGGGGGCGGCGACCTTCGATCATTCGTCATAGTATTGATCATGGGTTTATCTGCTTACGTTGTCATGTCCGGGCCCCTGGCCTATTTGCGCGTTTGGGTCTTCCCCGAGGAGATGGGTCTTAGTGGCCCCCAAAGCATCAGCTTCCTTGCCGAACAACTGACCTCTATCCCAGCTTGGCTCATTGGCTCCGTTATTGGCGTTGCATTGGTGATTTTCGCCTTGGCAAACCAGCGTTTCCGCCGAACTCCCGCACAGGTGTTCTGGGGATCTGTAGTTGGACTGGCGATCGTATCTGGGTGGCTCGGTACGAATTGGGTGGCGACGCACGGTTTCGACGGTGAGCCAGTTCAAACCCATACCTTCGCTGCGCCCCTTGGCGACACAATATTCTACCTAATGACAGCCTCCGGAAACACTTTGTCCTTTGCGGTAGGATCAGTCTCCGGCGTTCTCATTGGCGCATTCTTGGGGTCCTGGTCCAAAGGTCATTTCAGATGGGAAGCATGCGAGGATCCACGTGAACTCAAGCGTCAGATGCTCGGCGCGGCGATCATGGGGCCAGGCGCGATCATCGCGGTCGGTTGCAGCGTCGGACAAGGTATATCTGCCTTCTCACTTTTGGCCTACAGCGCGCCCGTAACATTCGCTGCCATCTTCGCCGGCGCGGCGATTGGGTTGAAACAACTCGTGTCTGGGCTGTCCTTCATAACTGAGCGTTGACGTCACAGTTCAAACAAGAATTCACGTGTGAAGGACGGTTTCGGCGGCTCTCTATTGTTCAGAATCCGATCGCCGTTGAAGGCAAATAGTCCGCAAACCATCCCCATTAGCAGTTCGAAAAGTCAGATGACCATCGCGGTGCATGCCGCCGGTGTCAAAGCGACAGACCCGCAACTTCCGGTTCACGCCTCAAAACCTTCCCGTTTGTTTTGCCCATCGCTGCGGTGTGGTTCACTATAGGAGACATCCGCTGCCTTTGAGAGTTGGCATTGAATCCGAATGATCGGATAGTGAAATCTTTCACACGTGGAGCAAGGCTACCCACAAGAACGAATATGAGCTCGCGTCGATCTTGCTAAAGGTGATCCGTTTGACAGGCCCAACAATCCATTGATTATGTGCGCATGACCAAAGCTCAAAGACCGCCAAAGCCAAAACCAATTCCTTACACCCCGGAGCCGGACCGCTATGAGCGGATGGTGTATCGGCGAAGTGGGCGATCCGGTGTGAAGCTTCCTGTTGTCAGCCTAGGCCTGTGGCATAATTTCGGTGCGGACTCGACGCACGAAAACAAGCGCGCCATGTGTCGAACCGCGTTTGATCATGGGATCACTCACTTTGATCTGGCGAACAACTACGGTCCACCACCCGGTTCAGCCGAAGAGGCATTTGGCGAGATCCTTAAAACGGATTTCGCGGGTTACAGGGATGAGCTGATCATTTCCTCCAAAGCAGGCTACGACATGTGGCCGGGACCTTATGGAGAATGGGGGTCGCGCAAGTACATGATTGCGTCCTGTGACCAATCACTCGCGCGCATGGGGCTTGATTACGTGGACATCTTTTATTCCCACCGCTTTGACCCCGACACCCCGCTCGAAGAGACGATGGGCGCGTTGGATCATATCGTACGATCGGGCCGCGCGCTCTACGCAGGTATCTCGAGCTACAACTCCCAACGCACGCGCGAGGCGGTGAAAATTCTCAACGACCTTGGGACACCTTGTCTGATTCACCAGCCTTCTTACAATCTGCTCAATCGGTGGGTGGAGCGGGACGGTTTGCTCGATACTCTGGATGATCTTGGGGTTGGGTCGATTGCGTTCACGCCGCTGGCACAAGGCATTCTGACTTCCAAATATCTGACCGATATTCCGAGTGGCAGCCGTGCCACGCAAGGGAAGTCATTGCTCGATGGCATGATCAACGAGCGGTCATTGGCAAGTGTCCGTGCTCTGAACGACATGGCCGAAGCACGCGGGCAGACTCTGGCGCAAATGGCGCTGGCCTGGGTGCTCAGAGGTGGACGGGTGACGACCGCTCTGATTGGAGCGTCCCGGCCGGAACAGATCGTAGATTGCGCAGGCGTCGTTGATAATCTCGACTTCAGTGCTGACGAACTGAGAAAGATCGATCAAATAAGTTCAGAAGAAGATATCAATTTGTGGGCGCGCTCGTCAGAAACAGAGTGACCATAGTTAGAACGTACGCAAAACCCCGGTCCTTTGACGCTTGCGATCTTTGGCGGATTGAACGTTTTTAGTTCGGCCTACCTGCTAACATGAGCCATCGGTCCAATATGCTCATTGGCCAATGAACCGCTCTTCAGCAATGTGGCCCTCCCAAACTACTATTCGCTGCAGCAGCATGAATTGATGGAGGGTGAAGACACAACGTTTGTACAGAAATCACTACTCAGATCAAAAAGAGGGCCGTTATCGCTAGTCTGTTGACAGACAAGCAGCATACTAAAAAATATTGATCTAGTCATGTTGCATGAAAATTTGAAAATGAAGCCTCTTTGGAATGGGGTTTCAGGTCTAACTAAAACGCTAGGGCTACGCTTCTTTTTTTTAGTAGTAGTTCTAGGCATAGCTTCATGCATTCGACCTCCAGAACTCGTAGGCGTCGAAAATCCCCAATATCCTGCGTCAGATGTAGTTGAGGCCAAACGCCAGACAGTCTTTATTGCCACAACGCGACAGGCGTCCGGAGCAGAGGGTGTTTTTTATTCGGGCGACCGCAGCGATACACTTGGACTAGCTTCGGTGGTAGTCACCATTCCGCCAAATCACAAAGTTGGCAAAATAGAAAGAACCAACGCTCTCCCCCCCAACCCTTCGAAGCATTTCACTATCATCGACCCAAAAGTTTATGCATCTGAAAACGCTTTTGTTTCGGACATTGACAAACAACTTCTTGCACTTGGTGCTTCGGAGCAAAACGTCCTATTTTTTGTTCACGGCTACAATACGACCCTAAGTGACGCCATTCTTAGATTGGCACAATTTGTTGAGGATACCGAGTACGATGGGGTTCCGGTGTTAATGTCTTGGGCTTCTGCGGCAGAAACCCTCAAGTATGTTTACGACATCAACAGTGCGCTTGCTGCTAGATCGGACTTCTTGAAAGCTGGTGAAATAGTTACGCGATCAAAAGCTCAGCAATTCGATATTCTTGCATTCTCAATGGGCGCGTTTCTTACAATGGAAGCGATCTCGCAAGCGGAGTTGGCCGGAGAATTCAATCCTCGAAAAAGAGTGCGAAACATTATTCTTGCGGCGCCGGATATAGACTTGGCCGTTTTTGAGAACCAGCTTTCCAAAATAAAACACGACAATCAAAAGATCTTTGTCCTCGTGTCGTCAGACGATAAGATTCTAAACTTCTCAAAATTCGTTTCTGGTGGAGTAGATCGCGTTGGCGCAACAGATGCAGCGGAACTCGCGAAGTCCGGAGTAACCGTTATCGATCTAAGCCAAGTAAGAGATTCTAAGAGCACCAGCCACTCAAAATTCGCTGCTTCGCCAGAAGTCGTTCGAATATCTGGTGAAGCAATCCGGACAAGCAGACGTTCCAGTAGACGATCGACTGTAGAACTTCAGGATCTGATCGGTGACGCTTCCGTGGAAATCGTGGGCACAAGGTAGTCTGATCGTTTTCCCTATATAGTAAGTCTTCCTCGATTAGAAATGTAAACGGCGGCTTTGTCCGCAATGCTGTCATTGGCACCAAGCGCAGCGAATGCTTGTTTTCCGACCGCAACCGACACTGGTGTACAGCTAGGTGAGAAATTTCAAGCGAAGTCTAGGGCATTCCTTTTGCAAGATTGCGTTGGTGTTGGTTATGGCTACTCCCAAAACTAACAACGCTGGCCGTAGTACGTTCGCGAACGATTATGGGCATAACGAACGATTATGCGTAATCCTACAAAGTTGTAGGGACGCGCATAACGCTGCATTCATATCATTGATTTCATTCAGAAAATCTGGGTGTAGTCGCCCATAATTTTGCACAGCAATTGCGCATAAGTTTGCACGATTTGCGCATAAGTTTGCACGGTTCACCATACGCGCTCAATTTTCGATTGTTTTAGCATAGCTCGATCAACTTGACGCACCAAAACTCAATCAAAAGTGCATTTTGACTGGAGTAATTCAACCCAAAACCGAACAACACAAGTTTTGTAGGTACGCGCATAACGCTGCATTCCTTTCGTTGATTTCATTCATGAAATTCAAGTGTGCTCGCCCATAACTTTACGCGACGTTTGCGCATTACTTTGCACGATTTGCCCATAAGTTTGCGTGGTTCAAAGTACACGCTCAATTGGCAGTGGTTTCTGAACAAGCCCTACAACTTTTTGGTATTTTCCTTCAATCACAGCTACGCTTTGATTGGCAAATTTCAACTCACGTTTGCAGAATGCAGCTCACTTGCACGCTTGCGATAGATCCCAAAATAAAATTCCGGCGGTGGGGGCTCGATATGCATTCCGCTGATACGTCACGTCATAGAACATATCGGTCGAAACAGAACGCTAGACTTAGAAGCGCTAAAAGAGCGGATGCGCACCATAGACTGGTCGCAGCTTGATGGAGTCCAATGTTGGGCCTGCGACTATCAATCCGATGCGGACATGCTGCGGTGTTTGAACTATCTCCAGAAACTCGATCACTGAGGTGAGTTTTGATCTTTGGCGAAGCTTCAGAGTTCGAGTCCGGAACGCAGAGCATCGAATCGTTTTACGCTCTGAGAGCGACCCCAGATAAGTTGCCTAATTCAATTTAGCACACGCTAAGCTAGAAGGTTCCCAGAACTACGCGGTGAATTTCGAAGTGCAGCATGCTCCGTCTTGACATGGTTATACGAACTGGTTCAGCTTGCGGTCATGACGTTCACACGCATCCACTGCCATCGAATATCGGCCTGAGGTCGATAACCCACGCGAAATCCGCGGGAGGCAGCATTGGTATGCGGGCGAGGCTTATATCCTTGTAATTGCTCCAGATTAGAGTGCACGAGTCGGTTCGATTCCGACGCCTCCTACCATCCTCAGGAGGCGTCAGACATGGCGAACGACGTCACGAACACAATTGATTTCAACGACATCAAGCAGTCGGTCGAGAAGAACCTCGGCCGCACACCCGAAGGGTGGTCCGGCTTGGTCACGACGCTCTTCACAGAGATCAAAGAACACTGCGATCTAAAGGATGCCACCTACCCCTTCATCCTCCAGATCAAGGAAAAGCTGGGAGAGCTCCGCATCTACCACAGGTGTGATGATCGATGCATCCAGTCGATGATTGCTGCGACGATTGCACGAGCAAATCGTACCTGTGAGCGATGCTCAAACGCTGCCGAGACCCAGCTGTTGGACGGCTGGTACACTACACTGTGTTGTTGGTGCGCGCATGAAGTCGCAAGCAAGCGCCACCCTGAAAGGAAGAGGCTTTTTGGCGTTCGACAGAAGCCCATTCGAGATCGAATGACCTGCGGTGTCTGCGGATATTACGGCCAGATTGACCGAACGGATGACCGTAATCGGTGCCCCGCGTGCGTGAAGAAGGACTGGTGATGACCGCCGAACAACAGGTGATCTTCAATAGAATTATGGAAGGCAACGATGATGAGGACTACGCCCGGAAGCTCATGAATACTGGCTCGCTGGCCACAGGTCATGTCCCGCCGATTGCCCTTTGCCAAGTCTCGAGAGGGGGCTTCCATCTCAACAAGACCAAGTTCTGGAGAATGTGACTGATGGATGATATCGAAAAGAGCTGGAAGGAATTCCGGGAAAAGGTCCGAGGTGTGATCGAGGACCATGGAGCGCCAGATGATCTCCGCTCATTTGACGCCTGGTACGCCGAAGAAATGCGTTTGGTGATGGCGCACAACTACCCAGCTCCGCACGTCTCTGACGTCACATGGTCGACCGAGGGTCTGCATGTCGAGTGTGATGAACGCGAAGTGGTCGACCGTATGATGACTGCTATGGCGGAGGTTTCACACAATCTCAAAGAGGCGCGGGCCTGGAGGTCAGTGATGAGCAGTGTTGTCGACTGGAATGATATTCATGGAAGCGTCTTCAAGCAGCTTGGTGAGTATCGTGCCGGGTGGGCGGAGCAGCTTACGCTTGCACTTGAGAAAGTGAAAAGGTTGATCGACGAGCAGCCCGACCTGTTTGGTGGTGAATACCCGCCCATCGTTCAGATCAAACAGAAATGGGGAGGCTTGCGCGTCTATGAGGGCCAGGGCTGCAACCAGGCTACGAGTGAAGAGATTCAATGGCGTGTCGATCAGATTGAGCAAACCTGTGAAGGTTGTTCTAATTCTGCACAACGCCAGAGCATCCTTGGGTTTGTGACGACGCTTTGCAGTTGGTGCTACAATGATGCTCTGCGGCGGCGATTTGAGGGCGCCGAAGAATCCTGGCCCGACAGCCTGAGGCTGGACATTGTGGAAAACTATCCAGACCTCGTTTCTCCGGATTGCGCATCTCTTGTTCCTGCTGTCGGAAAGGGCTGGCTCGTCATGATTTCGCAAGCACTCCACAAGCTTTCCTTCAGTCAGGACTTCAGGGCACTGGACCCTGGAACTATTCAGATTTCGGACATTAAGAAAGGCCAGGATGGCAAGATTTGCATCGGTTTCAGTCGATACCACGATCTCATTCAGGAGTACGCTGTCTGGATGGAATTTCGATGCGGTGTGACGTGTGAAGAGTGTGGCCACGTTGGTGACATCGTTCGGACAGCCGACGGGTCTCAAGTACTCTGTTCTCACTGTTACTGTACTCGGGAGAAGTCTGATGGGTGATGACGACGACGTTGAGCTGGATGAACAAACCTTGCGTTTGCTTAGACTTCGGGAGGCTGAAATTGCGGCCGGTCGAGCAAAACTAACCAAGCCGATTACCTCGGATGAGATCCGGTCGCGAAAGGTGCCTGATCCGAAGGGTAAGCCAGATGAGTGACATGACTACAGAAGAGGAAATCCCAATTTTCGTAATCTGCGAGACTTCGGTGAACGGCCAACTTCGAGAGATTGAAGGAAAACAGATCACCGTAAAACCAAACAAGATCTTAGTTTTATCGATCAGTGTCGAGGATGTTGAGCGATGATAGATGATTTTTCAGAAGAAGATATCTTCGGGCGCCCGTTACAGGATGTTCCTCTAAATGACTTGATCGCAGAGTTGCAAGCTCGTCGCAAAGAGGGTCCGGACGTCTGGCTTGCATTGCGCAAAATGATTTTCGAGCAAATCGCCGATTTTGCACAGCGTCCGGCCGACGCGCCCAAATGGCGGGATGAATGGGTCAAAGAGAACACCTGGGGTCTAGTGACTGACGACGATGATGTCGAGATCACTGATGGTAGCGGCAACGTGTTCGACGACCTCGGGATCGAAGACCCAAGGAAGAAGACTTAGTGATGCGGGCGGAGCCTATCAGCTTGATCTTATCCGCCGTGATCATTGTCGCGTTGACGATCTACGTCAGACACATCGTCCACACTGCTGGAAAAGATCGCGAAGTCGATCCAGAGCGAGTTCAAAGGATAATGCGAGATCTAGACTACAGCCACCTGGACCGAGTGATGAACCGGCGAAGGAAGAGGTAGTGGGATGTTGAAGGTGGTTGTCTATGTTGGTGATCAAGAGGTCGCCCGAGCTGTGGCTGAGAACGATTCAGAACTCGCGGACGTGTCTGATTACAATATCCGGATGAACGAACGGGCCGCTGAACAGCTGGGCATTCAAGAAAAAGGTCTGGGCGGCCAGATTGAAGGCCACCCTCGAAGTCAGACGGTCTGGGCGCTCGTCCGCAAGATCGCAGACCTTTGGCTTGCAGGGACTGGTGCTGGTGAAGAAAGCGCTCAGGCAAAGCTGCTGTCGTTGATCCGTGAGTCCATTCGCGAACTAGATGAGAGGGTCGAGAAGGAATCGAACCAAAGCGAAGATTGGAATGCTGTGATCAAGCAGATTTCTGATGACGAGCCGTATTCCCTGGGCTTCTACGCTGACAAATTTGAGTCGTGGACAGCGGACGAGATTGAAGCTCTTCGATGTGATGTGGTTGAGACAGCCACAGAGGAAGAACTAATGGCCGAGGTCGAACGCCGGCGAAGAGCTGGTCTACTGCCCAAGGAGGCCTCGAATGATGGCTTCTCAGATATGGTTGATGATCTCTGGGGCAAACTCGATACAGACCCAGACCGCTAGTACAGCGTACCTGCCGCTCTTAACCAATATTTGACATAAGAAGTCTATGGCGACTGTCGTCGTAGTAGTGCGTGCTTCTTCTAAGCTCCTCTCCTGCTAGGAACCAAAGCGCCCCAGATAAGCATTTCGCCAGCACTGCTCTGCGGAACTATGTACCACCAGTCTCTACTATGAGTATGGTTGACCGCAACCAGCCCAAAGCGGACCTTCACTATGAGCTTTGCACCCTCTGAGATGCGGACTTTATTGCCATTGGATCAAAGTCGGCTATGCGGACAAAGCAGACATTGGAAGATTGCTCTCGCGACCCACAAGTCAACTATTGTCGGAGTTCATCTTGCGATAGTCAGAGGGCGTCAGTCCCGTCACCTTCCTAAATGCGCGGCTGAAATTATTTGCGGTTTCATATCCTAGCATGGAGGAGATACTGGAGACTGTCTCGCGCGTATCTGTGAGGAGTTCCTCGGCCCTTGCTACCCTGACATCGTTGACGATTTCGCGAAAACGAACCCCTTCGGTTGCTAACTTCCGTTGTAGTGTGCGAACGCCAAGATCGAGCGAACGCGCGGTGGCATCAATCGACATTTCCTCCCGATGAAGTTGTTGCCAAACCACTTCCTCGACTTGTCCTCTAAGTGTTTGAGGTGGGCCGCCCAATCGTTCGCGAGAAATATCTCCGACGGTTGTCGAGCCGCCGGTAAGTTTTTTGGGCGTGGTTTCGGCTCGCAAAGCCGATGCATCAAAATCAACCCCAAGCCGGGAGGCGTTCCAGATTACAGGACAAGCGTAGGTGTCTTCTGCCTCGACAAATCCAGGAACCTTCGGGAAGTCCAAGAGCACGGCAGATGGCTTCCAGTCGCTTCCTAAATACGCGCGGAATATGCTCAGAAAAACCCCAACGGCCGAGAAGCCGATGTCCGGATACGCGAAATGCGAGCGAAGTCCAAAACGATAACAGTAGCGCGCGCTTGTGCCCGAAGTTTCAAGCCACGCGCGATCCGTAGACGAATGAAATGGCATGACGGCAGAAGCTCGTATTAGCGCTGCCCCCAGCGTTGGAGCAGAAAGAACGTAACTCCCCCAGGCGCCGTAGTCAGCGACAGTGAGATACGGTGACCACAACAATCCGATGTTTTGTTGTCCCGTGGATCGTGCGGCTTCGTGCACAAAGGTCGCCAAGGCATGCTCCGAGATGTAACCGCCTCTTTCCTCAATGAAGTGAACAGGAAGAACGGCAGAGTCAAAAGCACGCAACAAGCGTCTTTCCCCAGCGGCCTCAAGCACAAACTGGGGCATCGCGCCCAAGGCCTTAGCCGAAATCATCGGTGGTAGGTTCAATCCGTCAACCCGCTTGTTCGCCCGCGTGTCGTGAAATGATACGCATCGGCTGAACGGATGTGCAAGCTTTCCCTAAACAGCAGGGAGCATTGCAATATGAAAATACTTCGGCCATTACACGGCGGTTTTTCGATGCATTTTTTGGGAATGGTGCTCGGCGCAGGTATTTCTGCTTCACCAGTTTTCTCCCAGTCCTTCAACGACACGGGCGACATCCTTGCACGATCAGCCGAGGTCGAGGACATCGAGTACAAGATTATGGTGCAGCGTGCCACCCAGACGGCCATTTGGGGAATGCCTGCCGCCGGTATGATCGATTTCCTCAAGGGCATTCGCCGCGACCTCGGTGGCGACTACAATGACATCATTTATCTCAACAAGCCGTTCGACTCCAAACATGGGTTTCTTACGGCCAACGATGTTACGGCCTATGCTTGGGCTTCAATGACCTCCGAACCCGGTCCCCTTGTCATTGAAGTGCCCGCTGCCACCGACAAGGTGAACTACTTCGGTACAATCGTGAATGCTTGGGATGTTCCTATTGTGGACGTAGGTCCCGATGGTTTCGATGAAGGTGTCGGCGGCAAGTACCTCATGCTACCCCCAGGCTACGAAGGGGAAATGTCGCTGGAGGAATTAACTGAAGCGGGATACCTTCCCTTTGAAACAGATACCTACGAATATGGTTTTTCGTTCCGGCCAAAACTGACGAATGGCGGAACGGACGCCGATGCGGCCGAGTACGCTCAGACGATCAAAGTGTACTACCTGTCCGAGGCCGACAATCCGCCACCCAACAACTATCTCGAAGCGTCAGAAGTGCCGTACGACTCGCTTCCATACTACAACGAGACATTCTTTCAGGACCTGAACGATTACGTTCAAAACAACCCGATCCGTCCACAAGACAAGGTTATGGTGAATTTTCTGAAAGATCTCGGGATCGAGAAGGGAAAGCCTTTCGAACCAAGTGAACTTCAAATGCAGGCAATGAACGAGGGATTGTTGCTCGCGTACGCCTCGATGCAGAACTACTTTGTGACGCCCGGGAAAGCCATGATCCCACTTTGGGTCGACGATAGCGGCGAGATGAGGAGCCAGTGGTTGATTTGGGATTTCGCGGATGGTCAACCCGAGGCTGGTTTCCCCTATGAGACTGAGACCGAAGTCCTTGTGGATGCGCGTGCGGGCGGCAGTTATTTCTGGATTACATACCTGCCGAAACAACTGGGCGGAGGTACATTTTATCTGACAGGCCTGCGCGACAGCGACGGGGAAATGTACGATCACAATCAGACCTATAAACTGAACGTCCCAGCGGATACACCTGCCGACGATTTCTGGTCCGTGATTGTTTATTCGATGGAGACCAAGAGCTTCATTCGGAACGTTGATCCTGTCGGTTTGTCCGAGCGCGACACTGATGCGATGCAGGCTAATGAAGACGGTTCTTACGACATCTTTTTTGGACCAGAAGCACCGGAAGGCATGGAAAGCAACTGGATACCAACCACAGAGCCGTACTTCCTTTTGTTTCGTCTATATGGGCCGCAAGAAGGATGGCTGGAGAGTGGCTGGATGCTGGGCGATCTAGAAAAAGTAAACTGATCAAAACAAACAGTAATTCCCAATGGAGCGAACAATGAAAACAAAGTCGTTAGCTGTGCTGACTGCCCTGATACTCGCATCGCAATCTCCAGCCCAAGAGTACAAGGCTGAAGTTCCGGATAGCATAATCGTACCGGATCAGGTGGAGACACGATTTGGAACGTTGGAATATTTTGACGGCTTGCCGACGCCGGATACAGCTAAGCTGTCGTATAACGCATTAAATTTCATGCGTGGCATGCAGGTATTCATGGATGGAATGCCTGCAGCCTCAACATATGCAATGTGTCACGGGCTCGAAGAGGGCGCTGGCGTTGATCCGATGAAGATCGGGATCTTTGAAGACCTGTATAACGCCCGTTCGCTTCTTCTCACGCCGAACACCACGACAATCTACATTCTTAACTGTACGGACCTGTCCGAAGGGCCAGTGGTTTACGACGTGCCGCCGGGCATGCTGGGGTTCGTGAACGATGCCTATATGCGTTATGTCACTGACATCGGGAACGCTGGGCCTGACGCTGGCGAGGGTGGGAAGTTCTTGATCGTTCCGCCCGACTATGAAGGTGAGTTGCCGGACGACGGTTACTATATTGTGAAGCCGCCAAGCTATCGGAACTGGTTTCTGTTGCGTGCGTTTTATGGGGAAGACGGCGTTGGAGCCGCAGTGGATCGTGTGAAGGAAACTCTTCGTGTTTACCGGTGGGAAGACCGCGACGCGCCGCCCGATCAGGAATTTGTGAACCTGACTGATCTTCAGTTCAACACGATACACGCCAATGACTTTTCCTTCTTTGAAGAGATGAAGGCCGTTGTAGACAACGAAGCGGAAGGAGCACTTCCCGATGAATTGATGGGAGCAATGTTCTCGCTGGGTATCCGAAAAGGTGAACCATTTGAACCCGATGACGAACTGAGGCTGCTGCTCACAGAGGCAGTCGCATTGGGCACGGCGGCGGCTAAGTCGTTGAATTTTGCTCCTCGCTCGCGTGCGCCATTCTACTATGACGAAGGGTATTGGAAGACGGCGTTCGTCGGTGGCAATCATGAGTTCCAGGCGGGGGACGTGAAAATCCTCGATGCGCGGACCCTGTTCCACTACTACGCGACTGGCATTACGCCTGCCATGGTTGCACAAAAGGTTGGTGTCGGGTCGCAATATGCGCTGGCAAACCGGGACAGTGACGGGAACTACTTCGATGGGAGCAACACCTATTCCGTCACCATCCCGCCAAATCCGCCCGCGCAGGATTACTGGTCTTTCGTCGTTTACGACACCCAAACCCGTTCACTGCTCGAAACTGATCAGAAACTCGCAGGGGTCGACAGCAACCAAGCTACATTGGAAGCGAATGAAGACGGAAGTTACACTGTCTGGTTCGCGCCTGAAGCGCCTGAAGGCAAAGAGGGCAACTGGATACAGACGATGCCGGGCAAATCTTGGTCGACCGTACTGCGATTGTATGGCCCTCTCGAGCCTTGGTTCGACGGATCGTGGCGCCCGGGCGAGATCGAACTTATGGAGTGATAGACTGTCAATTTAGCGCCCTAACAGTTCGCTATCGAGAACGAGATGTCGTGCCATGTGAGTGCGCATCCCGAACAACGCGACAACAACCAGGGGAGGGCGGCAACTACCTCGTAGTGCCGCCCTTCTGTTTGTCTGCTATCGCGCTAAATTGTAGCGTGTCATCGACATTGTGGTTGCATCGATCATGCTCATGAATCGTTCAGCAGCGGGTGCTGATGCAAAGCTATCCATGGACGCTTGGGCGTCTTCGGCACTTTCCCAGTTAACTACCACTGCCCATTTGCCATCTGTGAATGCAGCTTGGCGCGAGACAAAGCCTGGTTGTTTGCTGACATGCTCATCTTCGATGACTTTATCAACAGGTTCGAACTCTTGCGGTGTAACGCCTTCAGCAAGGTCCATCGTCACAATTTCAATGACGCCGACGTCTTGTGCCATTGCGTTACCTCCTACGAGCATTATCAGGGTGATCAAGAACGCTTTCATGATGGCACCCGATCAAAACTTTCCATTGTCGTGGGCCATCTCGGACGGGATGTCCGCGATTACGTCCCAATGCTCAACGATCTTGCCGTCTTCGACGCGGAACAGGTCATAGAAGGCAGTCGGCTTGTCGGCAAACGTGCCCTCGGAGGCGGTGAAGACAAAGTTGCCCTCGGCCACAACAATGTGGACGTCCGTGTAGATCATCTGGATGCCTTGCTCGGCCATGCCTGCAAGAGCCGCACCCAAACCGTCCAGACCGTCAGCAATGTTGCTGTTGTGCTGTATGTAGGTCTCCGTCGACAGAAATTCGGTTATCCGGTCAACGTCGCCATCCTTCAGGATGGTGTGCACAAAGTCTGTGACCAGCGCCTTGTTCTCAGCGGTCTTATCCAGATCGGTTATCTCAGTTGGACCATCGGTCTGAGTATGACCCGACGGGTTCGGCGGTGTGATTGGTGTCAGGTTGTCCCAGTGTTCTGCAACCTTTCCGTCCTCGACGCGGAAGACATCAAAGCCAACCAAGGTGTCTGCACCAAACGCCTGGGCGTTGTTGTAGGTGGTATGCAGGACGACGATATCGCCCTCCGTGATGACCCGGTGGATGTCCACCTCGATCCCGCTTTCCTTAAGACCGGGGATAAACCCCAGGATTGGAGCGGCACCTGTGGGTACAGCAGGGTTGTGCTGAATGTAGTCATTTGCCAGCAGTTGTTCGGCTGCGGTTGCGTCGAAGTTGACGAAAATGGCGGCTACAGCCTCCAATACGAGCTCTTTAGGTGTCATTGTTGTTGTCCTCTCTTGGTTTGATTTGACGATATTCACGCGGCGCAGGCTTGCGCCGAGTTGATCGTGAATTCAGTGCCCCACGGGTCGACCTTGCGGCCGGGCGTGAGAGTTTTGGGGTCTGCCAACAGCTCAACACTTGTGAGACCAGTGGCCCCAGCAGAGCGCGAGCCTGCTCCCTTGGATTGCCAAGCGTTTGTAGCTAGGTGGTGATGGTAGCCACCGGACCCGAACCAGCGGGCTGAGGGCAGCTCAAAGGTCTGAACCATACTCAGTTCGTCAGTAACGAATTTCGCTGCTTTGCTGACATCACCGACACGTAAATGAACGTGTCCGATGACTGTGCCTTGTGGTGCGCCTTGCCACTGTGTGGCATCTTCTGTGAGTGATTTCAGATCGAGCGGGTGCGTTGTCATGTGGACGGTATCGCCCTCGCGTTTCCACATTTTGCGAGGCAGGTCACGATAGATTTCGATGCCGTTTCCTTCGGGATCGTTCAGATAAAGCGCCTCGCTGACACCGTGGTGGGATGCCCCGTCCAGGCGAACACCGCGCTCATCCGCGTAGATCAGCCATGCGCCGAGGTCTTGTTTGGAAGGCAACAGAAATGCCGTGTGAAACAGCCCCGCCTCTTTAGGAAAGGGTTTGGCGTTTCGGTCCTGGCGCAGCTCGATCAGCGTTCCAGCCTCGGTGCCGAGGTAGGCGCTTTCACCGTCGCGTTCGATCAGGCCGAGGCCAATCACGTCTTCATAGAAGGTGGCGGTCTTATCCAGATCGCGCACCGTCAGGGCGACCTGACCTATTGAGATGGGGGCGTCTGACGCTGCCATGTTCTTTTCTCCTGCGATTAAGCTTGAGAGGAACTTAGCGATGGTCTTTTCTCCATAAAATGGCGATAAGAGCGAGTGTGTATCGCGCAAATGGAGACAATTCTATGGACCGGATCGACGGGATGCAGAGCTTCGTGGCTGTTGTGGAATCCGGTTCTTTTGCCGCCGCCGGACAACGGCTTGGCATTTCAAACAAGCTGGTCAGCAAGCGTGTCGCACAGCTCGAAAACATGGTTGGGCTGAATCTTCTCCATCGCACCACCAGGTCTATGTCGCTGACCCACGAGGGGGAGCGATATCTGGAAGGAGCGCGACGAGTGCTGGCTGAGATGGAGCAGTTGGAGACTGAGTTTGACGCTTCAGAGGGCTTGAAGGGCATCGTTCGTGTGGCCGCGCCCCTTACCTATGGCGACACGGCGGTGGCTAAAGCAGCAAGCCGCTTCGTAGAGCAACACCCGAACGTCACGGTCGAATTGGACTTGTCGGATCATTATGCCGATCTGGCCAAGGGCGGTTTCGATATCGCAATACGGATCGGCGCGCTCAGTGACTCCAGTTTGGTCGTTCGCAAGCTTGGTGAAACGCATATGAAAGTCGTCGCGACCCCTTCCTACCTTGAAGAACATGGCGCACCTTCACATCCTGCGGAACTCTCGGACCACATTTGCATTCGAGATGCGAACAACCCGGATCCAAACCGCTGGCCCTTCCAGATCGAAGGGCAAACCGTGCAGGTGCCTGTCTCTGGCCCATTTCTCGCAAACAGTCCTCCCGCCTGCCTCGTTCCGACGCGCGCAGGGAGCGGCATCTTCATATGCCCAGATGTGTTTTTGGGGGACGACCTTGAAACCGGACGTCTTGTGCAACTCTTTCCGGAGTTCCATTCCCGCACTTTGCCGATCCAAAGCGTGCAGTTGCCTTCGGCCTTTCGAAAGCCGCGTGTTAAGTCCTTTGTCGAGTTTATGCGTGAAGAGATTCGAGCGTAGGAAGTCCAAAGCAGTCACTCGCGCTATGCGCAGCATTTGGTAGGTATGGGCTCAGTGTTTCCGTTCTCTGCGGCTTGCATGATTGACTGGTCGCAGCCCGAAGCGGACAATCAAATCCGAGCCTTTTAGTAAAAAAGATGCGTTAACAAGCTTTCGAATTAACCAACTCAACTTGGTTCCGGCACTGCTATTCTGGCAACCCTGCCCTGCGAAGCGCTTCAAAGTAACGTTCAGCGCCTTCAGAGCCACCATAGTCCACGTTGCTACGCCACTTCGAAATCGTCTCACCAGGTTCCATTTGCAGCATTTGCGTCAAAGCAGCAGACGCCTCTTCAGGTTCCCCAAGCATTGCGTGAGCAGCAGCCCTCGTGCTGTGGAGCGGGGCATAGTTCTTTGAAAAGCGCAAACCTGCCTCTGCGTAGGCGATAGCATCGCGGTCTCGACCAAGCATTACGCAAGAGGTGGCAGCACCTCCGGAAGCCCCCACGAAAACGGCACCATATCGGCCCAACCGAAGCGCCGTCTGAAAACAGCTTAGTGCCATTTTAGGAAACCCAGCCCAGTTGTACCCCCACCCCATAAACAAATGCAGACGGGCATCCAATGGCGCCCTTTGCCGGATTTGCTCAAGCGCCACGGAGAGCCGATCCGCATCTCTGTCTACATTGTAGTCAGCCACAGCGACACTCAGATCAAGAGTTGGGCTTTGCCCCGCCATGTGTCGTCCGGCCTCGATCCAGTCTGGCAGTTTCTCATAGTAGGATGACAGTTCGCGACGAAGATCATAGGTGCTCGCGCCATTCATTGTCCAAATAGCTTCCGCATAGGCCGCCGCGAGGGTTGGTTTGGTTTCTATGGCCCTGGCGTGGTACGATAGCGCCTCTTCGTAGCTGCCGATGCCGGCATCCGACCAAGCGATCATGCCCATCAAAACGCATTGCTCGGCTGTCAGTTCGTCTTCTGGCAACGCGGAGAGCTTTGCGGTCTCAGACTGGATCAAGATTCCGCTAACCGCATCCAATAGCTTTTCCACGACCTCGTCCTGCCAATCAAAGATGGCATCGACCGAACCGTCGAACTTCTGGGTCCAGATTTCAGAACTAGAAGAGTCACTTAAGCGGGCTTCCAGACGCAATCGGTCGCCGTGTCCACGCAACACACCGCGAAGTGCATATCCCTCTGATGGTTCTGTGGAAGATATCGCTGCGTTTAACCAGTTGATCGTTCGAAAATAAGAACCGAAATCTGAAGTGAGAGCCGCGGCCATTTCCTTTAACTCAGTGCTTTGGTCGCTGCACGTGACAGGATGGATGGATAACTTTGGCAAGCTCGTCTCTGTGAAAGAAGGCGAGCTTTGCGATGCACCCAGGTGTGGTCCATCGTGAATCCACACATCCAGGCTGCGCTGGATGTTCTTAAGCCTCTTCTTCCCTACAGCTTTGAATGCGTCTGCCAGAGTGTGTTCAAGGTTCAAGTGTACGGGTTCAGAAATTGCGATGCCACCGGTTGGCGCAATGCTCTCAAGCCGAGCGGCAATATTCACGCCGTCGCCCAGAATGTCGTCACCTTTTTCTGTGACATCGCCCACATGAACGCCGATCCGCAGGTTCATTAACGAGTGTTCAGCCAACTGCTCTTGTAGCCGGATTGCTGCGGTTACAGCTCGCGCCGCGCTGTCAAATTGCACCAACCAACCATCGCCCATGCTTTTCACGACACGACCTGACTGGCCTGCTATCGTTGGGGCGAAGATGTCGCTTTCCAGGTGATCAAGCATTAGAATTGTGGCTTGCTCATCTTGGTGCATAAGCGCCGAATACCCAACGACATCCGCGGCTAGAATTGCCGCCAACCTTCGTTGCAACTGTTGCCCCTTGTTCGACATGCGTTCGACGATAGATGATGCGGCCCTCTACTCCAACTGCCTGAATACGAGGTTCGCTCAGGGCTTTTTACTGAAGCTCCTTGCCCTTGGCATAAACCTCCTATTTGCCCCAAGTTAAGCATTTCGGCACGGCTTGTGCTTGATTCAGGTGATGCTAGGATTTTTGGTAGAGAATACTGAGCAGTATTGGAGGCTGGTGGGGATGGCTGATCCGTTTCAAGATGTAGATGCTGCGGGAGCGGAGTTCATTTCCGCATTTGCCGACTCGATGGACGCGCGTCAGGCCGACCCCACAATGGAAAAGATCGTTTCAGACTATCTGGCCAAACTTTTGTTTGCGAAAGATAGCCTAACGATTGAAGTCGGATGCGGTGCAGGAGCTGTCACGCGCCGCATTGCGGAGAAGGCCAAACCCGCGCGTGTTATTGGTTTCGAGCCGTCTGTAGGCTTTGTGACCGAAGCAAGGGCGCGGGTTGGGGGCCACGACAATGTGGAGTTTGAGGTCGCAGGAGGAGCGTCGCTTCCCCTGGATGATGGCTCAGTTGATAACGTGATAATGCACACAGTGCTTACCCATGTGGAAGATCCGGCACCTCTTTTAGCCGAAGCAGGGCGCGTCCTTCGGTCGGGGGGGTGTCTCGTAGTGTGTGACGCTGACTTTTCGAAAGCGTCACTGGGAAACATGCCGAACGATCCCCTGGGCGCCTGCGCCAAGATATTTGTGAACGAGTTCGTGACCGACCCATTTGTTGTCGCCAAGCTGCGCGGCCTGGCCTCCAATGCGGGGTTCACAGTTGAAGACTTCAGTCTTCAAAGCAGAAGCATTCTGGACAACGACCAAATGCTCCCTTGGGTCGAAGAGACTGGAAAGGTGCTAATGAAACGCGGTGAAATTGGAGAGGATCTGCACAATGGATTGGTCGCCGAGTATCGCCGTCGAGCAAGAGAGCGCACACTTTTTGGCTATCAGGTATTTGCAACACTGATTTCGAGGCGGCCCTAACTCTTGGCATTCGAGTTGCGACGGTAGACAACAGTCAGCCACCAACCCTGCTCCATAAGATGGTTTAGCGAGCGCAGCCGAGGTCAAGGGGCGCGTTGTAGAACGATCAATCCTTTTTGCGCACCACGACGATAAATTGGGTCATCGAAAAGAAGAAGCGCCCAACTTTTGCAAGGCTGAACTGTTCGTCAAACCACGATAGTGCAAAAGCGGGGTCAACATGATCATTTGCAACAGCGTATTGCTTCATGAGGTGCATCATCATGATTGCGAGGCCATCAGGCTTTAACTGGTGATCTGTCATTGTGAACGACAATACATCTTCCACATGGTCGCCACGCGCTTTGATCAGTGCGGGCAGTCTTTCCGGGAGGGAACCACTCACAAAGTGCTGGTTCCAGGAAGTCAGCATCTTTTGCATTCTGTCGGGCTCATCGCTGAACCAGATCAAGCTGCCAAAGTGTAGATCGCTGATGACGAGGCGCCCGCCGGGTTTGACGCACCGCAGCGTGTCAGCCAACGCACCGTCTACGTCTTCGATGTACTCAAAGACCTGTACCGAGACGGCCTTGTCAGCACTCTCATCCTCAATGGGCAAGCTATTTGCGGCACCAGCACGAAACTCCACGTTTGCGTAGTCGCTGCACCGTTCTCTAGCAGCTGCCGTCATGTCAGCGCTTGGGTCGATCCCGATGACATAGCCATCCGAGCCAACTGCCCGGGCCAACTCAACTGTTAACATCCCGTTGCCACAACCGATGTCCAAAATAGTTTCACCAGGAGCCGGGCACAGCGCATCAAATGAAGCCTGTCTTCGCCGCGTCAGTTCTGCGCCTTGATAGGCGATTTCAAGTAATTTCGTTGTTTCAGCGTCAAATTTAAGCAACTCGCTCCCCTTACAAAGACCACAAGTCTCCAAAACTTATCAGAAATTGGGTTATCTAAGAAAAGCAGGATGGATCGTTGAGTTTTGAGCATGGATCCACCAACAATAAATGAATGCGCCGACTGGTATCGACGTATTGGTTAACCTCGGGAGATAAGGCCGCTTCTGCCGCGATATCGGGCCAGCTTTTTGTCGTCGTTCGAAAGTTCGAGCAACATCAATTCAAGGGATGTCGAGGCCGTTCTCTCGTCCGAAATCGGTATAGAAAGTGTCGCTGCGGTATCGATCCAAAGTGGCTTCGTCTGCTTGTCTTGGGTCGTTGCCAGGGCTCTGGACACCGGTTCCTTCTATGAAACGGTTCACGAGATTAAAGACACCACAGACCTGGATAGCATCGAACAGCGCGCTCTCTGACCAGCCTGCCGCGTAGACCGCATTTGCGTCGGCTTCTGTCATTCGCGATGGCGAGACGGTGAGCTTTTCAATGTATGCCAGTAACGGTTGGAGATGGTCTTCGATTGGTGCCGTATCGCGGTCTTCCATCAGTGCCTCGATTGTCTCGACCTCAATGCCGTAGGCTTTGGCGAAAACGATGTGTGCGCCATGGCAATACGCACAAGCATTCAAGCCCGAGACATAGGCTGCAATCAATTCACGTTGGGCAACCGATAGGTCGCTCTCTCCTCTCATCACCAAGCTTTCGTACGCACAAAGCGGAGAAAGCTTGTCCGGAAAGGCTTGATAAACACTTCCCAGTGTCGCGTTCTCGGGCAGAGATGGAAACAGGCGTTTCATTCAATTCTCTTTCAATCTTGCTTTGGATCACTTCGTCTCAAAATGAGGAAGCAACGATGTGTACGCAACCTTAACGCAAATCCGGGTTCCGCACAGAATTTCCGTTGGAACACTACGAACGGCAGGTTTGCCTAACGAGACCCCAGCAAGTTCGTCGTTTGGTTAAAGGCAATTTCATTTGAGCCGTTCTCGTAAGTCTTCAAAGGATGGATTGAGCTCAAAACCGGGGCTTCACATCCAAGCGTGGTGACTTCCGCCTTGCGGACAAAACTGACCTTGGAGTCTACACCTTCGCTGACGCAGGATCCACCGCACTGGCGGCAACAGTTTTCCCCTCCAACAGGGAAAATCGCCAAAGCGGCCGTTCCACAGAGGGCTTGGGAGCTCCTTGATCGCTCTTTGACCAGATGGCGCTCCGGCATGGAAACTAAGGGACTTGGCCCAGCCCATAATCAGAGCTGGCAAATAGGCGTCAGGATCATAAAATTGGGCTTCTTCGCGCAAGGAAAGCGAACACAGGCAACATTGTTACGATCCAGACCACGCTATAAATTGCGGATGGGATGGCATATTCGCTTAACCCATTGGTGTTAGGCAACAGCAAGGTGGCAATTGCGATCCCCAAAGCTCCGTTTTGAACGCCGGTCTCAATTGAAATCGTCTTCGCCTCGATGTCTGTGCATCCGAGCATCCCTGAACTCATGATGCCAATAAACGTGAGTGACGCACCTACAACCAAAAGTGCGGGTCCAAGCCTAAGGAAGTTATCCGCGACCACCACCCAGTTTGAAATGATCGCGCCTCCAATGACCAGCGCAAAAAGTAGCATAGAGACCTTGCTAAAGACTGGTTCGACAGCGGCTACAATACGCGGCGCCAATGACCGCGCGGTCACCCCGACTAGGATTGGAGAAGCTGTTAAAAAAAACATTGCTAAAGCCGTCGAAGAGATGTCGATGGCGGGCGCAGTTGCCCCCATGAACATCTGCATCGAAAACCCCAGGATAAGCGGTACGGTAACGACACAAGTCAGACTGAAGACTGCTGTAAGAGTAACGGACAAAGCAACATCCCAATTCGAAAGCTTGGTTACGATGTTACTGATCGCCCCGCCCGGACAGGCCGCTAAAATCATAATGCCAACGGCTGTCTCGGTGGAAATCCCAAAGATAAAGATCACCATCAAAGCGATGCAAGGCAGCAAAATGATCTGGTTGAGAGCCCCGACGCAAAAGGCACGTGGACGTCGTCCGATGCGTTGAAAGTCAGCCGCTGTGAGTCCGAGGCCAAGGCAGAACATGATGACAACAACTGCGAGCGGCAGCAGCACAGATATAAAAATTTCGCCCATCTACCATGACCTCTATGACTGCATGCTTCTTCACGCTTTCGGACGATACCGTTCAGAAAACCTGATGACGAGTTTTATCAGTTTGGCGCATTTATCCTCAAGCGCCCGAAGATCGAGGCTGTCTTTATTTATTATACCTATCACTGGGTGGGACGATCTGGTGTGAAAGAGCATTCCAGTGCTAATCTCACTGTATGGCAAGTGTAACTTACGCATTCGCCCGCGCGATGGCCAACGCCGCCGGGATGACGCTGAACGACGATGGCGCCCTGATTTCGAATGGCGCTGTCGTGCTGCGTTTACCAGAAGCTCAAGACGGCCAATTGGCGGATGATGCGTATTTCGATTTGATAGATTGGATTCGTGCGCAACAAGCGGATGAGGTTGCGTTGGTTGAGGCCTATGCGAACGCGATTGCGACCGATGATCTCGGCGTCCTTGGCCTGGCTGTAAAGACAGCTCCCACCTTGCGGGAATCTTTGCAACGGATTGAACGTTATTTTCGTCTCGTCACGGACACCGCAGTTTACAGACTTGACGAAACCGGCGATCCGGTCCTTTGGATATTTGAAGGGCAAACGCCACATCGCGCCGCCTTGGAATTGCGCAACGAATGCGCGCTTGCCGCCTTTGCACGGAATATGTATCGGTTTGTGGGTGCTGGATTGTCGCTCGAATATGTCGCGTTCAAACATGCGTGCCGACAAGAGCATGAACGTTACGCCCAGCATTTTGCTTGTCCCGTGCAATTTGGTACTGACCACAACGCCATTGCTATGCGCCCTGCTATGCTGGAAAGCGAAAATCGTCTTGGCGATCCGGGCTTGTCAGATTTCATGACGAAGCACCTGGATGAGGAGTTCAACTCTCGCGATGACGACACCTCACTGAGCCAAGCAATTGTCCACCGGCTTACGCCAGCCCTAAGTAACGGCGCACCGCAGGCGGCGCATGTCGCCCAAGAGATGGGAATGAGCGAGCGCACTCTTTACCGCAGGTTGGCCGAAGAAGGGCTGACCTATCGCGACGTTCTTGGTCAGGCACAAGTTGCACTCGCTCGTGACCTGCTCCGTGACGGTAAGGCTTCCATAGCCGAGATCGCCTTTATGACCGGGTTTTCGGAACAGAGCACGTTCAGCCGCGCCTTCAAGCGCTGGGTTGGCCAGGCTCCGGCACGATTCAGGCAGCAGGCGACCTCCGACTAGGCACACACCTTAAGACCACATGGCAGGTTCGGCCAAAACCTTGGCAGGGCGGGCCGATACCTCAATCGATGTGGCGCCTAACTTCTTCTTTGTCAGATCCACCTGGGGCGCTCCCGAGTAAAGCAAACCCATTTGCCCCTCTCAGACAAAGGAAATTTGCAATGAGCAATCATGACCACAAACATGGAGCAAGCTGCGCTTGCGACGTCACGCCCGAACGCGTTGATATGGCGCGCCGGCGACTCTTGCAACAAGCCGCCGGTGCGGCCGCGGCAGGTACAACAATAGTGGCTGGCGGGCAGGCCCTTGCCGCGACCGACGAAGCACGCGCCTACTATGCTGACCCGGAAAATCCAGGCCTTCCCCAAATCGACATGACCATCGAGCCGGGGCGTACTGCGCTTGTGGTGACCGACCCCCAGATTGATTTTTTGTCAGAAGACGGTGTGACGTGGGGTGTCGTTGGCGAAAGCGTGACCGAACAGGGCACGGTCGATAATATCGAACGGCTTTTCATTGCCGCCAAGGCTGCGGGGATGCCGGTCTTCATCTCGCCCCACTATTACTACCCGCATGACCACAAGTGGGAGTTCGAGGGCACTCTGGAAGCCACGATGCACAGCATCGGCATGTTTGACCGCCTGGGACCGCTCAATTTGGACAACTTCGAGGGCTCAGGTGCCGACTGGATGCCGCAATACAAGAAGTACATCGAGGATGGCGAAACCATCATTTGCTCGCCACACAAGGTTTATAGCCCTGCTCAGAATGACCTGAACCTGCAATTGCGTAAACGCAAGATCGACAAGGTGATCCTCGCGGGGATGTCGGCGAACCTGTGTACGCAGGCGCATCTCTACGAGCTGCTGGAGCTGGGCTACGAAGTCGCTGTCGTTCGCGATGCCACAGCCGGGGCCAAGGTGCCTGAAGGTGACGGGTATCTCGCCGCCATAATCAACTTCCGAATGGTCGCCAACGGCGTCTGGTGGACCGACGACGCGGTTGAGCGCATTGGCCAATCGGCCTGACCCAAATCGATCTTCAAATTTGATCCCGACATCCTGAAAGGACATATCATGACACGCATCTTTACATTTCCCGCACTTACAACAGCGTTGACTCTCGCCCTGGCGGCGGCGGCATTGGCTGACGATGAATACAACGTTTCGAACAGTCTTACCTTGACCGGGCAGCCCCTCGGCATGCATGGCGTCGATCCTGTATCGATGTTTGAAGCCGAAAAACCCGAAATGGGCAACGCCACTTTTACATCGGCCCATGATGGAGTGGACTACTATTTTGCGTCGCAGGCAGCGCAAGCCACATTCGAGGCGGATCCGACGGCACATCTGCCTCAATTCGGCGGGTTCTGCGCCTTTGGCGTCTATGTAGGCAAGAAGCTTGATGGCGATGTTCGGTATGCCGATATCGTGGACAACAAGCTCTATCTCTTTGTGAATGAGGACATCTTCAAGAAATACCTTGAGGACAAAGAGACCGTGATCCAAGGCGCCCATGCCAAGTGGGCAGACATCCACCACACGCCTGTCAGCAGCCTTTGATCGAGGAATTTGGTGGCTTTTGCCGGTCGGAGCCACCGCTGCCTCTCCCCTCCCCAAAAGGCCGGCATTTCTCCAAGACGCCCTGTCCGCAATGACAATTCGCGAGCGTCGAAAACTCTTCCCAAAGGAAACCAGACATGACTGATTTTGAGACCTATACAATCGCCTCAGCCCCTGATGCCGCGAAACCAATTCTGGAAGCATCGCTGAAAGGATATGGTTTTGTGCCCAACCTTTATGCGGCCATGGCCGAAGCGCCCGCAATTTTGGAAGGCTATACGACACTTTCCAACATCTTTGGAAAGACCAGCCTGTCAGAGACTGAGCGCCAGATCATCCTTATGACTAACAACCGGTTGAACGGGTGCAAGTACTGCATGGCCGCCCATACCACTCTTTCACAGATGGCCGGTGTCCCCGAAGACGTGATCGCAGCGTTACGCGATGGCAGCCCTATCGCCGACCCCAAATTGGAAGCACTGCGCAAATTCGTCATCGTGATCAACGAAAGCCGAGGCTGGCCCAGCGACGCACAGGTCGAGGCGTTTCTGACGGCTGGCTATACCCGCCAGACCATGCTGGAAGTCATCCTTGGCACAGCGTTGAAAATCCTGTCGAACTATACGAACCATGTGGCGGAAACGGCTTTGGATGATGCGTTTGTCCCAAATGCATGGACCGCCTCATCCGCGGCGGCGGCTGAATAACGCGATATTGCCTAATTGTTGGTCTTGCGCTTAGGCCTGAGTTTGGTTCTAGCCAATAAGGGAATCCGATTTGAGACGTTCGACCGAAAATCAACAAAAGCGCGTACCTTCGCAGACACGGTTCGACCCTCTTGATGCACAAGATGGATGGGAACCTCGGGTGGCTCATATGACTTCATGACAGTCTTGAGCCGCCCATCTGCAATGTAGGGTGCCACCTGATACGACAAAAGCCGTCCGATCCCATGACCTTGCAACGCCAACTCAATCACGGCGTCATTAGTATTCATGCTGATGCGTGGGTTCACTCGTTTGGTTATGCTCTTTCTACCGCTTTGAAAATGCCATTGGGCGGATGCATTCAGGGCAGTAGAATTAATGATCGCCGACCTTGTGGCTCTCCACAGCCCGGGAGGAGTGGTTTCCGAGGCACTGTCCATTGGTAAGCAGGTGAGAGGTGCTGAGCTTTCTACAGCCGTTCTAGCTGGCTCGATGTGCGTGTCGTCATGTCCTTACATCCTTGCAGGCGGTGAGGAACGCCTCGTCTCTCGTCGAGGCATTGTGGGTAGGCCCGGAATACTGCGAAAATAGGCTTCTGTTGCTACCCGTACCAAAGACTTTGCAAAGTCCGCTTACTGCGCATAGCTGACCTTAGTTTCCGGTGAAACATTTTGTACCTTGGGCTCAAGGTAACCACTGAAAGTGTACTCACGACTGGCCGTTTTTCTCGTGCGGCGGTGGTTGGCCGACGAGAGCCCAAACGCTCTATAATTGCGACTTATGTTAAATCTCGAAATCCCGGCTTTCTACCACAAAACCGGTGCGAATTTCCGACAGTTTCAGGAAAACGAATGTTTCTTCCGGTGACGTCTTGAAGGACGATGCCCGCAGTATCACTATTAGACTAAGTGTCCTTAAACCAAGACTTGTTCATTGTTTTCACTCCCTGATTGGCTGCGTTCCAAGCCAAAGCAGCTCACCGAAGCAAATCAAAAGCCCGCAAGCGAGCTTGATGCCGAACCGGTTGCGAAGGTCGGCACCAATATCGACCGGCCGGTCATCAATCTTTATCGACCCCACATCACCTCCGGGGATTGTCTGATTGTCACCGGGTATCAGGACTTCTTGTCTTCGCTGTCGATCTTGATGAAGGAATTGCCCGAGCTGAGGGATCTGGAAAACGACAGCGATATCCGGGTCCGGATATCGTTCGGGATCGACACTGCGAATACCAAAAGACTGACAAACCCCAAACCAGTCACCCAAGAAATGAAACTCTACTGGCTGGAGCGCTCCGGGCTTCAAGTGGAAGAAGATCACGATCTCATCGCAGTGCTGGCAAAACACGCCATCAAAACCGGGAAAATTGATCTGCGTGTCTTCGATCCGGAGCTCGCCAAACGCAAGTTGGGTATATCTGGGGATCGGCGGCTACACTCAAAAATCGTCAGTTCCCCAAAAGGTGCCGTCGCCGGGTCCGCAAACTTTTCCTACTCAGGGCTCTACAGAAACATCGAGTATGCCGATGACCTGGATGCGGGCACGCATGAACTTCAGGTCGAACGCACAGAAGCCGCCGAGCAGGCTTGGGATGTGTCTGTCGATTGGAATACCGAGGCGCTGGAGATACTCGATCAGCTTATCAAACCGGTGACCGCTGAAGACGCGATGGCGCGAACAATTTCGGAGCAAAAGGGGTTTGAACCCTGGCTCACTGGCGCCCGAAAAGAGATCACGAGCCATACGCTGTTTGGGTATCAACAGGAGCTGACCTATGAGGCGTGTTCCATCGTCTATGACCATGGCATCGCCTTCGTAGAAGCGCCAACCGGTTCAGGAAAGACAGAGATCGGCTGTCACCTGGCCGAAGCATTGTCAGAAACATTCTCAGAAGTCGTGCCCCGCTCCCCCGTCCATGGCGTTGCGCGAAAAAATGCGGCTGTAATTGCCCCGCCCAAAGTTATTCCCAGTTGGCGCAAGTATTCGACAAACTCGCTCCAACCTGTCGCGAATAGCAAACTTGCCAAACAACACCTCCGCGGCGCTGGCGATGAAGAAAAATCTGGGCTCAGGCTCGATCAGTTTGGCATTCTGATAATCGATGAAAGCCACACGGTTACACCAGGCTTTGAACAAGCATCTCAAATGGCTTCAGCCATCGAACTTGCCCCACCAAGCTGGAATGTCTGTCTGTCAGCAACGCTGCTCGGGAACCGGGATGTCGACTGGTTGACCCATATGCAGGAGAAGAGGGCGTCCATTTTCATGACCCCAACCTTCATTCAGGCCATGGGTGAGTTGTTCGAGCGCGAAACCCACGTTCCCAAAGATATCTTCAACCAGGATGCACAACTGGCCGTTTTGTCAGAACCCGACACGACGCTCACGCGAGAGGCTCGCACCGAACTCGCGCAACTTGTTTCTCCGTTTTTGACACGCAGACAAAGGCGATGCATTGGTGAGGACGAAGATCCCAAGAAGCACAGTTACCCGAAACTTGAAAACCACGGGCGCCCGAAGAAACTTAAGGTGACAAAGCCTCAGCAAACGCGCCTGGATGAGATTGTGGCACTCTGTAAAGAACTTGCGCCTGGCGGTAGGGTGACCGCTGTCGAGAAAAGCCGGTTCGGGCATGTCAGCACGCAACAAAGCACCCAGGACCAACTCTACATCCGCAACCTTTTGAACATTTTGCGCGTGAGCGCCGCCCAGGCCCATTGGGAGATGTCTCATGGAGCTATTGGCAAATCGCTTCGCGACTTCGAGCGTGGCGGAAAATCGAAGAAAAAGGTGCCCCACCGCGACCAGTCCGACATGTTCGAAGCATTGGGAATAGAAGCGCCTGAACCCACAAAGAAATGCGACGCGCTAAACCAAAAACTGGGTCTCAGTGTTCTCAAGGAGCTTGATGAGAAGCGGTATGAGGCATGCCTGAGAATACAAAATGAAAAAGACAGAGTCGTCTTTCTCGCAGAACGGACGGACACACTAGAGATTTTTGCAGAAGCACTGTCGCGCAAAGGCCACCACACCAACTATGTCGTGGGAAACCAAACCAAGGGCGAAGATCGCGCCGTGAAGGCGATCTTTGGAGGTGGCCCCGACAGCTTCAAGCGTATCACACAGGGCAAGTCCGTTGAGTCTTACTTCCGACCTGGAGGAAAGAACGAACCAAAAGGATCTGCCTCGGTTTTTCTGACTTACAAAATGGCTGAAGGTATCAACCTTCAGTCGTCAGACACGCTGGTGTTGCTTGGTCTGACCTCGAACCTGAAAGAGCTCATCCAAGGTCTGGGTAGGATCGACAGGATCGATAGTGAGTTCGGGGTCGTCAATTATCACCTTATTGATGTGCCAGTAGGTCAGTTTGCATCTGACGAAAAAATCGCCCAGCGCATAGAGAACTATAGAACTTTGGCTGGGGAAGAGCTGATCGACGCCGTCTTAGAAGAAAGCACCGAAGACGCAGAACTGATCCTCGATAGTGTTGTTGAATATCTGCGATCCCCGCGGCGGCTTCGCGACAATAACTTTCACGACGTGCTGGAACGCACCAAGCAAACAATCCCCGAAGACCGCTACAAACTCATCGACAAGGCCAAAATCCAGGGCACCTGGGGCGCCGAGTTGGCGCTCTTATCGGCCCGTGAGAAATTCACGGCGCTACATCTCAAAGGACTTAGCAAGAGCAATAGCTTCTTTCCGCCTCGCCTGCTGCTTCTTAAGGATACTGCGCCAGGCCTAATACTGGAACGCGACCAGCTAGCCTGCGTCCAATCGCTGGAGACTGCATACGAACGGACCAGAAGCCTTGGTATGGAGCACGCCCACATGTCACTGGAAGATCTCTCTGAAGCGCTAGAGACGATTTCAGTGCAGATCGGCAAGCTGACCGAGTGGGACTTACGCCCGGCGCGCGTTGAGAGCCTAATGAAAGCCTGCGCCGAATTCATGGGACGCAAAGGTGGCATCGAACTCAGTGATCAGAAACTGTTTGGCCATCTGTCCCTGCCCGCCGTGGAAATGGTGTGTGAGGCGTGGAGCCGTGAGCTTGATCCCTTCTGGGAAAAAGCGAAACACGAAGTGCGTGACAGCTTCGCCTATGAGGGTCTTCCCAAGGGGTACATCGCGCTTCAAGTTATCCTGGAAAAGCTCGAAAGCGATCATCAGGCGTCCGCAGAGATCCATGAGAAGATGGTCCGGGTCATCGAGGAAGCTGAACAGGTTTCACGCGACCATGAACCTGCAATTGGACAGCGCATTTCAGTGGTGTTCTTTTCGGATGGTGCAGGCGAGCACTAGGCGGCCTCAGACAGCAGCGAAGCCAGGTCACTTAGTTTTACTAGGTGCCCTCGCGTCGTCTTGCCTTCAATTTGCGCGCCATGTGTCTCAATCCCTTTGCTCTCAAAATCGGACAGTAGCTTTCGGGATGTTGTACCTCTTGACCTCGCCAGTGTCGCGACGGGCATGTACTCGCTTTGAAAAATCACAAGCTGCTGTGGTCTGACCAAGAAAGAATCGCTTGGGCAGTGCGGAACTTTGCGAGATCCGAGCAGGCCCAGCTTGCACCAATGTGTCACCGCCTGAGCCTTCCAACCCGTTAACTTCGCGACATCATTTGCAGTCCAGTCCAACGAGTGCCGCTCAGATCGCAGAACCTTTTCGACGTCCGATTTCTGGAACCTGAAATCACCGAGTAGGACATCCTGATCTTCCAATTCAGCAGCGATAGAACCTTCACAAATGAGACGAATGAGCTTCTTCAGCGCCGTCTTGTCAGTTGTTCGATTAAGCGTAAGCTCTTTGAACAAAACTGCCTCTCCCGTCAATTCAGTGGCCGATGCTCTAATCTTAAAGACAAGTTCCTCTACAGAATTCGAGTGGAACCGGCCATCCACGAGCGGTGGCCGATCTGAAACTGGGACTTCGCCGACCACACCAAGTTCTTTGAGAAATTGGAATTGTGTACGTCCAACTCCCAGATAGTCACATGTTTCTGCCGCGCTCCAGAAGCGCCGACGATCTGCTGCAATGTTGAGAACTTCGAATTTGGGAACGACTGTTTGATTATGTCCAAATCCGCGTTGACTGATCTTGCCAGCGATCTCTTTTTTCTGGACTGCCGCAACGAGACGCTGTGCAGAAATTCCGAGTTGTCGTGCCGCTTCCGTTGCGGGCAACCACTCTCTCAATGAAGTAGACGCCAAACGACCCGGATGGAAGCCACTAAATTCTCTCTCGATCACACGTGCCACTGCGTCCTTAAACACATCGTATTCCGGTTCTCGAAACCGCATTAGGCGCTGATACCAGTTGCCAAGCCGCTCAGGAGCAGAAGTTGCATCGGGATCACCTTCATGCAGCAGCTTTTTCACATAATTTTCGAAACCATGCGGCCAGTTTGCCAAAAGGGATTCGACCGGCGCCATTAGTCGAACCGCGTCTTCAACGGTCTTCGGAATTTTCGTTTTTCCGAGCTTGCCTGTACGGCTGGCTTGAAACCCAGAAGCTAAGAAATGAACGAATTTACCGACGTCGCTCGGGGGTCTGCTTCCGGTTTCGGCATTTAGGACCAATGGACCGGTGCCTGAGATTGCGGATGCAATATCGCATTCGTGTTCTGAAGCTTGATAGCGCGGCAATTTATCAAGGGGAAACCCACAACTGCACAATCGATAGCCGCCCACATGTGGCGTCAATCTCTCCGAACAATTTGGACAAACATCAACCAGCCTCAATCGATGTTCATGACATGCAGTTACCAGGGAGTGCCGCCAGTGCGCTTGATATGGTTTCTTTTCCGCGAGGCATTGGGGGCAAACTGGGTCAGAGTGAAGACGTTCGTATTGCCAGTCTCGACTAGGATCTTTGGGTGGCGAGACAGGTGCGAGGCGTTCAAGCGTCCCGGGTGGGACCCCCAACTCCTGTTCAATGGCTACGATATCATCGACCAATCGACGCCCGTATTTATTACCAAGTTCTGCAAAGAAATCCGACGTGAAGTAGTGTGCTTTTGCTCGCCCTAAGCGCCTAATATAGCCCAACAGGCTTTCTGAATTTTCCGGTCGCAGAAAGTCAGAGCGTCTCGATGTCATGCGGCCTCTAACGCCTCCAGGTCAATGAGTGACTCTGGTGTTACATCCAATCCTGCGTCCTGCATGACATGGATGTAGGATCGAACAAGGTCGATTTTCTGAGGTGCTTCCTCCCCAAAAAAGTAACCAGCGTTTAGGCTCTTTTGCGTCAACTGAATTGCGCTGTCCGAGATAATCTTGGATGTCAGCGTCTTCGACTTCATCTTGAGCGCGGCCACTTGGAGGATGCGCACAAGCATTCCAATGCGACCTCCAGTTACGCCGTACAATCTGATCACCAGTTCTTCGAAATCAAAGTCAAACTGGCCGCCGGCGGCTTGCATGTTGCATAGAGCTTCAGAGAACGCTGCGGCAAAGCTTGTAGCATCGGCGCCATTCGACCAAGCATACGGAAACAGCTCGATAGTCGACAGCGTTCTGTCCCTCAATTGCTCGTTTTCATCAATGAGCCCCTGAAACTTAGGCAAACCGGCGAGGATCAACGTGACCCCTGTTTGATCGATTAGCCATTTGAAATGGTCGGTTGCGCCACGTTTTGACAGATGAGCACCTCGTTCGGCGCAATGGCTACATTCATCCAACGCGATTGTGCGAATACCTTTTTCACGCACAGCGAAGCACAGACGGGCCTGTAAATCATGCGCGCTTTGGGTTGGTCCGGCTTTGACCCCAACGGCTTCCAGCATCGCTGTAAGCAGTGTCTTACTGTTTGGTTTGGTCGGAATACTTCCGATGACAAAATCACTTGCTCCGCTCAAACCAGAATACTCAAGCAGGTCGCTACTGAGATCTGGTCGCTTGCCGAGTTCAACTTGAACGTCATTCAAGAGTTGCGTCTTTCCGCAGCGTGTAGGTCCGGACAAGAAAACTGCGGCGCCGTTTAATTCGCGAGAGATGGAGACGGCTTCAACCAATTTGTCTTTGGCAACCAAATAGCTCGGATGTTCAATTGTCCGGTTCAGAACTTCAAACACTCGCTCTGTCATTGCGGACACCCTCCTTTAGAGACAAAACTTGGCAGTTTGCTGGGCAGATCAAACTCAGGTTTTTCCGCGCTGTACGCGGGCTCTGAATGCCCGTGCTTATCCATGACTTTCTTGGATTGGGCGAAGATTTCCTGTCTTCGCTCCTCTTTGGCGGCCTTCTCCCGCGACTTTGCGGTCTTTGTCCTTGCCTTTGGTTCTTCTTCGTAAAGGTGCAGAGCCATCGCAGCGATCAGCGCCTTTTCTTGAAGCTCTTCGTCTTCCGGGGTGAAGGTTTGCTTTCGCAGTCTCGCCAACTCATCGAAGGATAGAGCCGGGCACTCTTCATACTTTGCGGGTACGAAGAAATGCTCATTATTCAGGCGATCCAGAACCGCAATTTCTCGAATGTCATTCGGGTCAACGCGGATTTCGACCGTTGCAGGCACACCGACCATTTTCAAGTAGTTGGCGAGTTCAGCGCTATGGTATGTCACTCCGCCGTAGGAGATACCGTACCGTTGCACAGTTCTCGTCGCAGCCTGAACCATAAACATCTCTCTGAGTTCGTGGGGATCTGGAGGCATTGGTACAAAACAGTCTTTGGAAGTCCTACGCCAAGATTGCATCGGAGATTCCAGTCTTCGGAGCACGTGTTGTACGCGTCGCCTGGGCATGCGTAAGTACACATCGTAGCGCCATTTTTGCAGTCGCGTTTCAATCTCTTGCAAAGTTAGGCGGGCCTCTTTTTGTGCCTTGTCCGTCCGATCTCTCGGGCCGATGAGGGACGTTTGCGAAGCACCAGGGAATTGAGTGACAAACCGGCTCAGCTCCAAGAAGAAACGTTCGATGAACGGTTTTTTATCCGGTCGACCTGGGATCATCTTGCGCCATTCCAGGCTCGAACAATCGATGATCGTATGGAAGACATCACCGCTGTTTTCGGTGCCCTGGTCTGTAATCAACAGCTGAGGCGTCCCAAATGTCTGAAAATCGTTCTCGATACCGTGCATCATGAAAAATGCTGGTGTTTTGGGCTCCAAGATTTCCTTTACAGTTCGAGAAACCAATGCAGTGTCGGGACGGCTCCAGCTGAGTTGCATCCCAAGAATAACACCGGTTGCGCAGTCGATTGCTACGCAAATGTGGGGGCGGCCAATTGGGGTTCCGTCATCATCGACGCACCAAATATCGAGCGTGGTGCAATCCAATTCTACCCTTTCGAGCGGGGTGGATACTCTTTGGTACTCCAGCGCCATTAGATAGCGCCTGTTTGCCTCTTCGTCCCCCAGTCGCCGTTTTAAAAGTCCGGCATGTGGCAGGCTGTAAACAATTGCTTCAACACACTTTCTTCCGCAGGGACCCGGCACCTTGCCTTCGGATTCGCATTGCCTTCGGTACAGCCGCTTGGCTTGCCGGGCAATCCAAGTGATAGTTTTTAGGTCGTTGTTAAGAAAATGTTCTTCCAAAAGATCCAAAACGACCTCCCGGAACTCCGCGTTATACCTCGGAGTACGATTGCCGGAATTACTTGTCTTGGATCGTAGACCTGCTTTTCCTGAAAGTAGGTACTGCGTGCGCCAATTCTGAATGGTCCTTACAGTCGGAAAAGGTTTCTTCCGATGTACATGAAGCGGATGCGCAGCGAACTCATCTGCCAATTTGTCTCTAATCTTAGCCCACGAGTATCCTTGTCTTTGTAGTTCAGTTACTCTGACAAGGATCAGTTCTCGAAAGCACGTTTCGTTGTTTTCCTCTGGTGTACCCAGTCTTTTGGAAGTCGTACCATGAACATGCGGGCTGCTTACCACACCGAGAGAATAAAGCGTCCTGAATTCTTCATTGGTAATCTCTTTGTATGTCCCTTCTTCATCCTGAAGCGAAACGTGATCTCGTTGATGATCAAACTCCTTGACCACGAAAGCTTCCGTTCCGATGAGAACATTCCATCCGACATAGTTGGGGCCTTGCTGCGTCACAGTGGAAAGATCTCCAGATGAGACTTTTGGCCGTGGGCTAACCGTCCAACAGATTTGGGTCGAAGCATGCCTGCTCTAAGATCAACTGAGATGTGGCCCAAAACGATTGAACTTAGTACATCGATCTTGCTACAACCCAGTTCTTTCAGGAGAAATTCCAGCCGGAACGTTTGTGCTTCAATTGAAGACAGTTTGCGAAGGAACTCGTCAGTCGGAGACCTCCGAATGTAGGGATGCAGAGATCGGATATTGTGCACCAAATCTCTGGCAAGAAATTGATCGGTGAGGATCAGAAGCTCTAAACCGAGGCTTCTAAAGATGTTTGGCAGTAGCAACGTGCTCTCATTGTGCTTCAACAATCTAGAGTGTCGCACTTCCACGAAGAGCTTCCGGCCATCAAAACAGATGACTTCAAAATCAGGGGTGTAAGGTTTTGGTTTGTATCCTGTTCCCTTGAACTTGGTGATGAGCTCCGCTTTTGTTGGATAAACACGACCCGATTTCAGATCGAATGTGCAGGGTTGCGGCCGGATAGCCTTAACCTTCGGATGCAGGTCACAACCAAAGGCAAAACTTGCCTCCAACCCACTTTCAGTCTGGATCACGCCTTTTGCTTTTCTTGCGGACAAGAAATGCGACTTCTTTTTTTGCCCTCTTCGCCAAGCTTGGCGCGCAGGGATTTCTGCTCTACTGTCGATTTTCATAGGGTATTCCCTACAATATCAGCGTCGTCATTTGCAAATAATTGTTGACGATGCACAATAATGGTGAACTAACCGATGCGAAAAAGCAACGGCCTCGAAGACGTGGCAAAAAAAGATAATTGGATAGATTTTGGTGAGGCCTTGGCAGAAGCGGTCGAAAACCCAATAAAATATGACCTTCGCACATCTTCGGAAGTTCTGAATTTGGTGGCGGAACTAAGAGGGAAGCGTGCTCATACCCTGAGAAACCCGCTCGAAGCATACAAGTGGTTAAAAAAGAGATTTCCCGACGTAGAAAAAGATAGACCAGCTTGGTTGGGTATGACCCTGGTCATGTTTTTGATGAAAATAGAAGAACTGGATCCGACGATTGCTGAAAGACTAGCGCCCCAGGTCTTCGGCGGACAAATGAGACAAGTCGAGCTAAAGGCCGAGTTCGACCGACTCCGACAGGAGCGAGCAGAAAAGCACTCGGATACAAATCTTTCAAAACTATCCTCTCCTCAACGCGCGCAAATTTTTGATCAAACTGTTTTCTCTTTTCTCACGGTATATGGCCCCAAGATGTTCGGATCCGACAACGCGGTGCTCAAAGACGGAAGGAGCCTAGGTTCATTGTATCCTGACTACGTCATCGAAGTTGATGGGAAGCCCAAAGTAGCGGTCGAAATAAACGCGCACAGGACGAGAGTAGAAAGACAGTTCGCAATAAATACACTTGGCTATCTTTGGCTCCTTAGGAGACTTGTACCAGAGGCGCTCTTAGTCGTACCTCAAGACTCTGGTTATGACCTGAAGCATCTGGCAAAGCTCCGAGATGAAATTGGTCTTGATGGAATTCGTTTCGCAACCTTACCAGAAGCTGGAGCCAGGCGTTTTGAAGACTTGGTGGTTCAGCAGTAAATAAAAGCACCAAAGGATAGTCGATCCAGATTTGTAGTCGCCGAGCTGCTTATTTAACAACCATATCTTTGCCAGTTGCAAAGTCGTAAGCCTCCGGACTTGGCCCGCCTGCTCTCAACCGAAGAAGTTTTTCCTTTCCTTCTGTCAGGCGCGGGATATGGCCAGCCCGGATTGGCCAGATATTCGTCTGTCGAGTAGCAGCCCAAAGCGGACCTTCATCACTAAGCTTTGCAATCTCTGAGATGCGGGACGAAGCTGACTTTTCAGGTCCGGCTATGCGTTCCTTTCCTAGCAATAAATTTCGTAGTCTCTATCATGCTGATTTTGCCCCACTGTCGAAGGAAACAACATGTTGCGTTCAATGCTTATCCCCGCAGTTCTCTTTGCGCCTCATTGTCTGACTGCTGCAGAGAAAGTGTCGGCAACGAACTTCTATGTCGTCAACCAAGAGCAAATTTCCGCGGGCGAGGACGTGTTCTGGAAAGAGGACAACTATGGGACTTATACCGTTGACGAGGGACCAATCGATCCTGGTTTTGTCCGGTGCGTGGGCTCGGGTTTCGGCGGACCCAGCGGTGTCAGCGGCGGTGGCGTCTGTGTTTATGGTGAAGAAGAGGACACGTTCACCATGAGATGGGAGGTTGTTGCCTTCGGCGTCAACAACTGGCGGATTGTTTCCTCCACCGGCAAATATTCGGGGATGACTGGAAGTGGAACGACCAAAACACGTGTGGCGTCAAAATTCCTGGCGCTACCGCACCGTATTTCTGACTGGGAAGGCGAGGTTGCCTTGCCCGCTAGGGATTGAAACTCGAACTGAAATGGTCGGGGATGATGCTGATTTGAAAGGTTGGCAAAGCCCGCATTGGGCTTGTTGTCGCCTTTCGTTACTTTTCACATTAATGACCGGTGGCAGCCCTAAGCGGACCTTCAAAATCCGACTTTGCAATTCTAGTGTTGCGGACAAGTTAGGCCGCGGACTGCCAAGCTCTGTTTCAGTTCATTTTGCCTGACAACGTTTGTGTCGGCAGTTGTCCAAAGAGTGCTCTGTAGTCTCGCGCGAACTGACCCATGTGCCAAAATCCGTAAGCGTTTGCGATGTCCGATATACTCTCCTCTGGCGAGCAGGATACCAGTTCATGGCGCACAGCACCGAGACGGGCTCTTAGATAAAACTGCTTGGGGCTCACCCCATATGTTTCCTGAAACGCGCGACGAAGAGTGCATGTGGATACCTGAATATCTGCACATACCTCACCGATTGACACGTTATCCATCAAATGGGCCCGCATGAACTCAACGGCTTGTTGTGCTAAACGGGTTCTATTTTTACTGTTTCGCCGATCACTCCATTTTTCGCCTACCACCAGCATTTCCAGAAGCTCTAAGATCATATCACTCTCTTCACTATCAGAGCTTGGTCCGGCCGCTGATCCAATTAGAAAGCGCGCTTTGTTTTTGACTAAGTAATGCAGCTTGCCAGCGTCGCTAACGAAGGATCTTAAAGCGTCATTTCGCACGGTGCTGATATCAAGACCGCAATCGTCGGCGATCCGTTGAGCCCTTCGGATGTCGATGCCAAAGGTCAGGCCTGTGAGCGTTGAATTGCTCACGCCTTCAAAAGGGTCTCCGCTACCAAAATTCATCAGAGCGGTGTCTGAGGGTGAGCCGTTAAGCCAAGTTCGTACACTCCCTTTGTCTGGTAAGCCAAACGCTAGAATGTCAGGGCGAGAAACTCCGGTTTGGTACACAGCCTTATCAAACGACAAATCAATCATTTGAAGGTCAAGACCTGCCCAAACGGATACCGAAGAGTTCATAGTTCCCTCTTCAATTTGACGTAGCTCGACATCCCATTGGGACAGCTCGCGGAATTGCGAAGGGTCCTGCAAAAAAAGTGTGTTTGGGGCGCAGGTTTTTTTGGGGGCTGATCGTTTTTTGATGTCGTCCATTCCGCCCCGCAGGTAGTTTTCATGAAATGTTATTCGAATATGTAGGCGTGGACAATTGCAAGACAAAGCAGACAAATCGAGAGGGAAGAGGTTCGGACGCCCATCGTTGCCTGAAGATACTGTGCGCACCGAACGCGTCGTAACGCTGCTAACCAAAAGCGAAAAAGAGTTGTTGCGCTCACAGGCTGAAGACAGCGAACTCTCCCTTTCAACCTTTTGCCATCATCTGATCCTTGAAGGTCTGAAAACAAGTATATCATGAAACAGGGGTATCTCATGAAATCAAAACTGTTCCTCTCCGCGCTGGTCTTTGCCGGCTCCGCTATCACGGCGGCAGCTCAGGACAGCAATATCGTGCATGATGCGGAATACTATGTGCTGAAGCAGCAAAACGAAGCCGTTTGGGTCGAGAACGACGCACAGGTTGACCAACTGCTGGCCGATTTTCGTGAGAAAAACGGAGGGAACCCTCCAAACATCTTCTACATCCTTATTGACGATATGGGTTTTGGCGACATGGGTATGCCCGAGATGAACGCGATACGCGGGTATTCGACGCCCAATATCAACGCGCTCGCAGAGGAAAGCATGCGGTTTGCGCGCATGTATACCGAGCCGTCCTGCACACCGTCGCGGGTCGCCTTCATGACGGGTCGCCAGCCGTATCGCAATGGGATGGGCGATACCGCCGTCGATATTTCAGGTTTTGGCCTTGCCGATGAAGAAGTCACAATTGCCGAAGTTCTGAAATCCGTAGGCTACAACACCTCGCATGTTGGCAAATGGCACATGGGCGACATTCAGGAATCCTGGCCTACTTATCAGGGCTTTGACTACGCCGCGTTCCCCATCCATCAGCAGGGCCAGTTGGCCATCTTCAACGAAGATGCAGCCAAGGAAGAAATCACCATGGCCATAGGGGAAGACAACTACAACTCCAAATACACGCTGGATGATTGGTTTCGCCCTGATCCGGGACACATGATTACCGGCCTCGAAGCTGTTATTGGCGGGGAGGTCCGCGAAGTCCATATGGAACCGGGTGAGAAATGGACCCAGGACAAATATAATGAAATGAACATCCGCTATCAGGCACAGGCGATGGAACAGTTGCGCCTGCTAGCAGAACGGGATGAACCGTTCTTCCTGCAATACTGGCCGCTTGTCCCTCTGTCGACAACGCGCACGACGAGAGAGGCGTTCACGACACCCAACGGCGGTACATTCGTTGAAAGCATGGAAGAGCTGGATGAATGGATCGGGGTCATTCTGAACGAAGTCGATGCGCTGGGGCTTAGGGACAATACCCTGATCGTTTTGATGGGCGACAACGGTCACTTCACCAAATATGCCCCCGGCAGTGGGTTTTCGCCGCTGGTCTTCCGGGGCGGCAAGGCCGATACGTCTGAAGGAGGCGTTCGGGTGGATGCGTTCGCCCGCCTGCCCGGCTTGATCGAGGGAGACTCGATTGTATCTGACATTATTCATATCTCTGATTTGTTCACGTCAATTGCGCGTATCGGCGGAGCGATGGATGCCATCCCCCGCGACCGGATCATTGACGGTGTCGATCAGACGTCCCTGATGTTTATTGGCGATACGCATGGGCGCAGGGATCATGTACTGATCTACTCGATCAATTCGCTGAAAGAGGTGGTAAAGGAACACATCAAACTCAAAGTTCCGGCCAAAGGTGAAAATGCTATCGTGGCCAAGTTCTACAACCTGTTCCGCGACCCCCGCGAAGAACAGAGCGTATCGACCGAGATCGGAGCATGGGCTGGACATGAGTTTAACCGCATTATTGCCCGCCACCTGAAATTTAAGGAAATGTACCCCGATCAACCGGCCGCGACTGGACGTCCCTATGAAGGTATCGTGAACCTTCGTCCTGAAACCGTCGCAGCGGTGGATGCCTTTGTCGCCAAGCGGGACATTCAGCCCGACTAAAGGGTGAAGCTGATAAGAGTCATGCAAGCCCCGCATCAGATAATGATATGCTTGATGTGGGGCTTGGCATCCACAACAAAAATTCTGGAAACAATATGAAAATCCAAGCGCTTATCCTTGCATTGGCGACTGGCATTGTTGCGGCCCCAGCAATCGCCGATGAAAACGCTTCAAACCCTTTGGCCGCAGTTAATAACACGGACATCCGGTATCAGTATTTTGATTTGGGCAACGGTGCTGACAAGCAGGACGCCTTTATAGATGGCGCATACATGCTGCGGCCTGATCTGAAACTGAAATATGAGTTGCACTACAACTCAACGGATGTGACTGGAACTCGGTTCACTGACTTCGAGAAATTGAGCCTCAAAGCGATCTATTTCCCTTCTCAGAGACCGCTCAACGAAACTTGGGCCATCAAGTCGGCCATTGGTCTGGAGTGGATTCTGGACTTTGGCGACCCGGAAAAAGGGATCGGAACCGGGTCCGATCAAATTGCGCCTTTTGGCGGGTTCGCCTTTGCAAACACAAAATCAGGGCTGACGCTGATCCCACTGCTCCAGCATTTTGCTTCATACAATGGCCCGACGGACATAAACCAAACCGCGATGCGGTTGATTGCGCTACAACCGTTTGGCGATGGGTACTGGGCCAAGGCTGATATCAAAGCACCATATGACTGGGAGAACGATGCTTGGCCAGCTACCGCTGAGTTCCAGATTGGCAAGAACCTCAGCCCTGGCATCGCAATTTATGCTGATTTCCTCATCGGCATAGGTTCCGACCGCCCCTACGATAAAGGTGCCGGCTTAGGTTTGCGTTTCAACTACTAGTTCACCCACACCCAACCTCGGCGAAGATCATCTATGTCACAGTCCAGAAATCTGTTCAGCCATTTGTTTTCTGCGTTTATCTTGACCCTTCCTGGAACTGCCTTGAGCCAAACCCTGCCCGCTCCGGGTCGGTAGGAAATAAATTGGCGTCACGCCGCATCATTCTATCTGTTCACTCCGCTCTGAACTCGGGGAAGATCAACAGTCTCTGGGCGATCCGCTGAGATGGATTTGAACCTTGAAACTGAATCCGTCGTTCGAGCTTCTAATCCTCAGCCAGCGATGCTTAGGCCCAGAGTTCTGAGAAAATAGACTTCTATTACGATCTGTACCCAAGACTTTGCAAAGTCCGCTTTCTGCGCATCGCAGACCTTCGCGAGAATCCAAGGTTCCTTAGGGAGGCCCTTTGCGGGATTGAGCAATGCAAAGGGCCATAACCGCGACGACTAAGCCATAAACTGATTGAATTCGTCGCTAATGCAGACAAACGCGCAGCGCAAAACTATGGGCGAACTACGTAAACTTATGGGGTGCGCGAAGTGTTATGCGCAAACCTACAAGTTTTCAGAAATCCAGATTCTCCACGCTCAGGGCGTTTTGCTGAATGAACTCGCGGCGGGGTTCGACCACGTCTCCCATCAGTTTGGTGAACAGATCGTCGGCCTCGACCATGTCGTCCACACGCACCTGCAATAGGGTGCGCGCGTCCGGGTCCAGCGTGGTTTCCCAGAGTTGATCGGGGTTCATCTCGCCCAAGCCCTTGTAGCGCTGAAGCGACAGGCCCTTTTCGCCTTCTTCCAGAATGGCGCGCAAAAGGTCCAGCGGGCCGTGGATCGCCTGCACCCGGTCGCGGCGGATCAGGGTAGCTGGGGTGTTGTAGACCTCTTGCAGGCTTTGTGTGAAGCTGCCGGTCTTGCGGGCCTCGCCCGAGCGCAGCATGGGGCCATCCAGCGTGCGGACCTCTTCAACGCCGCGCAGGATACGGGCTAGGCGGATGCCGTGATCCTGCGTGATACGGCCCTGCCAGCCGCGCTCGTATTCCAGCGCGATCAAGTCGAGACGGGCGGCAACCTTGTCGGCAACACCTTGCAAGTCGGCATCGACAGCACCTGGGACAAAGGCACCGGCCACGGCGGCCTGTTCCAGAATGTGACGCGGGTAGTGAGTTGGGAAGGCATCCAGAACGCGTTTCAACTGGCGCGCTTCGTCGACGACGCGGGTCAGGTCCTGGCCGACGATTTCCTCGCCCGAGCCCAGTTTCAGGACAGCACCCTCGACCCCCTGATTGATCAGATAGTCATCCAGTGCGGCCTGGTCTTTCAGGTAAACCTCTGATTTACCACGCGAAACCTTATAGAGCGGTGGCTGCGCAATGTAGAGGTACCCACCTTCAATCAATTCCGGCATCTGACGGTAGAAGAAAGTCAGCAGCAGGGTACGAATATGCGCGCCATCTACATCCGCATCGGTCATGATGACAATCTTGTGGTAGCGCAGCTTTTCGATGTTGAACTCATCGCGGCCAATGCCGGTGCCCAGAGCCATCACGAGGTTGCCGATCTCCTGCGACGACAGCATCCGGTCAAACCGCGCGCGTTCAACGTTCAGGATTTTCCCGCGCAGGGGCAGAACGGCTTGAGTCAGACGGTCGCGACCGGTCTGGGCTGAGCCACCCGCCGAGTCACCCTCCACCAGGAAAACTTCGGTCTTGGACGGGTCCTTCTCGGAACAGTCTTTCAGCTTCCCGGCCAGATAGTTCACATCCATCGCCGTCTTGCGGCGGGTAAGTTCACGCGCCTTTCGGGCGGCCTCACGGGCCAATGCAGCCTCGATGATCTTGCCGACGATACCCTTAGCTTCATTGGGGTTTTCTTCGAACCACTCAGCCAGCTTTTCGTTCATCAGGCCTTCGACTGCAGGTCGTACTTCTGACGAAACCAGCTTGTCTTTCGTTTGCGACGAGAATTTCGGGTCCGGCACTTTCACCGACAGCACGCAGGTCAGACCTTCGCGTGCGTCGTCGCCGGTAAAGCTGACCTTTTCCTTCTTCGCGATCCCGCTGGACTGCGCATAGTTGTTGATCGTCCGGGTCAGAGCGCCGCGGAAACCGGCCACGTGCGTGCCACCGTCCCGCTGTGGGATGTTGTTGGTGAAAGGCAGAACCGTCTCGTGGTAGCTGTCATTCCACCACATGGCGATTTCGACACCGATATCGTCCCGCTCGCCCTTGATATAGATTGGCTCGGGCATGGCCGGGGTCTTGGACCGGTCGAGGTATTTGACGAACTCCTTGACGCCGCCCTCGTAGAACAGCTCGGTCTCCAGCCGTTCTGCAGGGCGCTCATCAATCAGGATGATGCGCACGCCCGAGTTCAGGAAGGCCAGCTCACGCAGGCGCTTCTCCAACGTCTCAAACGAGTATTCGAGGTTCGAGAACGTATCTGTCGAGGCCAGAAAGCGCACCTCGGTCCCGGTGCGATCGCCGCATTCGCCGACGACTTTCAGATGCTCAGCGGTCTCACCACGCTCAAAACGTGCAATGTGCTCTTTGCCCGCGCGCCAGATGCGCAGCTCCAGCCATTCGGACAGAGCATTCACAACCGAAACGCCCACGCCGTGCAGACCGCCCGACACCTTGTACGAGTTGCTGTCGAACTTACCACCCGCATGCAGCTGGGTCATAATAACCTCGGCCGCCGAGACGCCCTCTTCGGGGTGAATATCGACCGGAATTCCGCGCCCGTTGTCACTGACCGAGACGCTGGAATCCGCGTGAATTTTCACGGTCACATGGTCGGCATGACCGGCCAGAGCCTCATCAATTCCGTTGTCCACGACCTCATACACCATATGGTGCAGACCCGAGCCATCATCCGTATCCCCGATATACATACCGGGACGTTTGCGAACCGCCTCTAAGCCTTTGAGAACTTTGATGGAATCTGCGCCGTATTCCTGGGGTGCCTGTGCGTCTTCGGACATGCCGTTAGTACCTATATTATTTTGGTAACTTATACGTTTTCTGGTGGGGAATGTCACGCGCTCCCCCAAGATTTTGTGGTTGAGATCCGATTTATCTGCGGATCAAAGCCGATCGAGGTCTGCCGCGATATCAGCTGCAATTTCGGCGGCGTTGACGTCGTCCCGTTCGGCCGTCAATCGCAGGCCCAGAAGGTCCGACTGATAGCGCGCAGCAAGGCGTTCGGGATCGTGATCAGGGCTTATCTCTCCGGCCTTTTGGGCGCGGCGAAACAGGTCTGCGAAACAGGATTTCATTGCGATCATATGCGCGCCTGCCTGACCGGCCAGATCGTGATCCTTTGCCTGCAACTCGGCATAGGTCTTGGCCAGCATACAAGCTTTGGTCGGCAGGTCAGAGGCAGCAATCACGCGATAGGGCTGCGCCTTGAGCGCCCCGAGCGGCCCCAGCTCCTCAGCCAAGGCCAGCATACTGGCAACCCCGTCTTGCGCGTAACGCTCCAGCGCCAGCGCATATAGGGCATCTTTCGAGCCAAACGCCGCATAGAAACTACCCGGCTTCAGCTTCAACTCGCGCTCAAGGTCCTTCAGCGACGTCCCGGCCCAGCCGTGACGCCAGAAGATATCACGCGCCTGCGCGATCAGCGCGTCTCGGTCATATGCGGGTTTACGTGGCAATAGATCACCAATTCTTGAGTGTTTGCTCAAATATATACTTGAGTGATCGCTCAAGAAACCCTAAATACGACTCATCGCGCCAGAAATCAGGAGTTTTGAAATGGCCAACTTCCCGTCTCACGACCTCGAATCCGCCCCTGAGGGGTCCAAACCGCTGTTGGAGAAATCGCAAGCCGCCTTTGGCCGCCTACCCGGTCTGCACAAGGTGATGGCGGAAAGCCCGCAGCATCTGGAGGCTTATCAGGTTCTTCACGGCCTCTTCCTGCAAGCCGATTTCGACAATGATGAGAAAACCGTCGTTTGGCAGACCATCAACGTTGAAAACGAGTGCCACTACTGTGTCCCCGCCCATACCGGCATCGCCAAAATGATGAAGGTTTCGGACGAGATCACCGAGGCTCTGCGCAACGAAACCCCGCTGCCGACTGCCAAGCTGGAGGCCTTGCGCACTTTCACCCTGCAGGTGATGGAAACCCGCGGTAACCCGACCGAAGAACAACTGCAGGCGTTCTTTGACGCCGGTTACTCGCACCGCGCCGTTCTGGATGTGATTCTGGGTCTGGCGCAGAAAACCATGTCGAACTACGTCAACCACATGGCCAAAACTCCGGTCGATCAGGTCATGCGCGGTTTCCTGTGGGAACGTAAAGTCAACGAACCGGCCTAAGCCGACACGACCGAGCCCTCATCGCCTTCGGTAACAACCAGCGTTTGGGCCCGGTCTCCCAATTCCGCAAACAGCTCAGGCCCGGTGCCCGTCATCCAGGCCTGAGCGCCCAGCGCACAGATCTCATCATAGAGCGCCGCGCGTCGCCCGGCATCCAGATGCGCAGCCACCTCATCCAGCAACACAATCGGTGGCGCACCGATCATTTCCGCAAGCGCCCGTGCGTTTGACAGGATCAGGGACACAAGCAACGCCTTCTGTTCACCCGTGGAACAATCCTTGGCCGGAACCCCCTTGGCCGCGAACACCCCATACAGGTCCGAGCGATGCGGCCCGACCAGAGTCCGCCCTGCTGCAAGATCGCGGAAACGGCTTTCGCTGAGCGCCTCGCGCAGATCATCCGCAGTCTCGGGCATCGCACCTTCCGTTTGAATCAACTCCAAGTCTGCTGAAGGAAACGCCGTTTCGGCCTGATCCTGCGCGGCACGCAAATGATCCAATGCTGCAAGACGCGCCGCATGGATCCGATACCCTGTCTCGGCCATCTGACCTTCCAAAGCCGTGTACCAATGGGCGTCCCGGACCTGATCTTTCAATAGCCGGTTCCGCTCACGCATAGCCTTTTCGTAGGTCAGCGAAGCCTCGGCATGCGCGGGATCAAAGCTCAGCGCGATGCGGTCCAGAAATCGCCGCCGCCCCTCAGCCCCTTCGATCCACAGCCGATCCATCGACGGGATCAACCACACCACGCGCGCGAGCTTGCCCAGATCAATCTGACTGGCGGCCTTGCCATCAATCCGAACCTGACGCGCCGCGCCACCTTCGGACCACGTCTCGATCTCATACCGCCCGCCCTGCGCGCTCAGCAGACCGGACAGTTTCCAGCCCAGGGCTTCGGGCCGCCGGGTCATCTCCGCCGCACTGGCCCGCCGCATCCCGCGACCGGGCGAGAACAGAGACACTGCCTCCAGAATATTGGTCTTCCCGGCCCCGTTCGGCCCATGAATGGCCACCGGGCGCCCATCCAAAGACAAACGCGCCAATTTATGAGACCGAAAATGCGAGACCGTAAGTTCGGTCAGGGCCAATCCCATGACCCCTCCCTTCTTCTGTTCAAAAATACCTCCGCCGGAGGCATCGCGCGCCAGCGCGATCAGACGCGCATCGGCATGACGACGTAAACCGCGCTCAGATCGTTGCCTTCGCGCATCAAAGTCGGGTCACCGGCCGAGTTAAACAGGAATACCGCGTTCTCACGATCCACCTGCGATGCAATCTCGAGCAGGTATTTCGCGTTGAACCCAATCTCCAGCCGTTCGTCACCGTAAGCGACGGCCAACTCTTCCTCAGCCGCGCCACTATCCGGCGCGTTGACCGACAATACCAGCTTATCCGCATCCAGTTGCAGCTTCACGGCGCGCGAACGCTCTGATGAAACCGTTGCAACCCGGTCCACGGCTTGCGCAAATTCAGCAGCATCCACTTCCAACTGGCGCGTGTTGCCCTGCGGAATAACGCGGGTGTAATCGGGGAAGGTGCCATCAATGACCTTCGACGTCAGCGTGATATCCGGCGTGGCAAAGCGTACCTTGGTTTCGCTGACCGAGACAGCGATGTCCATCTCGTCATCGTCCAGCAGCTTGCGCAGCTCACCCACGGTTTTACGCGGCACGATCACACCCGGCATGTCCGCAGCACCATCCGGAAGGTCCGCATCAATCCGCGCCAGACGGTGACCATCGGTGGCCACACAGCGAAGAACCTTGCCGCCTTCGGACCCATCCGCGACATGCATGTAGACACCGTTCAGGTAGTACCGCGTCTCTTCGGTCGAGATTGCGAATTTTGATTTGTCGAACAACCGACGCAGCAACGCTGCCGACGCGGTGAAATTTGACTGATATTCCGAGGACGCCATGACCGGGAAATCCTCTTTCGGCAAGGTCGCCAGAGAGAAATTCGACCGGCCCGCCTCAACCGTCAGACGACCTGCGGCGCTGTCGGCTGTCAGGGTGACAAGCGCGCCATCCGGCAGTTTGCGCACAATTTCATGCAGGGTCGTAGCCGCCACTGTCGTCGCACCGGCCTTTTCGACCTGCGCAGGCGCTTTGTCGACAACCTCGATATCCAGATCGGTGGCTCGGAACAGGGCTTGGTCGCCTTCGGCCTCGATCAGCACATTGGCAAGGATCGGGATCGTGTTGCGACGTTCCACAACGGATTGGGCCTGGGAAACGGCCTTGAGAAGGGTGCCGCGTTCGATGCTGATCTTCATACCCTCTGTTCCTCTGACTTGCGTGCCGAAAATGGGCGGGACTGGCACGTTAGCGTCTCAGCCCTGAGGCACAAGGATTTTTTACCGATTTCTGGGTGGGAATACCCCGGTGGTCAAGAGGTACACGCGCGAAACGCGTCCATTCCTCCGCAACCGTGGAGATTAGCGCACAAGAAAACGCCCCGGACGCACTGGCCCGGGGCATTTACTGACAATGGGTGCGGTTCAGGCCTCTAGCGAGCGGCGCAGCATTTCCACGTCTTCTGCGATCTGACCATCGGTCGTCTTCAGCTCTTCGATGCGCTTGACCCCATGCATAACGGTTGTGTGGTCGCGCCCTCCGAAACGGCGGCCGATCTCAGGCAGAGAGCGGCTGGTCAGTTGCTTGCACAGATACATGGCCACTTGACGCGGACGAGCATAGGACCGCAAACGCTTGGGGCCGATAATGTCCGAGAGGCGGATGTTGTAGTAGTCCGACACTTTGCGCTGGATTTCCTCGACGGTGATCTTCCGCTCTGAGGCGCGCAGCACGTCAGCCAGACAGTCCTGAGTCAGCTCCATGTCGATCTCACGCCCCACTAGTGAGGCAAAGGCGAACAGACGGGTCAGAGCACCTTCGAGAACGCGTACATTGGTCGAGATGCGATGCGCCAGAAACTCCAGCACGCCATCGGCGATGACAAGATCGGGATAGGTGGCGATGTGCTGCTGGACCTTGTTCTGCAGAATGCCCAGACGCAATTCGTAGTCGGTGGGATGCAGATCGACGACCAGACCACATTGCAGGCGTGATTTCACGCGATCTTCCAAATCCTTGATCTCACCCGGTGCGCGGTCGGCCGAGATGATGATCTGTTTGTTCTGGTCCACCAGAGCGTTGAAGGTGTGAAAGAACTCTTCTTGGGTCGAGTCCTTGCCCGCGATGAACTGCACATCGTCCACCATCAGCACATCGACCGAGCGGAACAGATGTTTGAAATCCATCATCCGGCGTTCGCGCAGAGCCTGAACAAAGCGATACATGAACTGTTCCGCCGACAGGTAAAGCACGTTCAGCTCGGGGCTTTTGGTTTTCAGCTCCCACGCGATCGCGTGCATCAGGTGCGTTTTACCCAACCCGACACCGCCATAGAGAACCAGCGGATTGAACGTGACCGGGCCACCTTCAGCTACGCGGCGCGCGGCGGCATGGGCCAGTTCGTTGGGTTTGCCGACAACAAAGCTGTCGAAGGTAAAACGCGTATCCAAGGGTGCGGCCTGTAGATCCTCGAGCGCCGCATTGGCAGATTCCGCAACTGGTGCAGCAGCTGCGGTCAACTTCGGTTCATCCGTGACAGCTGCCGGTCGGGTGGTCGAATTGGCTGCCGCCTTGAACGCAAGACGTTGGACCGTCTCACCCGCGGTATTCAGTTCATACAGAATCAAATCTGCAAAATTCTGGCTGACGTAATTCCCCATGAAGTTGGTCGGCACCGAGAACACGGCTACACCATCCTGCAGCTCCTGAAATTCCAGAGGCTCAATCCAGGTGGTGAAGTTGTTCTTACCAACGGCCTTCAGTAGTTTGCTACGCAGTTGTCCCCATTTCTCTTGTGTCATCAAGCGCCTCACGCATCCCATTTTTTTTGACCTGTCGGTCTTATCAATCGTCGCCGGTTTCCCGGTCATTGACGTTCACGCACAAGGGTACCCTGCGCCGGACTGTCCCATCCGGCGGGTAAATGAACACTCAGCATGCACAAATCGTATCCCGCAGCAGGATCCCGGAAAACCGGGGCACGCGTCGTAACCCAATTGTTTGACAGGGCTGAGATCTTCGGAAAACCCGAGACCCAGAGCAGATCGTTTCACCGGCCAAGGCCGGTTTTCGAACGCTGGTTCCTGATGTCTGACTGATGCCCGTCAGTCAGATGTCTGGAACAGCCTGTCCCCCCAAGCGAGTGAATCGCTGACTCAGTGGTAGCAAGATGTTGCCTGTCGCAGCAACGAAACTCTGATATTGACTCGGGGTTCAGGGCGAAAGAATCTCTCGACTTCGTGAGGTCGCGGCTTTCTGGCAACAAACACGAAAGGCGCCGCAATGCGCGACGCCTTTACGTAGGAAAACGCTTGACGCGTCCTAGCGGGAATCAACCCAGCGCTTTTACGCGTGCCGACAGGCGCGACATTTTACGCGATGCGGTGTTCTTGTGGAAAACGCCTTTGGTGACGCCGCGCATCAGTTCAGGCTGAGCTGCGCGCAGAGCTGCGGTTGCAGCGTCTTTGTCGCCGGAAGCGATCGCTTCTTCAACTTTGCGCAGGTAGGTGCGGATGCGCGAACGGCGCGCTTTGTTTACGGCGAAACGCTTTTCGTTCTGACGGGCGCGTTTCTTTGCCTGGGGCGAATTTGCCATGTGTCTCTAACCTTTATTCGGTACGGTTATCTAGGGTTGCGCGCCACGGAGTTATCCGCACCGGATCAGAAATCACGAGTGTGAGTCGGGCCAAGCGGGCCGCACGCGCATGTATGAAGGCGGTCTCTACCCAAGTTTTACGGGTTTGCCAAGCCGATTCTTGCCTCATATGTCCAACAAATAAAGGCAGGCCACAGCCTGCCCTTCCGGAATTCCTTGCTGCGACCTTACTTGTCGCGGAATTGCGCGGCGCGTTTTTCCAGAAACGCCGCCATGCCCTCTTTCTGGTCTTCGGTCGCGAACATTGAATGAAAGACGCGACGCTCAAACAGCAAACCTTCGCTCAGCGGTAGCTCATAGCTGCGATTCACCGCTTCCTTCGCGGCTGCGGCCGTCAGCAAAGACTTCTCAGCAATCTTATGGGCTGCACCCACGGCTTCTTCGATCAGCTTCTTCGCCGGAACCACGCGGCTGACAAGACCCGCGCGCTCAGCTTCTTCGGCGTCCATGAAGCGACCGGTCAGGTTCATATCCATCGCCTTGGACTTGCCGACAAAGCGGGTCAGGCGCTGGGTGCCGCCGATACCGGCTATAACGCCCAGATTGATCTCGGGCTGGCCGAACTTGGCGGTGTCTGCGGCGATGATGAAATCGCATATCATGGCCAATTCGCAGCCGCCGCCCAGCGCGTAGCCCGCAACCGCCGCGATTATGGGTTTGCGAATGGCCGAGACACGCTCGTTGACCGAGGCAAACAGGTCGGTGCTGAAAACGTCGACAAAGCTCATCTCGGACATTTCCTTGATGTCCGCACCCGCGGCAAACGCCTTGTCCGAGCCGGTCAGCACGATGCAGCGCACTTTGTCGTTCTGATCCGCCTCTTCCAGCGCGTCGCACAGCTCACCCACCAATTGGGTGTTCAGCGCATTCATCGCATCTGGTCGGTCGAGTTTGATAAGGGCGACGTGGTCTTCGATTTCGACGATGATCGTCTCAAAAGCCATGAGGTATAAGCTTCCGGTTGTTCCGTTCAGGTACGATTCCTTAACACGCGATTTCGCTGGATCAAGCTATCTTTGGCATTGCGCACAGTAGAAGGATGAGCGACCAGACTGGGTGATTCTCTTGATTTCGGCACCGCAACCCTGGGTTCGGCAGGGTTCGCCTTCGCGGCCGTAAACATCAAAGCTGTGCTGAAAATATCCAAGTTCTCCATCGGCTTGACGGAAATCTTTCAGTGACGATCCCCCTGCTTCGATCGCGTCCTGCAACACCTGCCGGATGATCGGCACAAGGGCTGCGACACGCGCCGCAGAAATTTGTCCGGCTTTGCGACGTGGCGACACCTTGCCGCGATAAAGCGCCTCGCAAACGTAAATATTCCCCAACCCGGCAACGATTCCCTGATCCAGAAGTACCGATTTGACCGGCCTGTTCTTGCCCTTGAACGCGTCAATCAGGTGCTGTTCGTGAAAATCATTGCCCAATGGTTCCGGCCCCAGAACGGACAGCAGTTTGTGGTTTTCTGCGGTTGCGGTTGGCAGCAAATCCATGGCCCCGAACCGGCGCGGATCGTTGAAGGTCACGCGGGCACCATTGGCCATGTGGAACACTAAATGGTCATGCTTTTCGGGCATCGGATGGTCATGGACGAACTGCCCCAACGGGTCACCTGATACCGTCATACGCCCCGACATACCCAAGTGAATCAACAACGTCTCGCCACTGCTGAGATCAGCCAGAATGTATTTGGAACGTCGCCTTAGCCGATCCACCCGCTGTCCCGTCAATCTCTCGGCCAAACGCTCCGGGAAGGGCCAGCGCAGATCGGGGCGGTTCACATCTGCACGCTCGATTACCACCCCCTCCATCGCAGGGGTCAGGCCGCGTCTTACTGTCTCGACCTCAGGCAATTCGGGCATTAGATGGCTCCTATTCCAAAGGGCCGCATTGTGCCCGCCTCTGATGGCCCTATAACAGAGGCGAAATTCGACAAACGGCAAGGCAAATGTCCGACAACAGCGACAAGACCACTCATTTCGGGTTCGAAACCGTCCGCGAGGCTGACAAGGCCGGGCGCGTACAGGGCGTTTTCAACTCCGTGGCCTCGAAATACGACGTGATGAACGATGTTATGTCGATGGGCATCCACCGGGTCTGGAAAGACGCGATGATGGACTGGCTTGCCCCGCGCCCCGGTCAGCGTCTGCTGGACGTCGCCGGCGGCACCGGAGACATCTCGTTCCGCTTTCTCAAACGCGCGGGCTATGGCCACGCCACCGTTCTGGACCTGACGGAGCCAATGCTGGTCGAGGGCCGTCAACGGGCTGAGGCCGATCAGACGTCGGAGAGCCTGAACTGGGTCGTCGGCGATGCGATGTCTCTGCCGTTCGAGGACAACACCTTCGATGTCTACACAATCTCCTTCGGCATCAGGAACGTCACCCGCCCGCAAGAAGCGCTGAACGAGGCTTATCGCGTGTTGAAACCCGGTGGTCGCCTGATGGTGTTGGAGTTCAGCCAGTTGCCCAACGATGGGCTGCAAAAGCTCTATGATCTCTACAGCTTCAACGTCATCCCGCGCATGGGCAAGCTGATCGCCAATGACTACGACAGCTATCAGTACCTCGTGGAATCGATCCGCAAGTTCCCCGATCAGGATACATTCCTGGGTATGGTCCGCGCTGCCGGTTTTGAGAACGCCAAATACCGCAACCTGAGCATGGGAATCGCCGCGCTGCATTCCGGCTGGAAGATCTAAATGCGTGGCCCTCACAACATCATACGCCTGATCCGAACAGGCGCCACGCTAGAGCGCACGGGCGCGATGAATGTCGTGCTGGACGCGTTCGAAGCCCCCCGCGCGGTCCGCTTTCTCGCCCACGCGCTTGGCAAACCGTTTCAATGGCTTGGGTACAAGGGCGACCCCGAGATGCCCCCTGCCACGCGCGCCCTGACGGCGCTGGGTCCGGCCTACATAAAATTCGGACAGGTCCTGTCGACCCGCCCCGATGTGGTTGGTAACGAACTGGCCGAGCAACTGCGCGTATTGCAGGACAAGCTGCCCCCATTCCCGAAGGCCGAGGCCATGGCTGAGGTCGAGAAGGAGCTGGGCCAGCCGATCTCAGAAATGTTCAGCGAATTCAGCGAACCAATAGCTGCGGCCTCGATCGCACAGGTTCACAAGGCCAAGCTGACCAGCACAGGCGAGGACGTCGCCGTCAAAGTCCTGCGTCCGGGAATCGAGCGCGCCTTCCGCAAGGATGTCGACGCGTTTTATTTCGCCGCCCGCATGGTACAACTCTGCGCCCCAGGCGCGCGTCGTTTGCGTCCAATGGAAGTGATCGAACACTTCGATGGCGTGGTGCGCGGCGAGCTGGACTTGCGTCTGGAAAGCTCGGCAGCCTCGGAATACGCCGCCAACACCAAGGATGATGCCGGGTTCTGGTTGCCTCCGGTCGTGTGGTCTCTGTCCGCGCGCCGGGTGATGACGCTCAGCTGGGCGGATGGCATCCCACTTGGCGACAACGACGCCCTGGACGCCGCAGGCCATAACCGCCGCGATCTGGGCGAGCGTGTCCTGCGCTTGTTCCTGCTGCACGCCCTGCGCGATGGCTACTTCCACGCCGACATGCACCAGGGCAACCTGAAGGTTGCCGCCAACAACGATATCATCGCCTATGACTACGGCATCATGGGCCATATCGACGAATACACCCGCCGGGTCTATGCCGAGATCCTATTTGGCTTCATCCGCCGCGACTATAAACGCGTGGCCGAGGTGCACTTCGAGGCCGGATACGTCCCAGCCAATCAAGACGTCGACGAATTCGCCCGCGCCCTGCGCGCTGTGGGCGAGCCCATCTTCGGCATGGACGCCACCCATATCTCGATGGGCCGCTTGCTGAATTACCTGTTCGAAGTCACCGAACGCTTTGGCATGGAAACCCGAACCGAGCTGATCCTGCTACAGCGCACCATGGTTGTGGTCGAAGGCGTCGCTCGATCACTCGATCCGCATATCAATATATGGGAGGTCGCGCGTCCGGTCGTCGAGGACTACATCAAGAAATCCATCGGCCCCCGCGCGGCGCTCCGCGACTTTGGCAAAACCGCGTTGGTTCTGGCTCGGTTCGGCCCACGTCTGCCCGCTCTGGTGGAAGACGCTCTGATCGCGCAAACGCAAAAAGACGATCAGACCAACTCCCGCCTGTGGTCCAAAGCCCTTCCCGCAACGCTCGGAGCCGTGTTAGGCGCTGCTTTGGTTTTGCTACTAACAGCGCTCAGCTAGGCGCCACCCGCCTGCTTCATCTGGCTGAAAATATCCTTGGGGGGAATCGCGCCTAAGGCGCGATGGGGGGCAGACAGCCCCCCGCCCGTCTCGAAGTCAGAGCCGCTCGATGGCAATCGCAATACCCTGACCACCGCCGATACACATGGTGATCAGACCTTTGGAGCCACCAGTCCGCTCCAACTCATACAACGCCTTCAGCGTGATGATCGCACCTGTCGCACCCACCGGGTGACCCAGGGCAATCGCACCACCGTTCGGATTCACCTTGGCGGCGTCCAGACCCAGCTCTTTGTTCACGGCCAGAGCCTGCGAAGCAAAGGCTTCGTTGCTTTCGATCACGTCGAAGTCTTCCACCGTCAGGCCGGTCTTGGCCAGCAAGTTCTGGACCGCAGGCACCGGACCGATACCCATCACTTCGGGGCGGACACCGGCGTGGCCGTAACCCAGAATACGCGCTTTCGGCTTCAGACCAGCCTTTTCGGCCGCGTCCGCCGTGGCCAAAACCATCGCTGCCGCACCGTCATTGATGCCAGAGGCGTTGCCCGCCGTCACCCGACCATCCTTCTTGAACGCCGGACGCAGACCCGCCAACGCCTCAATCGAAGTCGCCTTGGGATGCTCATCGACCATGAAATCAACTATGTCGCGCTTGACCTTGACCTGAACCGGCGCGATCTGGCTTTGGAAATATCCGGCCTCAATGGCCGCAGCGGCGCGGGTCTGGCTGGTCAGAGCGAACTCATCCATCTGCTCGCGTGTGACCTGATGCTCATCGGCGACGTTCTCAGCCGTCACACCCATATGGCCGGTGCCAAAGGGGCAGTTCAACGCACCCAGCATCATGTCGAGCGACTTGTTATCGCCCATCTTGGCACCCCAGCGCGCCTGCTGCAGGATGTAGGGGCTGCGCGACATGCTCTCAGCCCCACCAGCCACAGAAAATTCGGCATCACCCAGCATCAGTGATTGTACCGCGGACACAATCGCCTGCGCCCCCGATCCACACAGGCGGTTCACGTTCATAGCGGGAGTTTCGACCGGGATACCTGCCTGTTTGGCCGCCGCACGCGACAGATACATGTCGCGCGGTTCGGTGTTGATCACATGACCAAACACAACGTTGCCAATCTGGCCGCCTTCGACGCCCGACTTCTCCATTGCGGCTTCGGTCACAACGGTCGCCAGATCAATCGGTGCGGTCGAGGCTAGAGCACCCCCAAACGTTCCAACCGCCGTACGGGCCCCATCCAGAATGACGATATCTTTCATGTCTCTTCTCCTCTTGGATTTGGCGGCACTATTACGCCCAGTTGGCGCGTTGTCCTATACGACGTACCGTCACAATCAGAATTGACAACCCACCGTGAAAAGCGCATCAGATTCCGTCATGACGGAAAACACAGACGATATCCTGACCCTTCTGCCCGCCCGCCTGAAAGAGGCGCGTCGCGCCAAGGGCCTGTCGCTGGAAGCTGTTGCAAATCTCAGCGGCGTGTCCCGCTCGATGGTCAGTCAGATCGAACGAGGCGAAAGCAGCCCAACCATCTCGACCCTGTGGAACCTGACGCGGGCCCTGCAGGTGGATTTCGCAGGGCTGCTGGAAGAGACCAAAACCTCGGACCAGATCGAGGTTCTGCGCCAGGCCGAGGTGCCCAGCATCGACAATATGGGACAGAACTGCCGCATCCGTATCCTGTCGCCCCCGGAAGAGGCCGGAGGGCACGAGGTCTACGACATCCGCTTTGACCACAACGGCACACTGAACAGCCAGCCGCATGCCCGCGGCACACGCGAACAATTGACGGTTCTGGAAGGTGCGGTACGCGTCACCTCGGGCACTGCAATATCTGAGATGCAGCAGGGCGACACCGCCCGATATGCAGCTGATGTGACCCATTCCATTGCTTCGAAATGCCCCGCGCGGGTCTTTCTGATCGTCAAAAACGCCTAAATTCCGCCTTCACGGAAATTTTTCCCGTATAGTGTAATTCTCCTATTTGGGAATTGAATCCGTTATGTTAGAAATCCGACTCAGATGAACGGAGGTCGCCATGGCAGATGCATTCCTGTCCCATATCACGGACACCCTCGCGCAGATCGAATCCGAAGGTCTGTATAAACGCGAACGCATGATTACATCGCCTCAGGGCGGTGAGATCACGGTGGGCGACAAGCAGGTCATCAACCTGTGCGCCAATAACTACCTGGGTCTGGCCGACCATCCCGCGCTAATCGAAGCGGCCACAGATGCAATGGGCCCCAAAGGGTTCGGCATGGCCTCGGTCCGGTTTATCTGCGGCACACAGGACATTCACCGCGAGCTGGAACAGAAGCTGGCCGAGTTCCTGAACAAGGATGACTCGATCCTGTTCGCCGCCTGTTTCGACGCGAACGGCGGGCTGTTCGAACCCCTTCTCGGACCCGAGGATGCGATAATCTCGGACAGTCTGAACCACGCCTCGATCATCGACGGGGTGCGGCTGTGTAAAGCCAAGCGCTATCGCTATCTGAACAACGACATGAACGACCTTGAGGCCTGGCTGAAACAGGCGCGCGAGGATGGAGCGCGGCATATCATGATCGCGACCGACGGCGTGTTTTCAATGGATGGTTACCTCGCCAACCTGCCGAAGATCCGTGAGCTGGCCGACAAGTATGACGCCATCGTCATGGTCGATGATTGCCACGCTACCGGGTTTATGGGACCGAACGGCGCGGGCACGCCGGATCATTTCGGTGTCGATGTCGACATCCTGACGGGAACCTTGGGAAAAGCACTTGGGGGGGCAATCGGCGGTTACATCGCCGGGCCGCAGCCAGTGATCGACCTGCTGCGGCAGCGGGCGCGGCCCTATCTGTTCTCGAACTCGCTGCCGCCATCCATCGTCGCCGCCGGGATTGAGGCTATCCGTCTGGTTCAACAGGGCGACATGCTGCGCGCGCAGCTGTTCGGAAACACCAAATACTGGCGGGCGGGGCTGGAGAAGCTGGGTTTTGACCTTCTGCCAGGTGAACACCCAATCATTCCGGTCATGCTGGGCGACGCGTCATTGGCGCAGGACATGGCGGCCCGGTTGTTTGACGAAGGCGTGTATGTCTCCGGCTTTTTCTTCCCAGTGGTCCCGCGCGGGCAGGCCCGGATTAGAACCCAAATGAACGCCGCCCTGACGCGGCAAGAGCTTGACCAGGCGCTTGCCGCGTTTGGGAAAATCGGCAAAGAGCTTGGAGTCATCGAATGACCCTTGCCTCTGTCATCGACGCCATCGGCAATACCCCTTTGGTGGACCTGTCGCGCATCTGCCAGCGGCTTCAGCTGGACGGTCGCATTCTGGCCAAGCTGGATTATCTATTGCCCGGCTTCTCGAAAAAGGACCGCGCGGCAAAAACCATCATCCAAATGGCCCGCGTCGACGGAACGCTTGCGCCGGGCCAAACTGTTGTCGAGCTGACCTCGGGCAATATGGGAACCGGTCTGGCGATTGTCTGCGGAATCATGGGCCATCCGTTTGTCGCGGTGATGAGCGCCGGGAACTCGGTCGAGCGTGCGCGCATGATGCGGGCACTGGGGGCTGAGGTGATCATCGTGCCTCAGGCACCTGGCAGCAAACCGGGTGAGGTTTCGGGCGCTGATCTGGCTCTGGTGGACCAAGCGGCGAAGCAAGTCACCGCAGAGCGCGGCGCGTTTCGCGCGGATCAGTTTGGCCACTCCGGCAACCCCAAAGCGCATGCAACCGGGACCGGGCCGGAAATCTGGGACCAATCGGGTGGCGCTGTCACGGCCTTCTGTGATTTCGCCGGTTCAGGCGGCACCCTGGCCGGAGCAGCGGCATTCTTCGCGCCGTATGATGTGCGGTGTTACGCCATCGAACCCGAAGGCGCACGGGCCTTGGGCGGTGAAGTCGTCGACACGCCCGACCACCCGATACAGGGCGGCGGCTACGCCATGGCTGACCTGACCCATATGAACGGCGTCCCCCTCGCTGGGCACCTTTCGGTATCAGGCAACGCGGCCCGAGATTGCGCCCGGTTGCTCGCACGCAGCGAAGGGATCTTTGCCGGATACTCGGCCGGTGCGAACCTTGCTGGTGCGATCGAGCTGCTGCGCGGCCCCGAGCGTGGCGGCTGCGTCGCGATCGTCATTTGCGACAGCGGCCTAAAATACCTGTCCACCGATTTATGGGAGTAGTGCAATGCGTCCCAATACAATGAAAGCACTGGAAAAATCCGAACCTAAGGAAGGCCTGTGGATGATCCAAGCGCCGGTGCCCGAGATCGGCCCGGATGAGGTGCTGATCCGGATCAACAAGACCGGCATCTGCGGGACCGACATTCATATCTGGAACTGGGATGATTGGGCGGCTGCCACGGTTCCCGTTCCGATGATCACCGGCCATGAATTCGCGGGAGAGATCGTTGAGATCGGCCGAAACGTAACCGGGCTTGAGATCGGGCGGCGCTGCTCGGGCGAGGGGCACCTGATCGGAACAGACAGCCGTCAGAGCCGCGCGGGCAAGTTCCACCTCGACCCCGGCACGCGTGGCATAGGCGTCAACGAACAAGGCGCGTTTGCGCAATATCTGAAACTGCCTGCCTTCAATGTCGTCCCTCTACCCGACGACGTGCCAGACGAAATCGGAGCCATTCTCGACCCGCTGGGAAACGCCGTTCACACCGCGCTCAGCTTTGATCTGCTAGGGGAGGATGTGCTGATCACAGGCGCTGGACCGATTGGCATCATGGCCGCAGCCGTCGCCCGCCACGCAGGTGCCCGCAATGTGGTCATCACCGACATCAACCCCGACCGCCTGAAACTGGCCGAACACGTTGTGCCAACGGTTCGCGCAGTCGATGTCTCCAAAGAGGACCTGCAGGATGTTATCGCCGAGCTGGGATTGAAGGAAGGTTTCGATGTGGGGCTGGAAATGTCCGGCTCGCAAGTCGCGCTGGACCAAATGGTCGAGGCATTGGTTATGGGTGGCAAGATTGCCCTGCTGGGTATTCCGCCCGGCAAGTCCCCGGTCGATTGGTCCCGCATCGTGTTCAAGGCCATCACCATCAAGGGCGTGTACGGGCGCGAGATGTTCGAGACCTGGTACAAGATGATCGCCATGCTGCAAAATGGCCTGGATGTTAGCCGCGTGATCACCCATCAGATGAAAGTCGACGATTTTGCCGAAGGGTTTGCGGCCATGAAATCTGGTCAATCCGGCAAGGTGGTTCTCGACTGGACCTGACCCTCTGGCGCTGCGCGGGCTGACCCCTTACACATCGGGTAACCTCAGGCGTTTGGAGGAGCAAATGAGCGACACTGACAGGTATCTGGAACGCGGGATCGAAGATTCTCTGGTCACCGATTTCACCGAGACCCATCGCAAAAGCTATGGCGATTTTCTGCAACTCAAGACGCTGCTGAACCTGCAGAAGACGTTTCAGGACCCCGCCCAGCCCGACGAGATGTTGTTCATCATCATCCATCAGGTCAGCGAGCTGTGGCTGAAACTGATGCACCATCAACTGGTCGAAGTGCGCCGCTTCCTGCAACAGGACGCGTTTGGTCCAGCGATGAAAAACCTCGACCGCATCAAAGCCATTCAACATCAGCTGATCGCGGCCTGGGAAACCCTGCTGACCATGACGCCCGCCGACTACATGACCTTTCGGCAGGCACTTGGCAGTTCCTCCGGGTTCCAAAGCTATGGCTACCGCCAGATCGAGTTCATTCTGGGCAACAAGGACCCCTCGACCCTGAAAGTTCACGCCCATGATCCCGAAGTGATGGAGATGTTGAACGCAGCACTTACCAAGCCGTCGCTCTACGACGAGGTACTGCACATGCTGGCCCGCCAAGGCTTCGACGTGCCGCAGGACTTGCTGGAGCGGGACTATGCGCAGCCCTACTCCGGCGATCCTCGGGTGGTGAAAATCTGGGTTCAGGTCTTTCGCGAGACCGAAAAAAACTGGGAGCTTTATGCGCTGGCAGAGAAGCTGATGGATGTGGAATGCCTGTTCCAACGGTGGCGGTTCGATCACGCGACCGCCGTTGAACGTGTCATCGGGATGCAGCCGGGAACAGGAGGCTCCAGCGGCGTCGGCTTCTTACGCAAAGCATTGGAATTGCGCTTCTTCCACGATTTGTATGATATGCGCACAGAACTGATCTATGCGGGGGACTGATGCTGTATCGCGGGTTTTCACAGGCTGAACTGGAACAGGAATATTCGCCGAGATCAATGATCGGCGGTGATCTGACGCCTTACATTGCCAGCTATGGCGCCCTCAGCGCACAGGCGCGGGGCAGTCTGACGGTTCAGGAAAATCTGACCTATGGCGCAGGCCCGGCGCAGGTTCTGGATTACTTCCCGGCGGCCGAAGCAGGCGCGCCGCTGCATGTCTTTATCCATGGCGGCTATTGGCAGGCCCTCAGCCAGCGCGAGTCCGCCATGATGGCACCGGCGCTGATTGAAGAGGGTCAGGCTTTCGCAACATTGAACTATACTCTGGCCCCTGATGCCCGCATCGCAGACATGATCGAGGAGTGCCGTGATGCGTTGCTCTGGTTGGCGACGCAGGCTGAGTCGCTGGGGTTTGACCCCAGCAGAATAACTTTGTCAGGGCACAGCGCCGGGGCGCAATTGGCTAGCATGGTTATGGCGCAATCTGCCAACGCTCTGGCCCGCGCCGGGTTGCGGGTGCGCGACGTGATCCTGATCAGCGGGGTTTATGATCTGGAGCCGATCAGCCTGACCTCGGTCAACGATCCGCTGCAACTGACCCCGGTTGAGGTCAACGACCTTTCCCCTATCCGTCACGTGCCACTACCCGGACCGCGCTATCACGTGACCGTGGCCGAAAGGGACACACCGGAATTCATCCGCCAAAGCCGCGACTACGCCGAACACCTACGAAAGGCCGGACATTCTGTCAGCTTCGATCTGAAAAAAGGGATGCAGCATTTCGACATCATAATGCATCCGGGGACGTTCACAGTTTCAAAGCAGTCGGGAACGCCCTAGTCTTCGCGTTGCCCGGGGCTGGTCCCTGTTAATTCAAACTCGGGTCCGTGATGCCAATCCGTAAGTTCAGGGATGACCGGGCCCAAGGGGATTGCACTCCGTCCGTTTCGCCGATCACTTCCGTGCGCACCTGATCAAACATCTGCTCTAGTGTTAGACCTCGGGTCCCGATCGCGCGCGCAATGGCTGCTGTGTAAGGGCTGTTGGTCCCAGTCCCGTCCAGTGCGACGTCGCCGGGTCCGGTGGCATAGGCGATCAGGTTGTTGGTGCGGGCCGTCATACGTGCAAGCCCGTCGCCGACATCCAGGGCACCATCTGTTTCACTGTCAAAAGGATTATCGCGGCAAGCGTCCAGAATCATGACACTCACGGCCTGAGGTGTGTGAATACGATCCAGAACCCACTCGGCCGGGACAGCCTGATCCGCAATATCAGCCTCGGACTTAATGTTCACGCCCAGCGGAAGCAGGTAGTTGAACTCATCACTGCGCACCCCGTGTCCGGCAAAATAGAACACCGCCAAGGCCTCGGATCCCGCCGCACGCACAGTGCGGGCAAAAGCTTCAACCTCCTGCTCCATCTCTGCGCGGCTTGCATCCGTCAGTGTCGTGACCGCAAATCCCGCGCCGCGCAGCTCTTCGCTCATCAAGCGCGCGTCGTTCACAGGGTTGTCCAGCGCCGGGACAGTTGAGTACCCAGCATTCCCGATCACGAGGGCGAACCGTTCATGCGCCAATGCGGGCCCGGCAATCAGGGTGACGACAAAGCAGAGTGCTGTAAAAATACGCGTCAAATCTATCTCCAAATCCTATCGAACGAGAGAAGCAGGTCTCTTCGTTTGGCCCTTAAGCGCTGCGGGTCCGTTCAATCCCGACCAACAGTAAATCAAGACCGGGCCTCGAAAGTCCATATACGAACTTGTTACAGCCCCCTGCATAGCTTGAATGTAACGAGGAACACGTTGAACCAAAAAATAGACGTAGATCGCGAAGTGCCAAAAAAAACAGCGGCCCAAGTCGAGCCGCTGTTTTCAAACTTACTTGCAGAACCGGATCAGTCCAGCGTGCGGGTGACTTCTTCGCGCTCGAAGATTTCGATCACGTCGCCTGCGCGGATATCGTCGTAGTTCTCGAACGCCATACCGCATTCCTGACCCGACTGAACCTCGGCCACTTCGTCCTTGAAGCGCTTCAGCGTCTTCAGCGTACCTTCGTGGATCACCACGTTGTCGCGCAGCAGGCGAACACCTGCGGAGCGGCGGGCAACGCCTTCGGTGACCAGACAGCCAGCAACCTTGCCGACGCCGGTAACCTTGAAGACTTCGCGGATCTCGGCGTAACCGATGAACTTCTCGCGGATCTCGGCGCTCAGCAGGCCGGATGCGGCCGCTTTCACGTCATCCACGAGGTCATAGATCACCGAATAATAGCGGATCTCGACACCCTTCTGGTTCGCGGTGTTCCGCGCCGATGCGTTGGCACGGACGTTGAACCCGAAGATCGGTGCGCCGGAGGCTTCTGCCAGACCGACATCCGTCTCGGTGATCGCACCGACGCCCGAGTGCAGAACGCGCACGCGCACTTCGTCGTTGCCGATCTTCTCCATCGCCTGAACGATGGCTTCGGCCGAACCTTGTACGTCCGCCTTCATCAGAATCGGCAGCTCGGTGACGTTTTCGTCTTCCTTGGCCTTCTGCATCAGCTGCTCAAGGGTGGTCGCGGCACCGGCGGCGGCGCGTTTGTCCTTGGCGGCTTGCTCACGATAGGCAGCAATCTCACGCGCCTGCGCTTCGGTCTCGGTCACGTTCAGAACGTCACCCGCCTCGGGCGTACCGTTGAGACCCAGAACCTCGACCGGAACCGAGGGGCCGGCTTCTTTCACGCGGTCGCCCTTGTCGTTGATCAGCGCACGGACCTTACCGTATTGCTCACCCACAACGAAGATATCGCCTTGGCGCAGTGTGCCGTTCTGAACAAGAACGGTGGCCACGGGGCCACGGCCCACATCCAACTGCGCCTCGATCACGGCACCTTGGGCCGCGCGGTCGGGGTTGGCTTTCAGCTCCAGAATCTCGGCTTGCAGCGCGATGGCTTCCAGCAACTCATCCAGACCCTGACCGGTGATGGCCGAGACTTCGACGTCCTGAACCTCACCCGACATTTTCTCGACGATCACTTCATGCTGAAGCAGATCGGTCCGCACCTTGTCCGGATTTGCATCTGGCTTATCGACCTTGTTGATCGCCACGATCATCGGCACTCCGGCCGCTTTGGCGTGGTTGATCGCCTCGATCGTCTGCGGCATCACGGCGTCGTCTGCCGCAACAACCAGAACCACGATATCCGTGACCTGAGCACCACGCGAACGCATCGACGTAAACGCTGCGTGGCCCGGAGTATCCAGGAAGGTCAGCGTGGTGCCGCCATCGGTTTTCACCTGATAGGCGCCGATGTGCTGGGTGATGCCACCGGCCTCACCTGCCACAACACGCGCGTCGCGGATTGCATCCAACAGCGAGGTCTTACCGTGGTCAACGTGACCCATAATCGTGATGACCGGCGGACGCGGCTGCAGATCGTCTTCGCTGTCTTCGACCTCCTTGATGACGTCTTCAACATCCGAATCGGAGACGCGAGTGACCTTGTGGCCAAACTCTTCGATGATCAGTTCAGCAGTGTCAGCGTCGATGGTCTGGTTCTGAGTAACCATCATGCCCATCTGCATCAGCGATTTTACAACATCAGCCACACGCTCGGCCATACGGTTGGCGAGCTCTGACACCATGATGGCCTCGGGCAGCTGAACGTCACGAATGACCTTTTCGCGTTCAACCGAACCGCCCATGGCTTTCTGACGCGCACGCTCTTGCTTGCGCTTCATCGCGGCCATCGAGCGTTGGCGGTTGCCTTCGCCACCGGTGGCCTGACCCAGTGTCAGCTTGCCCGAACGGCGGTTGTCGTCGCGGCCTTTGCCACGGCCGCGCTGTTCACGCTCACGATCCTGTTTGCGCGGAGCAGCCGCAGGTGCAGGCTTGCTTGCCGGGCTACGGGCCGCTTTGGGCTCTTCCGGGGCCGGGGCGGCAGCAGCGCGTTTGGCAGCTTCTTCCGCCTCTTGGCGCTTGCGCTCTTCTTCTTCGGCCTTGGCGCGGGCTTTCTCTTCGGCCTCACGCTGTTCGCGTTCCTTGGCCTCTTGTTCCGCACGGCGACGGGCGCGTTCTTCTTCACGCGCCTTTTCAGCTGCCTCACGGGCGGCGGCCTCTTCGACCTCGCGCGCTTTGGCGGCTTGCAATGCCTTCATCCGGCGGGCCATTTCCGCGTCGGAGATCCCGGCAGGACGGCGCGACGGATCACCCGAGGGCGTTGCTCCGCCACCCGGCTTTCCGGCACCCGGCTTGGGGACCACCACGCGTTTGCGTTTGGTTTCCACCACGACATTCTTGGTGCGTCCGTGGCTGAAACTCTGTTTCACATTTCCGGGGCGTGCCCCGCCACGAAGACCCAATGTCTTTTTGCCGTCATTATCGCTCATAAAGCTTCTTACCCTTCCGCGCGGCCCCTGCCGCCGTCATCCGTTTCGCGCAAGCCACGCAGGCGCTGCGCTTCCTCTACAACACGTTTGGCGAGTCCGCCAGAGGCCAGCGCCGCATGAATCACGGTTTGGCGCCCAAATGCCGCCCCTAACTCGTCCGCAGTGAGCCATCCGATGTACTTTCCGAAGTGCGGCGTGCTGAGTTTCGACTTGCCGCGCCCCGATCCATCGCTGGCCTGAATCAGTACCTGAGCCTCTTCCCGGTCCAGCCACGTCTTGACCTTTTCATATCCGGCGACCGCATCGCCGGACTTACGCGCCAAGCTGAGAAGCTCAACCACACGGCGCGCGACTTGTTTTTCGACCTCATCGGCCAGGTCCGCTTGGGCCGTGACCTGCGCCTTGAACCCGCGCGAGAACAGCTTTTTGCTGACCGCCTTGTCCAAGGCTGTGCGATCTGCCGCCACATAGACCCCACGACCCGGCAATTTCGCCGCGACATCGGGATAGACCTGACCATCCGGCCCCGTCACAAAGCGGATCAGCCCGTATTTGGGCTGAACCTCGCCCGTGGCGATGCACTTGCGCTCAGGTCCGTCGGACCGATCTTTATGGACGCCACCGCGACCCATCTCAGCCACCCGAGGCCCTGAGATCAGGCCTCAGCCTCCTCTTCGGCTTCAACGTCTTCTTCTGCCTGCTCCAGCTCGGCCGGATCAACCCAGCCCAACATGATACGAGCAGTCATGACCAGATCCTGCGCCTCTTCCAACGTTACGCCGAACGGCTCAAGCACACCGTCATCCTTGATACGCTCACCATCGACCGTGGTCCAGCCACCGGCCAGTTCCCAGTCGGCACAGGTTGCAAAGTCTTCAAGAGTCTTCACCTCATCCTTGGCCAGCGCTTCTACCATCTGGGGTGTCAGGCCTTCGAATTCAATAAGGCTGTCCTCGGCACCCAGAGCGCGCGCGGCATCCAACGCGGCTTTGGCCTGAGCCTCAAGGAAATCGCGGGCACGGGCCTGCAGTTCCTGCGCGGTGCCTTCGTCGACACCGTCGATGACCAGCAGTTCGTCCAGTTCAACATAGGCAACCTCTTCGAGGTTAGTGAAGCCTTCGGAAACCAGCAGCTGCGCGAAGAATTCGTCCAAATCCAAGCTGTCCATGAACAGCTGGGTGCGGGCTTCGAATTCTTTCTGACGACGCGCCGATTCCTCGGCTTCGGTCATGATGTCGATGTCCAGGTTGGTCAGCTGGCTGGCCAGACGCACATTCTGACCACGACGACCGATTGCAAGCGAAAGCTGCTCTTCAGGGACAACCACTTCGATCTTGCCGGCTTCTTCGTCCAGAACCACCTTTGAAACTTCGGCGGGCTGCAGAGCGTTGACAAGGAAAGTCGGCTGATCTTCGTTCCACGGGATGATGTCGATCTTTTCGCCCTGCAGCTCGTTCACAACGGCCTGCACGCGGCTGCCGCGCATACCAACGCAAGCGCCGACGGGGTCAATCGAGCCGTCATAAGAAATCACGGCAATCTTGGCGCGCGAGCCGGGGTCACGGGCTACGGCCTTGACCTCGATGATGCCGTCATAGATTTCCGGCACTTCCATTTTGAACAGCTCGGCCATGAATTCCGGCGCGGTGCGCGACAGGAAGATCTGGTGGCCACGAACCTCGCGGCGAACCTCTTTGATGTAAGCGCGCACGCGGTCATTCGGGCGATAGCTTTCGCGACCGATCTTGTCATTGCGGCGCAGAACGGCCTCGGCACCGCCCAGATCGACGATGACATTGCCGAATTCCTCGCGCTTGACCGCACCGTTGATGATGGTGCCAGCACGATCCTTAAATTCTTCGTACTGACGATCACGCTCGGCCTCGCGGACCTTCTGCAGGATCACCTGCTTGGCGGATTGCGCAGCAATACGGCCCATTTCAACCGGAGGAACTTCTTCCACGAAGACGTCGCCAACCTCGGGCGATTCCATGTACTGACGTGCCTGCTCGACGGTCATCTCGGCCTGGTAGTTCTCAAGCTCTTCATCCTCGACCACGGTGCGGACGCGGGTAAAGGTCGCCTTGCCGGTCTTGCGGTCGATGGAGACACGAATGTCCATTTCCGCGCCGTAGCGGCTCTTGGCGGCACGGGCGAGCGATTCCTCCATCGCTTCGACAACCAGACCGGGGTCGATCATCTTTTCGCGGGCCACGGCCTCGGCGGTCTGCAGCAGCTCCAGCTGGTTGGCTGAGGTGATTGCCATCAGTTCGTCTCCTCTTCGGACCCTTCGGTCTCAATCTCGTCGAAAGCGTTTTCGTTCAGGGCACCGGCGTCTTTGCGCTGGCGCAGCATTTCCTTGATCAGGTCATCGGTCAGGACCAGCTTGGCGTCGCTCAGCCAGTCGAATTGCAGACCGATGGTGATCGTCTCAGACCCCTCGGGGATGTTGATCAGAACCTCATCCCCTTCGATCCCGGCCAATTCACCCTTGAAGCGGCGGCGACCGTCGATCAGCTCGGCAGTTTCGATCTTGGCCTCATACCCTTCGAAATTTTCAAAGTCCTTGAGACGGGTCAGAGGGCGATCAATACCGGGGCTTGAGACCTCAAGCGTATATGCATCGAGGATCGGGTCCTCGACATCCAGCGTGGCGCTGACCGCGTTGGAAATCTCGGCGCAGTCATCCACTTCGATACCGCCATCGGGCTTGTCGGCCATGATCTGCAGCGTGGTTTGCTTGCCGCTCATCAAACGGACGCGGACGAGTTCATACCCCAGATCTTCAATCACGGGGGTGATGATCTCGGCCAGTCGCCGGTCAATGGCCGCTTTGGCTATCAGGTCGTTTGTCATCAGGTTCTCTACCCTATCGATCGGGCACAAAAAAACGGGCGCGCGGCCCGTCGAATTTTCCGGTGGAGCCTTGGACCAGAAGTCCAACGCGCCGCTGTTGCAACTGCATATACGCAGGAGTTCCCGAGTCTGCAACCCCCGGCGCAATTCGTGATCGGATTTACGCCAACCACCAACGTTCGGCGATACGGCCGTCATCCAGCGTCGCTTTGCCGATCTGCCTCGGCATCCCGACCTGAGCCGCCACCGCCAGCGCCATATCCGATTCGCTGGGGTAATAGCGCAGCCCCCGCTGGGATTTCAGATCGCCCCTTTCGGGCAGGGCGGCAATGTCCACATATCCGTCACGCAAGGCTTCAGCGCGGACGCGTGCATCAGGGATCACGATGATTTCCACTGTATCAGCCCAACCGGCCTGACCATCCTTGTAATGCCCGGCAACTTTGCGGCCCAAGAAATGACGCCCATCCTCGGCCCGCTCGACCCGGTAGCATCCGGTCCCGTTGGCCACATGCAAAGGCGTCACCGTCTGCCCATCGCGGGTTACGACAAAGCGGCTATTGGCCAGCAGGAAGGGAAGACCGGGATTGGCTTCGACCAGTTCCAGCCGCACGTGATCGGCAGCCAGGGCCTCGGCCTGACCAAGTTCGGCCAGCATGGCCACAACATCATCGGCGTGCAACGCCGTTTCATCGTGGAACGATACGTCTTGGCGTAGATCAAACCGCCAGATGCGCGCGTTGTCTTCCGTCTGCCATCCTGTCGCCAACTCCCCACTCAATGTGCCATCCGGTGCGATCTCGGTCAGGGTATCGAACACGGCCCCACGGGCCAGCTGCTCCAAACTGTCATCGCGCGGAACTGCCAGCCGCAGCGCGCCACCTTTCTTCGGAGTATCGGCCAAAGACGCCCCCGTGGCCGCAAGCAACGCAGCGGCGGCACCCGATGCAAACAAAGCACGGCGGTCCATCCGGGTCATGCGACCCCCTCGGCCACGCGGTCCATGATTCGGACCAGCTCGGCACTTATTCCGGGTTCCGACAGGGCGTGGCCTGCATGGCGAACCATCTTCAGTTCGACATTGGGCCAACGCTCGGCCAAAGACCAAGCCGCCTGAGGCGGGCAGATCATGTCATAGCGCCCCTGCACGATATGTCCGGGTATATGCGCGATGCGATCCATCTGATCCAGAATCTGCCCGTCCTTCTGTAGAAAGGCACTGTTGGTGAAATAGTGGTTCTCGAGCCGCGCAAAGGCCCGCGCATATTCACCGGGGCTTTCACCGGTCGATCCGTTCGAATGGATCGACGCCAGGGCGTTCTCCCACGCCGACCAAGCGCGCCCGTAGAGAACCTCGGTTGCCCGGTCGCCCGAGAACAGGCGTTTGTTGTAGGCCGCAATCGTGTCCGACAGTTCTTCCTCGGACAGCAGGGCGGTGAATTTTGTCCACTGCTCGGGCCAGAACTTCCCCGCGCCGCCGCCATAGAACCAATCCAGCTCGGCCTGCGTCGCAAGAAACACCCCACGCAGAACCAGACGGCTGACCCGATCCGGGTGCGCCTGCGCGTAGATCAACGCCAGAGTCGCGCCCCAGCTGCCGCCAAACACCGTCCATTCGTCGATATCCAGTAGCGACCGCAGCCGCTCAATATCCTCGACCAGATGCCACGTCGTGTTGTCCTCGACCGAAGCATGAGGCCGCGATTTCCCACAGCCGCGCTGATCAAACAGAATCACCCGGAAGACGCGTGGATCAAAGTACCGCCGCATCGCTGGGCTGCAGCCACCGCCCGGCCCCCCATGCAGCACAACCACCGGCACCCCGTCGGGATTGCCACTTTGCTCCATATAAATCTGGTGCCCATCGCCCACACTGACCAACCGCTGATCAAAAGGATCGATCGGCGGGTAGAGATATTGCACTGCGCGCTTTTGGTCCGGGTACTTGTCCATTATGGCCCTATATAGTCCTTAAGACTTAAAAGAGCATACGGAGACAGGAATGCAAGCGCATCCGAACACGGTCGACCCATCCGAGATCGCTAAATTTGAGGCGATGGCAGCGGAATGGTGGGACCCGCATGGGAAATTCAAACCTCTGCACATGCTGAATCCGTGCCGTCTGGATTATATCACGCAGCAGATAGCCGGGGAATTTGACCGTGATCTGAAGGCTGCGAAACCGTTCGAAGGCCTGCGCCTTCTGGATATCGGCTGCGGTGGAGGGCTGCTGAGCGAACCCATGGCCCGCCTTGGGGCCGAGGTCGTGGGGGCCGACGCTGCTGCGGGCAACCTGCCCGTCGCCCGCATCCATGCCGAGCAATCGGGGCTTGAGATCGATTATCGCCACACCACCGCCGAGGACATGGCCGCCGCAGGCGAGCAGTTCGACGTGGTGCTGAACATGGAAGTGGTTGAACATGTCGCCGACCCGCTTAGCTACCTGACCGCCACGCAACAATTGCTGAAACCCGGCGGGCTCGAGATTTGCTCGACCATCAACCGCAACCCGAAATCCTATGCCATGGCCATCTTCGGGGCCGAGGTTGTCATGCGCTGGCTGCCACGCGGTACGCATGAGTGGAACAAGTTCATTACCCCCGATGAGCTATTCGACCTGTTGCGCCAAGCCGGACTGGAGCCGGTGGACCGCAAGGGCTTTGTCTTCAACCCGATCCTGTGGAGCTGGTCGATCTCGGACCGAGATTTGAGCGTGAATTATGTGACGGCAAGTGTGAAACCAGGGTAGATTCAGCACAAATATGCAACCGATCAGCAACTGGACAATTGGGTGGTTCCTTCCGCTCTATGATCGAAATCCGCTTGTAGGAAGCGTGTTGGGCTTAGCGTGCATCTTTTTTGCGCTCATTGCGATTGGTGTGTTCATGCTTGCGATCAAAGAGAACGCCGGAGCTCCAATTCCGACAACCGGGCTGGTATAGGCGCATATTGTCATCATGCTGTTGAAACCAATGTCGATGGTTGTATGCCTAGCGTGCGAATTCCTATGGCGGAATTTTGGCGTATATTCTCTGCTGAGAGTTAAAGGTTGCCCCATTCGCGAAAGATATGAACCTGCAGACTTGAGCAAGGTCCTCTCGCGCCCTCAAGAATCCATCAGTGGTGCAGAGTAACGCTTCTTTGCCGCTACTCCCCTTCCAACTGCAACCGCAAATCTCGCAGCACCGGCAACGTGCTCCGGACACGCTCCAACCCCAGCTCTCCGACCACACGATTAATGAGCGGGGCAATCGACGAAATCGCCTGATCGCGCGCGCGGCGGCCGGCGGGGCTGATCGCCACCATCTTGCGGCGGGCGTCGTCCCAGTCGGGGCGGATGTGGATGTAGCCGGCCCATTCGAGCTTAGCCAACGTGTTGGTCATCGCCCCTCGGGTCACGTGGAAGGTGCTGGCGAGTTGCGCGGGCGTCCGTTCTCCACCGGCATAGGCCAGATGGTTCAGCACCGAGAAATGCGAGATTTCCATGCCCTTGGGCAGCACCCGGCTCAGCCGGTTGCGCAATAGCTGGTCGGCGGTCAGGATCTCGCTGAAAAGCGTGACCGCAAGGGCATTGGTATCGTCTGTCATGGTCCGGTTCTGGTTCAGGGGCCGTCAAATGCCCGCACATGGGTCAATGAGGGCACGCGACGGCGCGCCTCGGACACAGAACTATCATTCAATTCGAAAAAGTGAATGCCCGGATCGGTCCCTGCGTCGATCAAAACCTCTCCCCAAGGGGCGACGACCATGCTGTGACCGTGGGTGTGGCGGGTTTTGCCCCGCGTTTTCGGATGGGTGCCGGTTTGCGCGGGGGCCAGAACCCAGCAGCCGGTCTCAATCGCGCGGGCCCGCAGCAGCGTTTCCCAATGCGCGGCCCCTGTGACGTGCGAAAACGCCGCCGGAACCGTCAAAATCCGCGCCCCGGCCTGCGCCAGAGCGGCATGCAGATGCGGAAAGCGGACGTCATAGCAGATGGTCAGGCCGACCTTGCCAAACTCCGTCTCGGCGATGACGGCCTTGTCGCCGGGGCGGTAATTGGCCGATTCGCGGAAAGTTTCGGTCTCGGTCACTTGCACATCGAACATGTGGATCTTGTCATATCGCGCTACGATCTGCCCTTTGGGGTCGATCATGAAGCACCGATTGGCAAAGCGGCCATCCGCTTCATGGGTCTTGATCCCCAATGATCCGATCAGCAGCCAAACGCCCAACTCAGCCGCCTGCGCCCGCAGACCGGCCAGAGTGGTGTCGTCTTCCTCATGCTGCAACACTTCGCGCTGCCGGGTGGTGCTGTTGGACACGCAATTCGTGACCTCGGGGGTCAGGATGAACTGCGCGCCCTGCTCGGCGGCCTCGGCCATCATGGCGCGCACCATTTGCAGATTCGCAGCCGGATCGTCCGACGAGGTGATTTGCAGCAGAGCAGTCTTCATCACGCCGCCAGTAGACGGTCCAGCTTGCCCTGACGGTCGAGCTCATAGAGGTCATCACAGCCGCCAACGTGATCGGGACCGATGAAGATCTGCGGCACGGTGCGTTTGCCGCCGGCACGTTTGATCATCTCGGGCTTGCGCTTGGGATGCATCAGAACGTCGATTTCCTTGAACTCGACCCCCTTTTGCTTCAGCAGGCGCTTGGCCGCGTGGCAGAAGCCGCACAGAGGCGATGTGTAGATTTCAACAGGTTTCATAAATCCATCCCTTCGGGTTTCACACGATCTTGTGCGAATTAGGCATCCTTGGCAACGCGCGCCAGCACCAACACGAAAATATGATTTGCCCCCGCGGCAAGACATGCGCGCGTACAGGCTGCCAGCGTAGCACCCGAAGTCATCACGTCATCCACCAACAGGATATCGCGCCCCTCGATACGCTCAGAACGTTTGGGATGAGGCGCAATGACCCCATCCAGTGCCTCGGCACGTTGGGCAGCTGTTTTGCCGTCCAGAACCGGCGTGCGCGCCGTTCGCACCAGCAGGTCCGGGCAGACCTGCAACCCTGTCTCGCGCCCCAGATGCTGCGTCAGAAGCGCCGATTGGTTGTATCGCCGCTTCACCAGACGGGACCAGTGCAGCGGAACCGGCGCGATCAACATGTCGGGCCTCAGAACCTCTCTGCCCGCCTGCGCCATCCAGCGCGCTGCGGGTTTGGCCAGCTCGGGGCGGTCGCCATGTTTCAACGCCAGGATCAGGGATTTCGCCCGCCCCTTGTACAGCAACGCCGCGCGCCCGTCCTTCCAAGGGCGTGGCGTTTTTCTGCAATCGTCACAGTCGATCCGAAAGCCGTCCCGTTCTCCGGGGACGGGCATGCCGCAACTGTCGCAGACCGTGCCGCCGATGAACGGCGTGTCCCGCCAACATGTGGCACACAGGCCAAAGTCGGATTCGGTCAGCTCTCCGCAGCTCATGCATCGCGGGGGATAGATCAGGTGCAACGCTGTTTGAACTCGGGGCCAAATGCGATACCTGCGGGGTATGAAAATGCCTGCGTCCAATGCACCCTCTCTGTTCGACCGAGCCACCCTGCGCCACCGCCGCGCGCGGGCTAAGGATGAGGCCCTGTTCCTGCACCGCGCCGCTGTCGACGAGGTGCAGGATCGGCTGAGCATGGTTAACAGAACCTTTACAGCGCCCGCGATTGTGACCCCGTTTGCGCATATCTGGCAGGATGCCCTGCCCAGCGCGACACTCGTGGCGGATGAGGAAACGCTGGCGCTTACGCCCGGTACGCATGATCTGGTGGTTCATGCGATGGCCCTGCATTGGGCCAATGACCCGGTCGGCCAGCTGATCCAATGTCACCGCGCCTTACGCCCGGACGGGTTGCTTCTGACCGTCTGTCTGGGAGGAGAGACCCTGCATCAGCTGCGTGCGGCCCTCGGGCAGGCCGAGATTGAGGTGACCGGTGGCCTCAGCCCCCGAATCGCTCCGATGGGAGAGCTGCGGGATCTAGGCGCTCTGCTGCAACGCACGGGGTTGGCGCTGCCAGTGGCGGATGCGGTGCCTATGACGGCGGAATATCGTGACTTGACCCATCTGATGCAGGACCTGCGCGCGATGGCCGAGACCAACGTGCTGACCACCCGATTGAAATCCCCGACCCGCCGCAAGGTGTTCGAACGCGCGCAGAGCATCTACGCAGAACATTTCGCAACGTCTCAAGGCCGCCTGCCCGCCACGTTCGAGCTGATCTGCCTAACCGGCTGGTCGCCCGACGACAGCCAACCCAAACCGCTGCGCCCCGGATCCGCCCGGATGCGCCTTGCCGAAGCCCTTGGTACCAGCGAGGGCAAACTGTCCGATTGACGACCGGACATTTCCCCTTATCTCAGGCCAGACCTAGAAAATGCAGGAAGACCCAAATGTTTGACGCCACACGCCCCGTGCATGCACCAGCCGACCACCCCAAGGTTAAAATGGGGCGCGTGGGCATCCTGCTGGCCAATTTGGGCACGCCCGATCACTACAGCTATTGGCCAATGCGCCGCTATTTGAACGAGTTCCTCTCAGACCGCCGAGTGATCGACTATCCGGCATGGAAATGGCAGCCGATTCTGCAGGTGATCATCCTGACCAAGCGCCCCTTTAGCTCGGGTGAGGCGTACAAGTCGATCTGGAATCACGACAAGGGTGAAAGCCCGCTGATGACGATCACCAAGGACCAGACCGCCAAGCTTCGCGATACGATGCAGGCCCGCTATGGCGATCAGGTCATGGTCGATTTCTGCATGCGCTACGGCAATCCGTCGACCAAATCCAAAGTCAGGAACATGGTGGCGGAAGGCTGCGACCGTATCCTGTTCTTCCCGCTCTACCCGCACTATGCCGGTGCCACGACGGCAACCGCCAATGACCAGTTCTTCCGTTGCCTGATGGAGGAACCGTGGCAACCCGCCAGCCGTACGGTACCCGCCTATTACGACGAACCCACCTATATCGAGGCACTGGCCCAATCCGTCGAACGCGCCTATGCCAAGATGGAGACCAAGCCTGATGTTCTGGTCTGCTCCTACCACGGGATGCCTGAACGCTATCTGCAACAGGGCGATCCCTATCACTGCCAATGCGTCAAGACCTCACGATTGCTGAAAGAGCGGCTCGGCTGGTCGGACGATCAGCTGGTTTCAACCTTCCAGTCACGCTTTGGACCTGAGGAGTGGTTGAAGCCCTATACGGTCGACCATGTGGCCGATCTGGCGAAACAAGGCAAAAAGAACATCGCGGTGATTGCACCGGCCTTCTCGGCTGATTGCATCGAGACGCTGGAAGAGATCAACGAAGAGATCAAGGAAAGCTTTGAAGAGGCTGGTGGTGAACACTTCACCTATATCCCCTGCCTCAATGACGATGATTCGCATATCGCCGCTTTGGGCAAGATCATCGAAGACAATCTGAACGGCTGGCTGGACTAACCAGCCCCGACAACTGGACATGAAAAAAGGCGGTGGAAAGCTCCACCGCCTTTTCTCTGGATATTGCTCGTCGAATTAGCTTGCTGCAACAGCTGCGGCAACTACAACCAGCAGGATCAGCGGCAGGATGATGCCCTGCGACGTGCCCTGGGTTTCTTCAACAACAACAGGTGCCTCAACAACCGGCTCTTCCAGGTTACCGGCATAAGCGGTCGAAGCAGCAGCGGTCAGTGCAGCGGCGAGAACGAGTTTTTTCATATTAACCTCCAGAATCTGCACGGCTCCAGTCCGCGGAACCGCACATCTAAGACTTACCTCGTGATATTTTTCTAATCAGCAAAGCGGTTGGAATGCAATTGCAACTTGCCGATTAATCGAGTCGGTGAGCGAAAATGTCGTCAAATTAGCAACACTTGCGTGCCAACCTTCGCCATTGAGAACAGCTCGGCGATGTCTTCATTAAACAGGCCGATGCAGCCGTTCGAAGATTTCCGCCCGATCTTGCGCGTGTCATGGGTGCCGTGGATGCGGTAATACTTCCACCCCAGATACAAAGCGTGCGTTCCCAATGGGTTATCGGGGCCGGGCGGGATGTAATCGGGCCATTCGGGGTTTCGTCTCTTCATCGACGGCGTCGGAGACCAGCTTGGCCCCTCAACCTTGCGAATGACGCTGGTGCGCCCGCGACGGGTCATTTCCTCGGTCAACGGAACCGAAGAGGGGTAGAGTTTGTATACAGATTGATCATTTGACCAATAATGCAGCGCTCGTGACGTGGTATCGACCAGAATGGCCCCGTTTCTGGTGTTCGAGAAATAAGGCCGCCAGTCCTGAGCGCGGAATCCCGAGACATTGCGCCGGACCGGCGCTTCGGGTTCAGGTGCAGGTCGCAGCGGGTCGCCCGGGATGTACTGCGCGATCGCAGGCGCGGCCAGCAGAGACGAGGCTCCGGCCAGAAACCCCCGGCGGGTCGAAAGAGGAATGTGCTTTTTAACCATGACAAAAGGTCCTTCGTTATGGCGAAATGGAAAATCTGGCCCATTTTATTGCCAGAATGCTTCAGTCGCAAACCAAACCGGCAGAATCATGCAGGCTATGGTCATTGTGCGTTTGCTCAAGACAGCCTAGCGCGTTATGCCCGTTAACGACACAATAATCAGGTCGATCATGACGCGTATCTTTTCTTTTCTGTTGATTTGCCTTGTCGCCTTGGCGGCATGTACCGACACGGGGACCACGGCGCTGGGTGCCGATGGGCGCCCCTTGCCCTCAGTTTACAAAATCCGTGGCAACCCCGAGAAGCTGCAGTTCCGCATGCTCGATTCGGTGAATGCACTGCGGCAGGCGCAGGGCTTGCAGTCCGTGCAACTGAACTCTCAGTTGAACGCGGCTGCGGCGACGCATTCCAAAGATATGGCCCGACAGAATCGCCCCTGGCACTTCGGATCGGATGGCTCTTCTCCGATCGACCGTGCGGCACGCGTGGGCTATTTCGGAACATTCCTGGGTGAGGCGATCTCGGAAACCTATGAGACGGAAACCGAGACACTGGCTGCCTGGATGCAAGAACCCGGCCCCCGTTCTGTAATCCTGGACCCCCAGGCCACCCAGATGGGTTTTGCGTGGCATCAGGAAAACGGTGGCAAGATCTGGTGGACGCTGGAAATGGGAACCGGCGGCTAACGGACGCGCCCCTTCCAATAACAAAAAGCCCGCGATTTTCGCGGGTTTTTTGCTATTTCACAAAGATTTAAGCGGCTTGCATGGACTGCGCTTCGGTCAAGATCGCGTATAGCTTGACCGGATCGGGGTTCGCCCGCAGCTTGGCGCAAACTGCGCTGTCACGCAGGGTGCGCGACACCAGTGCCAAAGCCTTGAGGTGATCCACACCCGCCTCTTCAGGTGCAAACAGCGCAAAGGCGATGTCCACCGGCTGTCGGTCAACCGCGCTAAAGTCGATCGGCTTTTCAAGCATCACAAAAACGCCCGAGACCGACTCGATCCCGCCCAGCCGCGCATGTGGCAATGCCACGCCATGACCTACACCCGTGGGGCCGAGGCTTTCGCGCTCCAGCAGGCAATCCACGACGATCTGGGTATCCAGATCCAAAGCACCGGCAGCAACGTCGCCGATTTCCTGAAACAGCCGTTTCTTACTAGACGCGGCAGATAACACACGTACTGCTTCGGGCTTGAGAATGCTCGAAAGCTCCATGATCATGCTCCATAGCGGCCTTTGCGTGCTAAGGCCGATTTCTCTCAACTTGCCTGTTTAAGGATCAATCCAGCCGATATTGCCGTCATCGCGGCGATACACGACATTCAACCCATCCTTGTTCTCATTCCGGAACACTAACACCGGCGCTCCGGCAAGTTCCATTTGCATTACGGCCTCACCAACGCTGAGCGATGGGATCTTTGTTTCCATCTCAGCCACAATCATGGGCTGTAGCGATTCGGGTTCATCTGCCGTGTTCGATTCGTCAGAGGCGAGGATATAAGAGGACGCCCCAAAGAGTTCAACAGGCTCAGAACGATCCTTGTGATGGTCCTTCAGGCGGCGCTTGTAGCGGCGCAACTGTGTTTCCATCTTGTCACAGCATGCCTCGAACGCTGCATAGATCTCGGTTGCGTGGGCCTTGGCCTGAGCGGTCAGGCCGGTAGATAAATGTACTGTAGTTTCGCATACATATTCATGCGCCGAACGGGAAAAGACGACATTGGCGTCGGTCGGGCGCTGGGCATATTTGCCAACAACTTCGCCCAGTTCGGTCTGCACGTGGGTCTGCAGGGCCGCACCGATGTCGATCTGTTTTCCGCTGATTTGGTAACGCATGTGATCTCCTTCACAATTCACACCCATTCTGACGTTGCGTCACGCAACATGCTTGTTTTTATCGGGTGGGGGATATCGACATTTTGATCGGTTGCTGCCGTCCCAGCCCTTCAGCGAAGGGGTATCGAGATCCAGACTGGAACCGAATAAATGCCATACCCCAATTGAGACAAGAGGCGGCGGAAGAGTCAATCAAAACAGAGGTGTATATACGCGATTTCCGCGAAGCGTCCGGCAAAAAATCGCCCAACCCTATGAAATACGGAAGTTTTCGCCCAGATAAACCCGGCGCACGTTTTCGTTCTCAACGACCTCGTCAGGTGTACCTGACATCAGAACCTGCCCGTCATGCAGGATATAGGCGCGATCCACGATCTCGAGCGTTTCGCGTACGTTGTGATCGGTGATCAACACGCCGATCCCACGCTTCTTCAGATCAGCCACCAGATGCCTGATATCCCCCACACTGATCGGGTCAACGCCCGCAAAGGGTTCGTCGAGCAGCAGATATTTCGGATCGGCGGCCAGACAGCGCGCGATCTCTACCCGGCGCCGCTCACCACCGGACAGGGCAAGCGCGGGCGCGCGGCGCAGGTGTTCAATCGAGAAGTCCGACAGCAGCTCCTCCAACCGCTCTTTCCTGCGATGGGCGTGCTTGACGGTGATATCCAGAACCGAGGCGATATTGTCCTCAACGCTCATGCCGCGGAAAATCGACATCTCCTGCGGCAAATAGCCAATCCCAAGACGCGCGCGCCGATACATCGGCAGCGTCGTGACGTTCTGTCCGTCTATCGTGACTTTCCCTGCTTCGGGAAAAACCAGCCCCGCGACTGAGTAAAAGGTCGTGGTCTTGCCCGACCCGTTTGGACCCAGCAGTGCTACGACCTCGGACCGGTCGAGCGTCATGGACACATCCCGGATCACTGTTTTTTTCCGATAGGATTTGCGCAGTTTGTCGATGCGCAGACCTGCGCTTCCTTCTGCGACAGACAATGTTGGGGCAGCCATCAGTTTCCGCCACCCTGCTGAAGAATGGTTTTAACGCGGCCTGTCATTGTTGCAGTGCCCGAGGTCAGGTTCGCAACCATCTGATCGCCACTGATCGTGCTGGGCCCCTGTGTCAGCAGCACGTTGCCCTTCATCACGATCACACCGGTGTCGATGGTGTATTCCGCCTGATCCCCTTCGGCGGCATCCGGAGGGCTGACCAGAACGACATTCTCGGTCGCTTCCATCCGTTCGATGGATGAGCGATCCTGACTGTAGATCACCAGAACCCGCTCAGCAGACAGGCGCATTTCCCCCTGAATCACGATCACATTGCCGAGAAACTCGGCCGATCCGTCCTCTTGATTTACGTTCAGTGAGTCCGAGGTCACCTCGACCGGCAGGCTGGGGTCGGCCTTGACCGAACCGAATGCAACCTGCGCTTCCTGTGCGATGGCAGAAACCGGGCTCATCAACAGAGCCATGCAAACAAAGAGAAATCGAAAATAGATCACAGGTTATCTTTCTGCTTTTGTTGGCTCATATACCAACTTCACGCCGTCTGTAAAAAGAATATGGACCGGTCCGTCCTTTTTTTCAGTGCCAAATTGCATGCGACCGGCAGAGAATGTGCCGATGACGCCGGTGCCATCGACCTGACCGGGAGTGTCACCACGTATTTCTTCCAGCGATGTATTCAATAGGTCGGTCGTGACCTGAATGCCGTCCGAGGTGGTAATCACCACATCGCCAACAAAGGTCGCCGTCCCCTTGTCGGGCCGGATCAGGCCAGAGTTGGAGTCCAGCTTGATTTCACCGCCGTTCAGCATCCCGAACCGCCCGCGAAACAGCGATGCCGTCGGCTCTTCGCCCTCGGACCCTTGGACCACCCTGGTCGACTCAATCTGGACCTCTTCGCCCTTTTTGGTGGTGCCGCGGTAGTTGGGTTGCGTAATGACCTGCCCGGCCAGGCGATCTTCGATATCCTCCTGCGAGAAGGGCACTGAGACATCAGTCTCGATGCTGCGCGACAGAAGGAAAACGGTGGACAGCAAAACTATCGCCGTCAGAGGCAGCAGCACCTTGAGGAACTGAACCATGCGGGAATAGCGGTCCACAGTTTCACTCCCTAACCCAGACCGACGCGCAGGCAGTCGTGGATATGCAGCAGACCCTGCGCCTGCCCATCCGCGTCGGGATCAACTACGAAAAGCGATGTGATCTTGCGGTCGTTCATGATGCCTACGGCCTCTTCCGCCATGGCGTTGGGTGCGATGGTCAGAGGATCGCGGGTCATGACCTCATCCGTGGTCTTGTTTAAAAGCCCGTCCATATTGCGGCGCAAATCGCCATCGGTGACGATGCCCAAAAGGCGATCCGCATCATCTGTCACACCCACCACGCCAAAGCTCTTCTGGCTCATGACCAGCAGCGCCTCGCTCATGGATGTGCCGGACCGTACCATGGGCAGATCGGCATGCATGAGGTCGCGCACGGTGGAAAGCTGCGCGCCCAGTTTGCCGCCTGGGTGGAAGGCGCGGAAGTCCTCGGGCTTAAAATCACGGTGCTTCATCAGCGCGATCGCCAGCGCATCGCCCATGGCCAACGTCAGCGTGGTCGAGATCGAGGGCACCATACCGAACCCACAGGCCTCACCCATGGACGGGATCAGCAGATGCACGTCGGCCTGTTTCATCAGCGTGCTTTCCGGCTTGCTGGACAGACCGATCAGCGGAATGCCAAAGCGGCGCGTAAAGGCCAGAAGGTTGACCAGCTCGGGCGCTTCACCGGAGTTTGAGATCGCCAGAACCACATCATCCTTGGACACCATGCCCAGATCACCGTGGCTTGCCTCGGCGGGGTGGACGAAATAGGCGGGCGTGCCGGTCGAGGCTAATGTGGCCGCGATCTTGTGGCCGATATGGCCCGACTTGCCGATACCGCTGATGATGATGCGACCGGTGGCCTTCAGGATCAGCTGCACCGCTTCGGCAAAATCCTCGTTCAGGCTTTCGGCCAGCACATCCAGCGCGCGAGCCTCATCGGTGACAACCTGACGGGCGGTTTTCAGGAATGCTTCGGTATCGGTCATGAGTGCGCAAAAATATCAGTTTCGGGCCAGCCTGCGAGGTCGAGTTTCGCACGCATCGGCAGGAAGTCAAAACAGGCCTGCGCCATCTCGGTCCGGCCTTCGCGAGCCAGCCGCTTGTTCAGCTCATCCCGCAGGCGGTGCAGGTACAACACGTCCGAAGCCGCGTATTCCAGTTGGGCCTCAGACAGGGTCTCGGCCCCCCAATCGCTCATCTGCTGTTGCTTCGAGATATCGACGCCGATCAACTCCTGACACAGGTTTTTCAGCCCGTGGCGGTCGGTATAGGTGCGCACAAGGCGGCTGGCGATCTTGGTGCAATAGACCGGTGCGGCCAGTGCCCCAAAGGCGTGGTACATCGCTGCGATATCGAAACGTCCGAAATGGAACAGTTTCAGCACGTCTGCGTCTTCCAGCATCGCGCAAAGGTTCGGAGCCTCGGTCTGCCCTTTTTCAACCTGAACGATATGGCTGTTGCCGTCGCCGCCGGACATCTGGATCACGCACAAGCGATCCCGATGCGGATTCAGCCCCATGGTTTCACAGTCAATGGCCACGATCGGCCCAAGGTCCAGCCCGTCGGGCAGGTCGTTTTTATACAGGTGGTTTGCCACAGAGGTTTCCTTTGTGCGGTCTCGACCCCGAGATAGGCGGTTTATCCGGCAAACTCAACGCTGACCCTGTAGCTGGGCATTCTGTCGCTCTGTGGGCTTGATATTATCCTTATGGGGGGGATAAGGATATGCCATGACTGATCACACGCATGAATCGCACCCGCAAATCACCGCCCGCCTGAAACGGGCGCATGGGCATCTGGCAAAAGTCATTGCTATGCTCGAAGATCAAGCGCCCTGCTCCGACGTTGCCCAGCAACTGTTTGCGGTCGAGAAAGCAATCACCAATGCCAAGCGGGTTCTTATCCACGATCACATCGACCATTGCCTGACATCCGAGGACGGATCGGCCATCGAGGATTTCAAAACCATCACAAAGTACCTCTGACCAATGCTCAGTGTCCTCCAAAATCGCACCTATCGCCACCTTCTGGCAGCGCAGGTCGTTGCGTTGACGGGGACCGGGCTGGCGACGATCGCGTTGGGCCTTCTGGCCTATGATCTGGCGGGCGAGGCTGCGGGGATGGTGTTGGGCACGGCTCTGACCATCAAGATGGTCGCCTATGTGGGGATTGCCCCGCTGGCGGCGGCGTTTGCAGAACAGCTCGACCGGCGCAGGATGCTGGTGGTGCTGGATCTGATCCGGGCCGCGGTCGCCCTGTGCCTGCCCTTCGTGTCCGAGGTCTGGCAGGTCTATGTGCTGATCTTCGTCCTGCAATCGGCCTCAGCCGGTTTCACCCCCGCGTTTCAGGCCACTATTCCCGACGTCCTGACGGATGAGCAGGACTACACGCGCGCGCTGTCCTTGTCGCGCCTTGCCTATGATCTGGAAAGCCTGCTCAGCCCGATGCTGGCGGCTGCGTTGTTGGTCTTTGTCAGTTTTGACACGCTGTTTTGGGGGACCGGAGCTGGGTTTATTGCCTCGGCGCTGCTGGTGGTGTCCGTTGTTCTGCCCTCGCCCAAACCCACAGAGCGACGCGGAATATACGACCGGACAACGCGCGGCATCCGCATCTATCTATCGACAACACGTTTGCGCGGCCTTCTGGCACTCAGCTGGTCTGCAGCCGCGCTCAGCTCAATGGTGATCGTCAATACTGTGGTCCTTGTGCGCGCGGAACTGGGTCTGTCCGAAAGCGCCGTGGCCATAGCCCTGGCCGGATTCGGCGGCGGCTCGATGATCGCGGCCTTCATACTTCCCTCTCTGCTAGATCGGTTCAAGGACCGTCGGGTCATGCTGACCGGGGCGACACTTGGCGTACTTGCCATGGCCGGAGCAGCCATGACATCCGGAGCACTCACCCTACCGCTGCTCACGGCCTTCTGGGCCTGCGTGGGCTTCGGCTATTCGATGACCCTGACCCCCTCGGGCCGCCTTTTGACCCGCTCGGCCCGGCCCGAGGACCGACCCGCCGTATTTGCCGCCCAGTTCACCCTATCACATGCCTGCTGGCTGGTCCTTTATCCACTATCGGGGTGGCTGATGACCCGTTTCGGCGCAACCGTGGTCATGACCACCACAACCTGCGTTTCTGCCTTGGGCATCGCTGCTGCACTGGTCATCTGGCCGCGATCCGACAAAGCCCCCTCGGCGCAGAAGCCTTGAGCCTCCGGGCGCTTCTACCGTAAACCAAAGCGACCCTGCCGGAGGCCCCATGGATCAGCTCGACCGCCGCATCATCACCGCGCTGCAGCACAATGCCCGTGAATCGACCACGAATATCGCGGCCAAGCTGGGCGTGGCCCGCACTACCGTGCATGAGCGGATCAAACGCATGGAAGAGCGTGGCGTGATTGCGGGCTATTCCGTGCAATTGCATGCCACCGACGATACCCCGCGCGTGCAGGTGATCGTGATGCTTGAGGTCCAGCAAAAGGAAACCACCCGCATCATCAAACGGCTTGAGGCCTATCCCGAGGTCAAACGCTGCCTTTCGATCAATGGCGAATTTGACTTGCTGCTGTCTGCCGAGGCCCCCCGGATCGAGGATCTGGATATTCTGGTCGATGAACTGGCCAAAATCCCCGGCGTTCTGCGAACCAATACCAGCGTCGTGTTCGGGCGTCGGATCGACCGAAAATGATGGGGCGATAACCCTCTGTAAACCGATGACTGGCTAGCTTGGCCCGGAATGACCCGAATCCCGGACCGGCAGAATGCCCCATCGTTTCGTCTCGATCATCTTTGTGCTGACGCTTGCGCTGATACCGCAGGTCGGGCGTGCCATGCCGGATGCCCGAACGGGTGATATCTGCGATCAGGCCGCACGCCGCGCCGCACTGTCCGAAGGCGTACCACTGGACGTGCTGCGCGCCATTTCACGGGTTGAGACGGGGCGCACCCATGACGGGCGGCTGCAACCCTGGCCCTGGACCATCAATGTCGAAGGGCAGGGCTATTGGTTCACCTCCGAGGTTGAGGCAAAAACCTATGTTTTCCGGATTTTCAAAGCCGGCAAGCGCATCTTTGACGTCGGGTGCTTTCAAATCAACTACCGCTGGCACGGCAAGGCCTTTCGCTCAATCGACGCGATGTTCGACCCGCAGGAAAACGCCACCTACGCCGCAAGGTTTCTCAAAGACCTCTATGCCGAGCTTGGATCGTGGCCCGCCGCCGCCGGGGCCTATCATTCGCGCACGCCGTCTTTGGCCGAGGCCTATCGCGGTCGGTTCCAGACCGTTCTGGCTCAGCTGGACGGGTCCGTTCCACCCCAAACTCATGTGGCATCGCGGGACCCTTTCACAGGGGCATCCGCTCCGCTGATCCCGGTACAACCAGTTGAATCCAATGGTGGATCTCTGGGGTCTCTGGTTCCGGCGGCGGGTGCTGCCACCGCCTTCATCGCATTCAACTAGGAGGTCAGCGTGCCCACCACAAACGCCCGGTCCCTGTTCTCGCCCACCGTCCTTTTGGCACTGGCGCTGATGACCGTCATCGTGATGATGATCCTGCCAATGCCGGCCTGGGTGCTGGATGTGGGGCTGGCCGCCTCCTTCGCGCTGGCCATTCTGATTTTCACCCTGACCCTGTTCATCGAACGCCCGCTGGATTTCTCATCCTTCCCGATAATCCTGCTGGCCTCGCTGATGCTGAGGCTGTCGCTGAACGTCTCATCCACCAAACTGATCATCGGTCAGGGCCATATCGGGCCAAATGCGGCGGGCAACGTCATCGAAGGCTTCGCCAACTTCGTGATGGGCGGCAGTATCTTTCTGGGCCTAGTGGTGTTCTGCGTCCTGCTGATCGTGAATTTCATGGTGATCACCAAAGGCGCTGCGCGGATGGCCGAGGTCGGCGCACGCTTTGCTCTGGACGGAATGCCGGGCAAACAGCTGGCCATCGACAGCGACATGTCTGCCGGGGCCATCGACCACCAGCAAGCCAAAGAGCGGCGCGAACGCGAACAGCAAGAGACGACCTTCTTTGGCTCGCTCGACGGCGCGTCGAAATTCGTCAAAGGTGATGCAGTCGCCGGGCTGCTGATCACGCTGCTGAACCTTGTGATGGGACTGGTCATGGGCGTGATCGTGCATGGCATGCCGGTCACATCCGCCTTTGAAACCTACGCCATTCTGACCGTGGGCGATGGTCTGGTCTCACAAATCCCGGCGGTGATCATCTCCATCGCCTCGGCCCTGTTGCTCGCGCGCGGCGGCACACAGGGCGCGACCGACAATGCCATCTTCTCGCAACTTGGCAAACACCCGGCCGCGCTGGGCACAGTGGCTGTGTTGATGGTTCTCTTCGCCCTCGTTCCCGGCCTGCCCTTCCTGCCTTTCATGCTGGGCGCGGGTGTCTTGGGATACGCGGCCTACAGGGTCCATCAAAAGCAGAAGGCCGAGACGCTTCAGGCCCAGACCCCCTCGCCCGAAGCGGAAACCCCTGTTTCGCAAGCCATTGGCGATATTCTGGATCTGGACGATGTACATCTGGAGTTCGCGCCCGACCTTGTCAGCATGGTGCTAAACCCCGGAACCGGGCTAGACGCGCGCATTGCGAATATGCGGACTTATGTGGCCTCGTCCTTTGGCCTCATCCTGCCCGAGATCCGCCTGACCGACCGCGCCGATCTGCCCACCGGCACCTATGTCATCAAGGTGCAGGGCGTCGAACAAGCGCGCGGCGTGCTGAACCCCGATCTGGTATTGGCGCTGGTGCAAGACGGGCATGAGTTTCTGCCCGACGGCAATGACGTGACCGAGCCTGTCTACGGCGCCCCCGCTCGCTGGATTCTGCCAAAAGATCAAGAGGATGCCGCTCTGAACGGCGCCACCATCGTCTCACCGCCCGAAATTCTGGCGACCCACGTGTTGGAGATCATCAAGCAGAACTTCTCACGCCTTCTGACATTGAAATCCCTGCGGCGTCTGCTGTCCGAAATGACCCGCCTCAGCGATCCCGTCCGGGCCGAGGCAAACCGCAAACTGCTGGATGAGCTGATCCCGGACAAGGTACCGATCGACACGCTGCACGCGGTTCTGAGGCTGCTACTGGATGAGCGTGTCTCGATCCGCAACATGGCCCTGATCCTTGAAAGCGTGGCCGAAGCACGCCTAACCACCACTCAGCCCGAAGGCATTTGCGAACTGGTCCGCCAACGGCTGGGCTTCCAGCTGGTGGCCGAAATGAAGCGTGAGGATGGCTCGATCCCACTGATCCAACTGGCTCCGGAATGGGAGGATACGTTCGCCAGCTACCAGATCGACGGCCCCGCCGCCGGGCTGGACGTGGCGCTGCCCCCCAACCTGTTCAACAAGCTGGCCGATGGAGTGGTGGACAGCGTCGCACAATCCGCTGATCACGGGTTGTTTCCGGCCGTTGTGACCTCAACCCGCCGGCGCCGCCTGTTGCGCTCGATCATGCAGGCGCGCGGGGTGTCCAATCCGGTTCTCTCCTTCGAGGAAATCGGGCTCGAAGCTCGCCCCGCCCTGGTCGGAACCGTACTCGCATGATTGCCCTGCCGCCCGAGCTGTTGGGGCAACTCGGCACGGGGTTGTGGCACGTGTTTGCCGTATTTCTGAGGGTGTCCGCTGTGGTCACCCTCTTGCCCGCTATTGGGGAACGCAGCATCCCGATCCGGGTCAAGCTTGCGGTCGCCATGGCCTTTACCCTGATCGTGTTGCCTGCGGTGCCTTCCCCGCAATCCGATCCGGGCCTGCTGCCGATGGCGCGCCTGGTCGGCACCGAGGTTCTGATCGGCATGGTTCTAGGCATCGGGTTACGCCTGTTTGTGCTGGCCCTGCAGACCGCCGGGTCCATTGCGGCGCAATCGACCTCGCTGTCTCAGCTTCTGGGTGGCGCGGCTGCCGACCCGGCCCCTGCGTTGGGGATGTTTCTAGCCTTGGCCGGACTGGCCCTTGCGGCGCTGATGGGGCTGCACATCCGGGTTGCCGAGTTCCTTATCCACAGCTACGCGATGTTCCCGATGGGGCGGGCCCTTTCGGCCCCTGACCTATCACAATGGGGCATCAGGCAAGTCGCCCACAACTTTGGGTTGGCCTTTGCGCTGGCAACCCCGTTCGTGATCGCCTCCTTGATCTACAACCTCGCCCTCGGGGTCATCAACAGGGCCATGCCGCAGCTGATGGTTGCCTTTGTCGGTGCCCCCGCCATCACCTTTGCCGGGTTGTTCCTGCTATTTGCCGGGGCACCCCTGATCCTGTCTGTTTGGGCAGATGCGTTGTTTTCATTTACCCTCAACCCACTGGAGTCCGGTCGATGAGCACCGACGACGACAGTGACAAGTCCTTTGACCCGACGCCTCAGAAGCTACAGAAAGAACGCGAAAAAGGTGAGGTTGCAAAGTCCAACGATCTGTCTGTTGTTGCCGCCTATACCGGGTTGCTGATCGCGCTGCTGACGGTCGGCAAGTTCACCGGTGATCAAATGGGAACGCTGTTTGTGGTTCTGATCGACCAGTCGGATGACATCGCTCAGCTTGTTACATCGGGGCCTGCAACAGCACCGGTCGCCGGAATGCTGAAGGGCGCGCTTTCGCCGGTGGCCCTTCTGTTTGCGCTTCCGACGGCGGCGGTTTTGCTGAGCCTCATCGCCCAGCGCGCATTGATTTTTGCGCCCACCAAGTTACAACCCAAGCTCTCGCGGATCTCACTCCTGTCAAACGCCAAGAACAAGTTCGGGAGGGGCGGGCTGTTCGAATTCGCCAAGAGCTTTGCCAAACTGCTGATCTACGGCACCTGTCTGGCCCTGTTCCTCAAGGCCAACCTGACCGAGATCGTTTCCGCCAGCGCCGCTCCAGCCCATAGCTCTATCTTGCTGATGATGAACCTGCTGTTTCGCTTTCTGTTCATCGTAATCGCCATCGCACTTGCGATCGGGGTCGTCGACTACGTTTGGCAATATGCTGAGCACATGCGCAAGAACCGGATGTCGCGCAAGGAAATCCAGGATGAGACCAAGGACGCCGAAGGCGACCCGCATGTCAAACAACAGCGCCGCGCGCGGGCACAGGAGGTTGCGACCAATCCGATGATGGCCGATGTGCCGAAAGCCGACGTCGTGATCGTGAACCCGACCCACTACGCGGTCGCTTTGAAATGGTCCCGGTCAGCTGGGGCGGCACCCGTCTGTGTGGCCAAGGGTGTCGACGAGGTAGCCGCCGCGATCCGGTCGGCAGCGGGCGAGGCTGGCGTGCCCATCCATTCGGACCCGCCAACGGCGCGCGCGATTCACGCAACCGTCGAGATCGGGCAGGAGATCGCCGAAGAGCACTACCGCCCGGTCGCCGCTGCGATCCGGTTTGCCGAAGCCATGCGAAAGCGCGCGAAAGGACAGATTGTATGAAACGCCATGAACTGCCCGCCCTGAAGTCAGTCACCGAAGCGGTCTATCAAAGCGAATATCAAAAGCTGCGCCCCGTGTTGGAGGCCGAAGCGCGTGTGCAGGCTCAGTTGGCGCGTCTGGACGCACAGGTCGTGCAAACCCGACAAGACAGTGCGGTGCCCGATGGGTATCAGATCACCGGAACCGATGTCTTGTGGAACGGGTGGGAGGCCGCGACACGGCGGCAATTGAACATGGAATTGGCGCGATGCCGGGCACAGAAACTTGCAGCCCTGCAGCAACTGCGTCAGGCCTTTGGGCGCCAACAAGCCGTTGAACGCCTGAATGACACCCTCAAGGCCGAACAAAAACGCGCGCGGTCACGGCCTAAACCGTGACGACCTCAGGTATCCTGGCGGCTGACACTCATGATCAAAACCTTGGAGACATCGTCGCCCAGATCCTTCTTCGCCACCTCAAGCAGAGATTTTCGCAAGGTGCCGAGGTTGTCGGAGTGCGTGAAAGCACCGTCGAACCCTCCGGTATTGGCGTGATCGAACAACACTTGCAAAAAACCGTCCCGCAGCTTTGGCTCGATCGCGTAGAAGGTTTCGGTGATGGCCGAGTTTGCCTCAAGGCTCAGGGACATGGTGACGAGGGCTGAGATCTCCTCATCCTCCACGATCGGCACGACAAATTGCTTGGTGAGCTTCAGGTACTCGAAGCCTCCACCCTCACCTTTTTTCCCTTTGTCCTTTTCCTTGGACTTGGCGGGCTTTTCCTTTGTTTCTTTGTCCGCCTTTTCAACCTTTGCGGCCTTCTCAGACTCGACCTTCACCTCGCCGCCGCCAAGGAATTTCCCAGCGCCGATGCCGGCACTCGTGCCAACAACCAAAAAGATCACAGGAAGCAGTTTCTTGATCATGAGAACTCCTTAGAACGGCAAAACGGTATCGAGGATCTGCTGGCCGTAGCGCGGCTGTTGCACATCCGTGATCTGCCCGCGACCACCATAGGACACACGCGCCGAGGCGATCTTGTCATAGGTGATCTCATTCTTGCGCGAGATATCCTGTGGGCGCACATAACCTGCCACCAGCAGCTCTCGCAGTTCGAAATTCACGCGCAGCTCTTGCGCGCCCGAGATCGACAGCACTCCGTTCGGCAGCACATCGATCACCGTTGCGGCCACGCGCAGGGTCAGTTTCTCATTCCGTCGCACCGATCCGCGGCCGGAACTTGAGGCCTCAGATTCGATCCCAACGGCCTCGTCGAACGAGGCCCCTTCGGGCAGTTTGTCCTGTGCCCTTTGTGGCAATCCGAACAGGTGCGGCGCCGACAGATTTTCAGATCCTGACCGCGACCTGTTGGTGTTGTTGGAAATCTCAGCCTCTTCGTCCAGCTCGATCACGACGGTCAGGATATCGCCTTTCTTGATGGCCCTTTGGTCACCAAGCAGCGACTGCTGCCCCCCACTCCAAAGCGACGACCGATCCACCGTTCGCTGCGGTTGAGTATGCAAGGGCAGGCCCGGCCACAGCATCGCCACCTGTTCCGGCGAATTCTCGGTCGGGGTGAAGCTGGGCGGTTTGCCCAGGTGATCCAACCGCCCGCAGGCCGAAATCGTAAGTACCGCAAGAAGAAGCCGTTTTGACAATCCAGACATCATTTTACCTCGATTTGACCATCAGACCGGATACGGCCCGTCACTGTTGTCCGCGAGGACAGGTTCATTACGCGAATCCGGTCCCCCACCGCGCCCCGGCCCAGCGCGCGGCCTTCGGTGGTGATCGACAGCGGCTGGCTGCTGAACACCAGAACGACCAGATCATTGCGATCCACAAGCGCAGGTGGACCGACATCCGCCGCGCGAATGGGTCGGCCGGGATAGAGCGCAACGCGGGCCTCCTGCCCGATCAACGCATTCGGATCGGTTACAGCCCCCGGCAGGTCACGGGGCTTTGTCTCAAGATCTGCGGACGAGATGATCTCTTTCGCGCGGATCGTTCGGGTCGGCACCACAATCTCGGCTAGGGCCCCAACCGGAGCCAACAGGATCAGGCCAAGCAGCAACACACGCATCAGCGCACCTGCGTCGTTGCGCTCATCATCTGATCGACGGCGGTGATGACCTTGGCGTTCATCTCATAGCCCCGCTGGGCCTCGATCAGTTCGGTCACTTCGCGCACGGCATCGACCGAGCTGTCCTCAAGGTATCCCTGCCGCAATGTGCCCAGCCCGTCCTCACCTGGGACGCCCTGCACCGGTGCGCCAGAGGCCTCGGTCTCTTTGAACAGGTTGCTGCCTATGGCCTCCAGACCCTTGGCGTTCGAGAAACTGGTCAAGGTGAACTCGCCCAACCGTTGGCCTTCGGGCGCATCGTCGAAATAGGCGTAGACCTCGCCTGACGCGTTGATCGAAATGGACCGAGCGTCATCTGGGATTGTGATCTCGGGTGAGACGGCGAACCCGTCCGATGTCACGATCAGCCCTTCGGCCGAGCGTTTCAGACTGCCATCGCGCGTATAGGCAGCTTGGCCGCTGGGCAGTGTCACCTCAAGATAGCCGCGCCCTTCGATGGCCACGTCGAGATCATTGCCCGTGGCCGATACGGCCCCTTGTGCCAGCTGCACCGTCACAGCCGCCGGGCGAACGCCCAGACCCAGTTGAATACCCGTTGGCAGCACCGTCCCGTCTGAGGCATTGACCGCGCCGGCCCGCGCCATCTGTTGGTAGTGCAGATCCGCGAACTCGGCCCGGCGTGCGTTGTATCCGGTGGTGTTCATATTCGCGAGGTTGTTCGAGATCGTCTCGACCCGCATTTGCTGCGCGGTCATACCCGTCGCCGCGATTTTCAATGCCCGCATGGGGTGTCTCCTTTCTTAGCGCATCAGCGCTTTTAGCGCGCCGCGTACCCGTTCATGTTCGGTTTCGAGAAAGCTCTGACCCAGTTCGTAGGCGCGCTGAATTTCGATCAGCCGAGTCACCTGAGCGATGGCGTTGACATTCGAGCCTTCGAGAAATCGGTGCAGGACAACCGGCTCATCAACCGGGTCAATATTGCCTGTCGTGCTGAACCGCGTATTGCCCTCGCGCACCAGATCCTTGAGGTCTTCGACGCGGTAGACCCCGATCTGACCCAGCAATTGCCCTTCGACACTGAGCGTCCCGTCGCTGCCCACATCAATCGAGGCCGCATCGGGCGGGATGAAAACCGGCGAGCCATTGCTGTCCAACACCCGCGCGCCATCCGGTGCGACCAGGTCGCCCTCGGCATTGGGGGAGAAGCTGCCCGCGCGGGTCAGGCGGTTGCCTTCGGGTGTTTCCACCATGAAGAAGCCGTCCCCCTCGATGGCAAAGTCGAACTGCCCTCCGGTTTCGGTCAGGACACCTTGCTGCTGGGAGGTATTGCGCACCTCGGCCCGGCTCATGGACAGGGACGGATTGCCCCGCATGTCGCGGACAAATTCCGAGAACACCAGCCCCTGCGCGCGATAGCCGGTGGTATTGGCATTGGCGATGTTATTCGCCACCAGCCGCATTTCATTCATCAGCCCGGATTGGCGGGACAGGGTGACATAGGCGGTATCCATCAGCGACCTCCTGCGATCAGCGGAACCAGGGTTCCCGTGAAAAACGTGACAAGTGTCTGGGTCATGAACCCCATCGAAATCCAGAACACGACAACGATGGCGATCAGTTTGGGCACGAAGGTCAGCGTCATCTCCTGCACCGAGGTGAGGGCCTGAAACAGGCCCACGATCAGGCCCGAGATCAGCGCCACTGTCAGGATCGGGACCGAGGTGATCACTGCGACCCAAAGCGCCTGACGGACGATGTCGTAGAAAAGACCTTCGCTCAGCATGGCTCAGACCGGCATTCTCAGGATTTCCTGATAGGCCTCGACCACCTTGTTACGGACGATCACGGCCGTTTCGACCGCAAGTTCAGTCTGGGCCAGAGCCTGCACCAGCGCATGCGGATCGGCCTGCCCGGTCATCGCGGCCTGCGATATCTGCTCGCTTTGCTTGAGGGTTGTGGCAAAGTCCTGAAACGTTGAACGCAGGCCCTGTGCCATGCCTGCATGGTCGGGATTGGCCTGCGTTGCAGGTCGGGCCACCGTGTAGTTCTGTACGGCGGTCAGGGATCGGATATCCATTCTGGCTCTCCTTTATTTTCTAAGCAATTCCATAAGGGACGACGACATCTGCCGCGTCTGATCGAACATCTTGAGGTTGGCCTCGTAACTGCGCTGGGCCTCACGCGCGTCGGCGATCTCGATCATCAGATCGACATTCGAGCCGAGGTAGTGCCCGCTTTCATCCGCAAGCGGGTGGCTTGGATCGTGAATGCGCGACAGGTCGCGGCGATCCAGCTGCACACGGCCCGCCTGCACCATTGCCTTGCCATCCTGCTGAACCGTCTCAAACGGGACGGTTTTGCGCCGGTATCCGGGCGTATCCGCGTTAGAGATATTCTCGGACACGTGCCGCAAACGGGCCGCCTGCGCGCGCAAAGCACTGGCCGAGGCGGATAGGGAATGGGAAAAATCGCTCACATCAAACGCTCCTTACCCACGGCCCAGACTGGTGCGCAGAATGCCAATGGACGAGCGATAGATCGCCAGAGCGCGGTCGTGCTGACGCTTGACCTCAATCGCTTTGAGCATCTCGCCTTCCAACGAAACGCCATTGCCATTGGGATCACCGCGCGGCTCAGCCTCAAACTCGGCCCAGCTCTGCCCGGATGGGCTGCTGCCGTTCAGATGACCCTGCCGGGTGGCGGTCATTTCGGTCTTGGCTGAGGTATTTTCGAATGCGTTGTTGAAGGCCTCGATATCGCGGGGCTGGTAGCCCGGTGTATCAGCGTTGGCCATGTTGCGCGCAATGACGGCCTGCCGTTGTCCGGCGTGGGTTGCCATGGCGTACGCTGTCTTAAAGACGTTCAGGTCATAGAACATCGGGGCTTCTCCCTCGATCAATTTCAATCAAGGCTTAACCCCGATTCCTTTAGAAACCGTTTTCAGAACCCAGTTGGAGAACCCACAATGTCCGATCTCGATCCGATGCTTCTGAAATACGAATTCGACAGGCTGTCCGCGGTGCGCCATATGGGCCTTGTGTCCGGCGTGGCGCATGGGGTGATCGAGGTCAGCGGCCTGACGGAACATGCGGGAATCGGTGACCTGTTGACGCTCCACCGTCGCGCTGGTCCTGATCTTGAGGGCGAAGTTTTGCATGTGGGGGCCGAGCATATCCACATGATTCCCGGCTCTGCGCCCGATGGCGTCAGCCTTGGCGACCGGGTGAGCCTGAAGGCCTCGCCAGAGTTTGCGCCGGGGATGCATTGGTTGGGTCGGGTCATTGACCCGTTTGGCCGGGCGCTGGACGGAAAACCGTTGCTGCCGGGGGCGCAGGCGCGGGACATTGTGCAACCTCCTCCGCCCGCCGTAGAGCGCAAACCGCTGGGTGAGCGGATGGCCACGGGTCTGTCTGTGCTCAACACCATGCTGCCCATCGTACAGGGCCAGCGCGTGGGTCTATTCGCTGGCTCGGGTGTGGGTAAATCGACGCTGCTGGCGACTCTGGCCCGGTCGATGCAGGCGGATGCGGTTGTGGTGGCTCTGGTCGGGGAACGCGGACGCGAGGTGAATGAATTCGTGACCCATGCGCTGGGCCCCGAGGCGATGAAACGCGCAGTTGTGGTGGCGGCGACCTCGGATCAGTCCGCACTGGCCCGTCGCCGCTGCGCGTGGTCGGCGATGTCGGTGGCCGAGTATCTGCGCGATCAGGGCCTCAATGTGTTGTTCCTGGCCGATTCGGTTACCCGCTTCGCCGAGGCGCATCGTGAAATCGCCGTGGCGATGGGGGAATCCCCCTCACTGCGTGGGTTCCCTCCGTCGGTGACCCCTGATCGCCAATCTGTGTGAGCGCGCCGGTCCGGGCACACAGGCGCAGGGCGACATCACTGCCGTTTTCAGCGTTCTGGTCGCTGGCTCCGATATGGACGAACCCGTTGCAGATATCTTGCGTGGCGTTCTGGACGGCCATATCGTCCTGAGCCGCGACATCGCCGAGCGCGGGCGATTCCCCGCCATTGACCTCAGCCGGTCGGTGTCGCGCAGCCTGCCTGCCGCCGCGACCGAGGCCCAGAACCAGATGATCTCGGAGACCCGCAAACTGGTGGGCAGCTACGAGCAGTCCGAAGTGATGATCCGGGCGGGTCTCTATGCCGAGGGTTCGGACCCGCTGCTGGATCAGGCCGTGCGTGTTCATGATGAGCTGGACAGCTTCTTCGGCAAAACCGATCCGGAGGGCATTGAGAACAGCTTCAACCGGTTGTCCCTGATCCTGCGCAGGGCGTCGGCGGGCTTGCCGCGATGAGGCGAAATCCGAAGCATTTTAAGTGTTAAGCCGCCCTTAAGACCTGCACTGCTACGACTGTAACTGGGTGAAAAAAGGTGGTGGAGATGGGTGCGCAAACCAATGCGGCGCCAATCATCATCAAGAAGAAGCGTGCATCAGGTGGCGATGGCCATCACGGTGGCGCGTGGAAGGTCGCATATGCGGACTTCGTCACGGCCATGATGGCCTTCTTCATGTTGATGTGGCTGCTGAATGCAACGACCGAAAAACAACGCAAAGGGCTGGCGGACTATTTCTCGCCAACGATTCCGGTGAACCCGGTCTCGGGTGGGGGCGATGGGGCCTTTGGCGGCAACAACATGTTTTCCGAGAAAACGATGGTGATGGACGGATCGGGTGCAAGCGCCCGTTTCCCGACCGATGCCCGAAAGGCGCGCGGCTCCACCGGAGTGGATGCCGACGGTGCAGGCAAGGGAACGACCGAGGATTTCTCGACGCTCGAGGCGCAACTTTTGGGGCGCACGGGTGAGAGTATGGTGTCGGACAAGGTGCTGAAGCACATCGTCACACGTGTCACCGACGAAGGGTTGGTGGTCGAACTGTTCGACACCGAGGATCAGCCTCTGTTCGAATCGGGAACAGACAAGCCGACCACGATGATGCGCGCGCTTGCCCTGTTGGTGGCCCGATCATCGGATCTGGTGCGCAATGACGTCGCCGTCGAAGGGCATGTCAGCGCGTCTCCGGTGGTTCTGGCCGACAACCCGGCCTGGGATCTGTCCACCGCGCGGGCGCAGGTTGTCCGGCAGCTTCTTGAGGATAAAGGTTTTTTAGAACAACGGCTTGACCGGGTGACCGGGCACGCGGACCGAGAGTTGTCGAACAGCAATCCCATGGCCGTTCGCAACAACCGGATCGAGGTGATCTTTTTGCGAAATCGCTAAAGGATAGGTGGCATTTTACCTGTTAGCGCGCTGTTAAGGCCCAGCGCGTTAGCTTTTGCATCAACGATTGACGCAACTGAAGGGCGTGCCAATGACCATTTCCTCTTCGCTGAATGCCGGTGTGGCGGCGTTGAAGGCCAATGCCAACAGGCTGGCTACGATTTCAGACAACATCGCCAACTCCTCGACCTACGGCTACAAGCGGGTGGAGACGGATTTTCACTCCATGGTCACCTCGGGCCAGGGGGGCAGCTATTCCGCCGGTGGTGTGCGCACTACAAGCCAGCGGCTGATTGATCAACGCGGCTCGCTGGTTACTACGAACAACTCGACCGATTTGGCGGTGCGTGGGCGGGGGATGCTGCCTGTGCGGCCAAGCTCGCAGATTGCAGGTGGCTCGAATGAGATGCTGCTGACCACCACCGGGTCGTTTCGCACCAATGATCAGGGCTATCTGGTCACCGAATCGGGTCTGGTGCTTCTGGGATGGCGCGCGAACCCGGATGGCTCGATCCCTGCTGCGCCTCGGGATACGCCAGCGGCGCTTGAGCCCATTCAGCTGAGTGTTAACCAGCTGTCAGGCGCCCCAACAACACAGATGAACCTGCGCATGAACCTGCCCGCGACCGCAACAGATGCGGGCGCGCCAGGTGATACACAGCCCCTGTCCGTTGAATATTTCGACAACCTGGGCAAATCCGAAAGCGTCGATATCGAGCTGGTACCAACCGTTCCGGCCACAGGCTCCAGCAATGAATGGACCATGATCATGCGCGATTCAGCGTCAGGCGGGACGGTGATCGGCGAGTACACTCTGACCTTCACCGACAGCCGGACCGCAGGCGGTACGCTTGCCACGGTCACTCCGGTAACAGGTGGGGCGTATGATCCAGCAACCGGCAGCGTGGTGGTGAACGTCGCGGGCGGTCCGATGGAGATCAATATCGGCCAGATCGGCGATGCGGATGGGATCACGCAATTGTCGGACACCTTCGCCCCCGTCTCGATCACGCGCGACGGGTCAGCGGTGGGAACGATGACCAGCGTTCAGGTCGATGAAAACGGGTATGTCTACGCCTTCTACGACACCGGCGTCAGCCGCCGCATGTTCCAGATCCCTCTGGCAGATGTCCCAAACCCCAACGGCCTGACCGCGCTGGATAGCCAGACCTACGCACCGTCGCGTGAGAGTGGCACGTTCTTCCTGTGGAATGCGGGCGAGGGCCCAACCGGAGACCTTGTATCCTTCGCGCGCGAGGAATCCACCACGGATGTCGCGACCGAGCTGACCTCGATGATCAAGACACAGCGCGCCTATTCCTCAAGCGCCAAGGTGATCCAGACCGTCGATGAGATGCTGCAGGAAACTACCAATATCAAACGCTGACTTTGACCCTCGGAAAGGACCCGTCGGATGAACCTGTCGACAGCTTTGAACAACGCCATGACCGGCCTGACCGCCACCAGCCGGGGTGCGTCGGTCGTTTCCGGAAACATTGCCAACGCCCTGACGCCCGGCTACGCGAAACGCTCATTGGAGCTGACCACCAGCCTGATTTCAGGCAATGGCGTGCGCACCGCAGGCATCATTCGGCATCAGGACCCGGTTCTGACGGCCAATCGCCGCGCCACCGACGCCGATCTGTCGCACCAATCCGCTTTGGCCGACTTTCACACTCAGCTTGAAAGGGTCGTGGGCACGCCCGAGGACGCGGCATCTCTCTCCAATCGTCTGGCCGAGTTCGAAAGCAGTCTGATCACCGCCGCCAGCCTGCCTGACTCGGTCGAGCGTTTGGATCAAGTGGCCCGCAGTGGCAGCGACCTGGCCGCCAGTCTGAACCGGGCATCCGAAGGATTGCGGCAGCTGCGCTCGGACGCAGACCGGACGATCGGCTCGCATATCGCCAGCCTGAACCAGACCCTCAGGGATATCGAGGATCTGAACGCAAGAATTCCCGCGATCCGGAACTCAGGCGGTGACATCAATGCCTTTCTGGATCAGCGGCAGGTTCTGATCGACCAGGTCAATGAGCTGATTCCGGTCAATGTCGTCCCGCGCGACAATGACCGTGTTTCTCTCTACTCCGATGGCGGGCTGATCCTGCTTGAAGGCAAAGCGGCTGAGTTTTCCTTTACCACCACAGGCGACACTCAACCTCATATGACCGTTGGCAACGGCTTGCTGTCGGGGCTGGAGATGAACGGAAACCCGGTCCGGACCAGCGGTGATTCCGCTCAGATCCGTGGTGGTGCGCTGGCGGCCCAATTTGAAATCCGCGACCAACTTGCCCCCGAAGTGCAAACCCAGCTCGACACAGTTACGCGCGATCTTGTGGAACGGTTTGAAACACCCGGGTTGGATCCAACGGCATTGGCCACCGATCCGGGTTTGTTCACAGACGGCGGCAACCGTCTGGATTTGACAATGCTGACGGGGCTTGCCTCTCGCATCAACCTCAACGCGGTCGTCGACCCGGATTCCGGCGGAGACAGCTGGAGGCTGCGCGCTGGTCTCGGCGCAGCTGCCCCGAATGACCCCGGAGCTTCGACCCAGCTGCAGGCGTTCAGCGCCGCTCTGATCGAAGCCCGCCCGGTCGCAGGGGCGATCTTTGGCACCGGAAATATGCGCGCCTCTGAGATCGCCGAGGCTATGATGTCGCGCGTTGGCGCAGATGCCTATGTCGCCGAACAACGCAAAACATTCGCCACCGGTGCCCAGAAGCAGATGCAGCAGCTAGAGGCGGAGCAGGGCGTTGATACCGATCAGGAACTGCAACAGCTGATGCAGATCGAACAGGCCTACGCGGCCAATGCGCGTCTCATCTCGGTCGTGGATGAGCTGATGGACACTCTATTGAGACTATAAACATGACGCTGACATCCATAGGCGATCTGGCCCGAGGTCTGACCTTGCAGACCCGGTCCACCCAGATCAAGCAACAGATTGAAACCCTGTCGTATGAAATGTCGACCGGAAAGGTGCAGGGCGTCTCAGGCCATCTGGGCGGCGACTATTCGCATCTTCTCGATTTGGACCGCAGCCTGACGCATTTGGATGCGTTTGGCATCGCTACGTCCGAGGCCAAGCTGTTCTCGGACGCCATGCAGCAAAGCCTTAGCGTATTCAGTGAGTCAACCGGCGAGATGACAGCAACTTTGCTGGCCTTTGGCACGGCGAACCACGCTGTGACGCATGAGCAGGCCTCGGTCCAAGCGCGGAATGAGTTAGGCACTATGATGTCCGCGCTGAACACCCGGATTGGCGGCCGCAGTTTGTTTTCGGGCACCGCGACGGATGTCTCGCCGCTGCCATCGGCCGAGACCTTGCTGACCGCGCTTGAGGCTGAGTTAACGGGCTTGGTGAGTGTGACTGACATTCGCAACGCAGCCGAGGCTTGGTTCAACGACCCACCAGGTTTTGACGCGGTCATCTACCAAGGGTCGAACGCTGCACTGCCGTCCATGCAGATTGCCGAGAATGAACGCATTACTCTCGATATCACGGCAACGGACCCAACGCTGAAGGCGGCGCTCAGGGAAGTTGCTGTCGCCGCACTGGTTGCCGACGACGCTTTGGCGGTGCCAAACGATCAGCGCACCGGGTTGTTCAAGCAATTGGGTGTTGCCTTGGCAAATGCTCAGGATGATACGGTCATTTTGCGGGCCGAGGTCGGTGCAGCCGAAGCGCGTGTCGAACAGGCGACAAGCCGAAACGCCGCCGCGCGCACCAGTCTGGAATACACCCGCAACGCCCTGATTGAGGCCGATCCCTATGAAACGGCCACCAAGCTTCAGGCCGTGCAGTTCCAATTGGAAAGCCTCTATTCCGTCACCGTTCGTAATGCGAACCTCTCACTTGTGAATTTCCTGAGATGAGGGTTATTGTTTTTCTTCTGGCTCTGATGCCCAGCCTTGCGTTCGCCGGCGCAATCCGTCTGAAAGATCTGGTTGATTTCGATGGGGTGCGCGGCAACGATCTGGTCGGCTACGGCCTGGTCGTCGGCCTGAATGGAACCGGCGACGGGTTGCGGAATTCCCCCTTCACCGAAGAGATCATGTCCAACATCCTCGAACGGCTGGGCGTGAATGTGAATGGCGAGGATTTTCGCCCCAAGAACGTGGCCGCCGTCCTTGTGACGGCCAGCCTCCCCCCGTTTTCGCGGGTCGGAGGGCAGATCGACGTCACTGTCTCGGCCATCGGGGATTCAAGTAGCCTGTTGGGCGGCACGCTGATCATGACCCCGCTGAACGCGGCGGACGGGCAGATCTACGCTGTTGCCCAAGGCACAGTGCTGGCAGGTGGTGCATCGGCTGAGGGTGAGGCCGCGACCGTCGTCCGGGGCGTTCCGACCTCGGGCGTGATCCCATCCGGCGCGCGGGTCGAGCGCGAGATCGACTTTGACTTGTCTACCCTGACCCAAATGCGGTTGGCCCTGCGTGAGCCTGATTTTACGACAGCGGGCCGGATCGAAACGGCCATCAACCGCGAATTCAACCGCGCCGTGGCCATCATGCGCGATTCCGGAACCGTTGAGCTGAACATCGCGGCCACTCAGTCCGCGTCGACAGCGCATGCAATCGGTCGGATCGAAAACATCCTAGTTGAGCCTGAAACCAAGGCCCGCGTTGTGGTCGATCAGCGCTCGGGCACGATCGTCATGGGGCAAGAGGTTCGGATATCTCGGGTCGCGGTGTCGCAAGGCAACCTGACCCTGACGGTAGAGGAGGCTCCGATCGCGGTTCAACCCAACCCCTTTGCTGACGGAGAGACCGTAGTGGTCCCCAGAACCTTCGCCGGCATCGAAGAGGAAGAAGGCACCGGCCTGGCCGAAATCCCAGAAGCCACCACCTTATCTGAGGTCGTGGCAGGCCTGAATGCCCTGGGGGTTTCGCCGCGCGACATGATCGACATTCTGAAAACGATCAAAGCCGCGGGCGCCCTGCATGCCGAATTCATCGTACGATAGAGGCCCCCTTCACTGGCCGGGTCCCTATTTCGATTTCCAACTATCCAGCCAGCGGCGGAATCGACTGCGTCGTTCATCGATGGCGTCGCCTGCGGCATAGATCCCGTCTTCCATCGACTCGAGCATCGGGTCGATCCGCGCCTGCCGGAACCGGCGCCAGCGTACCCAAAGCGCCCAGACAATGGCAGCAAAGACCGTCAGGAAAACTATGTTGAACCACGGGATGATCCGCACGTCCGGCCCCTCGACCGGTTTGATAAAGACGGCGTTAGGGAAGATCGACATGAACTCATTGCGCCAGCCATAGTGGGTTACTACCACCCAGTCGGGGTTGTTCTTGTCCGAGATCGCGTCATTGGCCTCGGTATACAGGTTGGCGGTGTCGAACTTGAAATAGAAAGGCCAGCCCCAGCCGGTATCCTCGTTCCGGTAGACAATGGGCTTCCCGTTAGCACGGACGGCCTGGATAAACTGTACGTCGCGGTTCGACAGGCTGGCGGATTGATCTTCGGGCTCGGACCAGAAAATACGGGTCCAGTCGTTCAGGTCTTGCCGTTCTTCATAGGTGTTGACGATGCGCACGACATCATGCTGCGGCAGCGAATATTGCAGGATCACAGCGACACTGCCCCAGAAGATGATAATGAATGCCCATTTCACATAGGCCATGCTGTAACCCTCACATATAATTCACGATGTAGATCAATGCGCCGATTGCCACCCAAGGGACAATATAAACCGCCAGGATCAGTTTGCGCCGGAACGAATTATCATAGACGTGCAGCCCGCGTTCCACAAAAGCCTCTTTGTTTCCCTGTTTGCCCTTCTCATCCCACCACGTCTCAAGCTTACGACGGCGGACGCCGCGCGAATAAAGCGACAGCGCGAAGTAAGCAATTGTCTGCAGAACCAGCAGGACCAGAAACAGGCGCATCGCTCCGAACATATCAACTCCTCCCGACTGCGCCCCAGGGGCCGACCCGCGCGATGATTGTATCGCTGACACGATCTTCTCCGCTCATGTCCGGTTCATGACCGAACAGAGCCGCACGGGCACCGGATTTATCCACTTGATACTCGCGGGCCAGAAACTCGGCAACATAGGCCTTTTTGGCCTCGGGCCACGTGGCATAGGTTTTGTAGAACAGCTCTTTGTGACAGATGAACATCTGGCGGGGGTCCAGCGGAGCCAGTTCGGACAGCAACATATTCACCAAATCGCGGTATGGCGTATCCGCGGCGCGCAACGTGTAGAAATACGCCGGATGGTCCGAGGTGATCCGCGGCCAAGGCCCCCCATCCGTCGCCCAGCGCAAGAGTTGGGCGAGACCGTGATATGCCTCAGGCAAGCGATCCGAGTGGTTTCGCGCCAAACGCCTCATATCGCGGCGATCCAGCCCCATCAGATCAACATCAGCATCTGCGGCGGCGGCAATGGTCAGAAAATCCATCTTTTGCTGAAGGATCGCCGCCGCATCCACGCCGCGCGCCTTTACGATGGGTTCCACCAGATCGTTATAGTCGAGGAATTTGGCAATCTGGTTCCGTTGAGACGGGTCAAACGTGTACTTGATTTTCAGATCGTCGGGCTTTTCACCCATGCAAATCGCCGCCGGGTGATCCATGTCGGGAAACAGGTACAGCCCGCCGAAATGCGCCGTCCAGAAGTTGCGCTGCTCAAACGCCGTGTGGCGGAGGTTGACCGGGTTGCGGGTGACGTCTCCGGTTTCTTTCGCCGTTTCGATCATCCGGGCGATCAGCACGTCATCGAACCAGGCATCCTCGGCGGTTTTGAACTTTTCAACCATGCCCGCCAGCTGCTCGGCCTTGCGCAGGGTGCCGCCTGCAGTATCGGCCTCAATCTCGATCTTGCGCAGGTTCAGCAGATCATTTGACGTGGTGAGTTTGAAGACCGAGTTCACCAACTCTCCGGCTACCGCATCGGTGGCGGTCAGGGCGAACAACTGCGCCTCGTTCATCTCGATAAACTCGCGCAGAATGTCGCGCGAGGTCGAGAATTTGACGTTCAGCAAAGGCGCGCGTTTCTGCTCGGTCGTCAGCAGGATGAACTGCCGGTTGACCCCGTTGGGGTTGAGGTAGAGCTCATCCTCCAGCTCAATCCCCACCTCCGGCGAATAGCCCGAAATATCCACATGGAAATCCGTCAACGCCGTGGTCTTGCCCGCCAGATGCTGCAACGCGCGGTTATACCGCTCGACTAAAGCCGGGCTGGAGATGTGGACGAGATTGCCGAACATCAGGCCTTTTTCGATGAGGCGGATCATTCTACAAATCCATTAACTGGGCATCTTCCAACTCTGATTTAAGTCGGCGCCATTCGGCCTTTAGAATTTTAGTAGATGTTTGGTGCAGAGACTTTACCTCATCGATTTTCTTATCTTCGTCCTCGTCCTTCATTGCTTGAGTAATCCGGTGAACACACTTTTGCAGCTCAACAGTATCTTGCTCATCAGGATTCAACATTAGGAAAATTCTTTGAAATTTGAGAGCTATCTCTTTGAAGTCATAATCATCATCACCGAAGTTCATTACTTCCGCTTGAAGCGACGCGATGTCCTCGCGCAGATCTTCTATCCATTTAAGTCTGAATTCGGACATCTTTAAGCTAGTTTGTATTCTGCGATTATATTTTTCGCGACGCTCGGCGGACTTGTTTGCTAAGTGCGTCGACCAAAAAGCCAAAGTAGACACCAAAAAAAGCGTGCCTAGCGATAGCAGCGTGCTGTCATAGCTCGAAATAAAGCTTTCGGCTCGGTCAAAAAGGGAGCCGTCGAACTTGCCAATTACTATTAGAAAAACTGGCAATAGAGCCAATAAAGCTAATAGAAAGAATATCGTTCCTAGAATCACCCCTACCCCTCCAGATACCGCCGCTTGGCCTCTTCCATCCGGCCCATCTCACGCACTGCGTTCTCGATGGCGACCTCATCGCTCTTGTCGGCATAGCGGAATTCGCTGTCAGCGTAGCGGTTGATCTCCTGTATCACCATCTCAACCGTTATCGGCTGGCGCAGGTCCTCGATCATGGCCTTCTTGGTGTCGTAGTCGCGGAACAGGAACAGGTCGGGGTTCTCCATCCATTCGTCGGGCAGTTCGAAGTCCATCGCACGGACTTTGACCGCGTCGGTGATGTTCTTGATCGCGCGACCGGTGAAGCGCTCATCTGCCTGTTGGATCGCCTTGAGATAGGTGCCCAGCTTGGCAATCGTGTCCATCTGGCCGATCTCGCCGGACACCCGGTCATAGACCTGCATCAGGGCGTCCTCATGCGGGCGGGCGTGGCTTTCAAAGCTGGCGGCGACGGCCTTCTTGATCTCCTGCGCGGCATAGGCTTCGTGTTCGCCCAGCGGGATGTCGTGGTTGCGGCCCATCAGCAGGTGCAGGATGTCGATGTAATCCTCACGCGTTTGCGGCCCGTCAACAAGGAACCGCGCGCCCGCCCGCTGGCGCAGGGCGTCGTCTACATTCTCGGGGTAGTTCGAGAACATGCCAAAGGTGCAATTGCCGCGCACGACGGTGTTTGCGCCCGCAAAGTTTTCCATCAGCACGGCGGTGATTTCCAGCTGCCCGGCCGAGGACTGCCGGTCGCCGCGTTTGCCCGCCAGCTGGTCGATGTCGTCAATGGTGCCAAACCCGATGACAGAGGGATCGATGATCGTGTTAATAAACGCCTTGGCGTTCTGGCCGGATTTCCCCTGATAGCTGTCGATATTGTCTGTGCTCAGGTTCTGATAACGAAACGGATAGCCCGCGCTCTGACAGTAATCGTTGATCAACCCGGCCATCATCTGGATCAGAGTGGTCTTGCCGGTGCCCGGTTTGCCGTCGCCCATGAAGGTAAAGATAAACCCGCCGAGTTCAGCGAAGGGGTTCAGGCGGCGGTCAAAATCGTAGGCCATCAGCATCTTGGCCAACTTCATCGCCTGATACTTGGCGATATGGTTGCCGACCACCTCGTTGGGTTTCTTGAAAGTCATGGTCAGGGTGGTGGATTTGGCCTTAGAGGCCGGCTCAAATCCCCGGATCGTCAGATCGTCGGCCTCGATATGCCAGGCCGCGTTTTGGAAAGGGGTCAGATGGCCAGCGGATTGCGCACGCAGGGCGACCTTGTCCATCAGTTGCTCGGCATAGGCGCTGATGGCGGCGATCAGATGCGCGTCGTCGGGGGCGTGTTTGGTCAGCACCTGATCCAGCTCCCACAAGGCACCGTGCAGGGCAAGCTGGCCATTGTCGGTCAGAACTTCTTCGATCTCGCCCAGATCAACGGTAGTTTCGCCGAGATGGGACGACATCAAGTAAGCCAGCGCGTTGCCGAGCACATGAGAGGTGATCAGTGCCTCAGCCGTCAGCAACTCCGAAAACTCGGTCTTGCGTGCGACAGGCAGATCCCCCGCCAGATTGGCCCGCTTCAAATCGGCCAACGGCGTCTGTTCAGCGTATGCCTCGGCCACGGCCAAAGCGATGGCAATCGCGCGCCGAATGGCCTGCTGCGCCGTGGCCTGAGGGGGCGAAACGAGCGTATCACCATCATCCGAGGCCTCGATTCGCTCAACCAGATGCACTCCATCGGCTCGCACTGTCCGCCGCGTCACCAATCCCGGCGTAGTAGAACGAAACCGCCGCCCCGTCGACACGCCCGATGACCGCTCTACCGCCACTTCAATGGGTTTCGCAATCCGCGGCGCGTGTTCGAACCCGTTCAACAAGGCGGTCGCCGCCGGGTAATGCTTGCGAATATCGTCTTCGCGCAATTCCATCTGATCTGACGTCAAACTCATCTCAAAAACCGCCCATTCTTCTTCTGTTCAAAAATACCTCCGCCGGAGGCAAAAAATCTAATAGCGCAGCACCTGCCCCGATTTGCTGACCACAAATTTGCGCACATCGGCGAAGCCCGGAGGGTTGCGCTCGGTCAGTACCTGAAACGGACGCTGAGGCAGAATAATCGAGCGCTGCGTCCGCGTCGCTCCGGTCTCGGCCCCTTGCCCGCCAAACGGATCCAGCGCGAAGACCTCACGCTCGACGTTCGAGAACCACCCAGCGCGTTCCTCTATCACTTCTTCGCTTACTAGTTCTTCGGTGGTCCATGCCAGCGCCCAGTCCTGCCCCTCGGGCGCCTGCGCGTCCTCTAGCACCTGCCGCAAGGGGCCGGACTGCTCGGTAAAGGCCGAGGAATACATCGGACCCACATGAATGCGGCGCAGGTGTTTGGGGTGCAGGTCGTCGAAATCCTGATCAAAGCCCTTGGCGATGGTCACCAGTTTCAACCCGCCTAAGGATTGCGCCATCAGATGCGCCTGCACCTCGGGCCAGCGGCGTTGATCCTTGGGCAGCGCTGTCTTGCCGCTATCCTCCAACTGCATCAGGTAGATGACCGGCAGGTTGATCTGGCTGTCATAGACCGCCCAATGGATCATGAACTTGCGCCGATCACCCTCATTTCCGATCCAGTGACATTCGGGATCATTGCGCGCCCAGAACAACTCTCCCTTCAGCAATTCCTGGTAATAGAGCCTTTGGGACAGCGCGAATTGCAGCTTGGTCGGGATCTCCTGATCCCCAATGATGGTGCGGACCATGTCGGTTTTCAGATCATCGACTGAGGGCATATTCGCCAGATGCACCTGCGCCTGTTGCGCGTCATTGGCCATGGTGAGCAACTCGGCCGCCACCGGAAATCCGCTGTCGCGCTTGTCCATGGCGAGGCTGCCAAAGAACCGCCCGGTATCGCGCCCGACCAGCAAATATTTCATGCTGAGCGCGCGGAACGTGTAAAGCAGCCCCGAGAGGTAGCGCGACACGATCCGCACCTCTTGCTTGCTGATCGCGCCCTCAGCCTCCATCGTCGCGGCCACACGGAGGAGGTGGACAGTGATCACCTCGAATTTGCGGAAATAGCGGCGCGAGGCGAAGGTGTCGATCAGGCCGACATGGTCTTGGGTGGGGTCAGTCATTAGGTGCTACTGGGCGCTCAATTCTCATTCTACAGTCTTCTAGAGCACCGATAAAGACGAGGCAGTAGAGCCCAATCACGCCGCTCCACGGCAAACCCATAGAAAAAAACAAAGAGCTACCGAACAGCATCCCCAAAAACGGAAGTATCCACCCGTTCCTTATTTGACGCCAAAGTAGCTTAGAACCTATGGCTTCCAACAAGCTCATCTGACGTTCCGGCTCGACGTAAGGCCCCCACTTCGGCTTAAGAAACAGAGAAACGTACAAATAAACAGCCACAAAAGCCCAAACTGACACCGCACTCAGATCAGGTTTCCCGGACATCAACCCGATGACAAAGGTGCCCAAGAAAACGGTTAGAAGCACGAGCGGTATCGTGTTGAATAGTTCTCGCGTTGTGTACCGCAACAACCTTAACCCCCATACAAATTCTTATCATGCTTCTCGACAATCGAGGCGAACCGGCGGGCAAAGCGTTCATCCGCCTTGGCCTTTTTCTCCAGCACGTCGCGGGCAAAGACCATGTGGTCCTCGTGCGCCTCAAGCATGTCGGCCATTTTCTGGTTGGTCGCGGTGCCAATGGCGGCCATGGCGGTTTGCGCCTCTTGGTCAGTTTGCACGCCGATCTCGTTGATGCGGTGGGCCACGTCCTGCTGCTGCGCGGTTTTCAGCGATTTGGTCAGGGCGTCATACAGGACCACGCGCTGTTGCGTGTCTGTCTGTAGCTTGTTGATTAGCACCATCTGCGTCGCCGCCTGGTTCTGCAGTGAGTCCACCCAGGTTTTGCCCTTTTCGATGTACCGCTCCAGCGTCTGCGATTTGGCCAGCTTGACCTGCTCTTCCTGGACCTTCGCGTTGTATTGCTTGTTCAACTCGGCCAATTCGGTTTCCAACTGAGTGCGCGCGGCGGCGTCCTGTTCGACGCTGATCTTGTTCTCCAAGGTGATGATCGTCGGGTCCATGCCCTGAATTTCGGCCCGCAGCGCCTCAAGTTCTGCAACAGTCACCTCACGGTCATCTAGCGTGACGGTCAGGTTGTCCTCGACCTTCACGCGCTGTTCTTCCAGTACGGACAGTTGCCCCTCCAGCAGTTTGACGATCACGTCGGATTTGGCGATCAGGTCCTGCAGCTTGTCGTCAATGTTGGCCGTGCGCATCCGCTCCTGCCGCATCGACTCGGATTTACCTTTCGAGAAGATTCCAACAAACGATTCCCACCCGGTTTTCGAGCGCATCTCGTCGAAATCTTTCGAGAACGCGCTGGTGACGTCGTCCAGCCCCATGATCAGCTCAGCGATATTGGCGTTCATTACCTCGGTATGGGCATGCACATCCTCAAGCGTGGCGTTTTCGATGTCGATATCCGCCTCGGCCGTACCGATTTTGGCGCGTGCGGCCTCGATCCGTGAGGTCAGGCCTTCGATCTGCGATTGCGACTCACGCACCTTGGACTGAGTCTCTTTGATCAATGCCTCAAATTGCTGGTTCGACATCTACGCTATCCCTTTTTCTTTATATTTCTATATAGATAGGCAATGTAACATTCATTTACATCCCCTATTGCTCGGAAATCTCGAAAACTGTCGCAAACTCCCAAGAGAAATGAAAGCCATATGGGCACCGACAGGGTGCCAAAGTCGCTTCGCGGTGGGAAAGGGCAAACTGGGTTCATCGCCGCGCAACAATGGACATAGACAAAGCGCATGACACCTGCTTGGGTGCGCGCAACACAAATATTGCCGGAGGCTGACCCATGCTGGACGCAACGACCGATCTGAAATCCCTGCTCAAGAATCCCGACCTTCTGGTGACCAAAGCCTATATCGGCGGCCAATGGGTGGATGGTGACAACGGCACGTTCGCAGTGACCAACCCCGCACGCGGGGACGTGATTGCCGAAGTTGCCGATGTCAGCCGCGCGCAGGTCGCAGGCGCCATCGCACAGGCCGAAGCCGCGCAGAAGGAATGGGACAAGCTGACCGGTAAGGAACGCGCCGCCATCCTGCGTCGTTGGTTCGACCTGATGATGGAAAACGCCGAGGATCTGGGCAAGATCCTGACCGCCGAGCAGGGCAAGCCGTTGGCCGAGGCTGTTGGCGAAATCGGCTATGGGGCCTCCTTCATCGAATTCTTTGGGGAAGAGGCCAAGCGGGTCTATGGCGAGACCATCCCCGGCCATCAGCGCGACAAGCGGATCATGGTGATGAAACAGCCGATCGGCGTGGCGGCTTCGATCACGCCGTGGAACTTCCCCAACGCAATGATCACGCGTAAGGCTGGCCCGGCACTGGCTGCGGGCTGCGCCTTTGTAGCGCGCCCGGCGACAGAAACCCCTCTGTCCGCTCTGGTTCTGGCGCTGCTGGCGGAACAGGCGGGCGTGCCTGCGGGTGTCTTCAACGTCGTGCCGTCCACTCAGGCCAGCGAGACCGGCAAGGAGTTCTGCGAGAACCCAGGCGTGCGCAAGCTGACCTTTACTGGCTCGACCGAGGTGGGACGCATCCTGCTACGCCAGGCGGCCGATCAGGTCATGAAATGCTCGATGGAGCTGGGCGGCAACGCGCCCTTCATCGTGTTCGACGATGCCGATCTGGATGCGGCCGTCGAAGGTGCGATGCTGTGCAAGTTCCGCAATAACGGCCAGACCTGTGTCTGCGCCAATCGCATCTACGTACAGGCAGGCGTCTACGATGCCTTTGCCGTCAAGCTGAAAGCTGCGGTTGAGGCGCTCAAAGTCGGCGACGGACTGAGCGCTGGCACAACCACCGGCCCCTTGATCAACGACGACGCGGTGGCCAAAGTCGAAGAGCATATCAAGGATGTCACAGAAAAAGGCGGCGCGGTTCTCACCGGCGGCCTGCCTCATGATCTGGGCGGCACCTTCTTCCAACCCACCATCGTGACCGGCGTGACTCAGGACATGATGGTGGCGCAGGACGAGACCTTTGGCCCACTGGCGCCCTTGTTCAAGTTCGAGGACGAAGATGACGTCATCGCCATGGCCAATGATACGATCTTCGGTCTGGCCTCGTATTTCTATGCCAAGGACCTGAGCCGCGTCTACAAAGTGGCCGAGGCGCTGGAATACGGCATCGTCGGCGTGAACACCGGCATCATCTCGACCGAGTTGGGCCCGTTCGGCGGCGTCAAGCAATCCGGCCTTGGCCGTGAAGGCAGCCATCACGGCATGGAAGACTATATGGAAATGAAATACGTCTGCCTGTCGGTCTGAACTGGAAGACTGCCCCTCTCGTCGCGTTGAGGGGGGCAACTGATATGACAGGGTTTGCTCCTCCTGACACCTCTCCACTCCTCACAAAAGAGCTAAGATACGTGGATTTGAACGGGCCGTCAGCAAGACGCGCGTCTCAACAATTCGCGCATCCGGGGTATTCCTTTTGGCCGGGGTGTTTATTGAGAAACAAGTGGTGCCGCTGAAGGGCATCTAATTCATGTTTCAGCGCGTTTCATCGCGTACCAAGAATCTACCAATATATCTGTTTTCAATAATTTAGTTGTATCACCGTGTTCCAATATGCCCCGCCGCATACTATATCTAGAGGGTGGATAGAGAGGTGGACGAATGTCACGCCCTTTGCATAAGTTGAGCGCGTCGACGCTGAAATCTGTACAGACGGGGAAGTATTCTGACGGCGGCGGGTTGTGGTTCCATCGTCGTGAAGATGGTGGGGCGCAATGGTTCCTGCGTGTCACTGTCCACGGTCGCAGGCGTGAAATGGGGCTGGGTTCTTACCCAGAAGTCTCTCTTAAAGAAGCCCGTCAGGCAGCGGACAACTGGCGCGCTGTTGCCCGCAAGGGTGTTGACCCCATCAAAGAACGGGTGCGCTTCAAGCGGGAAGAGGCCAGCAAACTTCATCTGTTGAAGGACGTTGCCCTAGATGCGTTTGAGAGTCGCAAAGCCGAACTGAAGGGCGATGGCAAGGCCGGGCGTTGGTACTCACCACTTGAATTGCACGTTTTGCCAAAGCTCGGGAAAGTGCCTGTCGTGGAATTGGACCAGAAGGACATCCGCGACACGCTGGCCCCGATTTGGCACACGAAAGCAGATACGGCACGAAAAGCCATGAACCGTCTATCCATTGTAATGCGACACGCGGCGGCCTTGGGGCTGGACGTGGATCTGCAGGCGACGGACAAGGCCAAAGCCCTTTTAGGCAAACAGCGCCACAAGGCTCAGAATATTCCCGCCATGCCCTGGAACGAAGTTCCGACCTTTTACCAAAGCCTGGATGGCGGGACGACAACGGAATTAGCACTTAGTTTGCTGATTCTTACCGCAGTCCGGTCATATCCACTTCGCAACCTGCATGTGGATCAGATTGAAGGCGATGTTTGGACCATTCCCGCAGAAGCAATGAAAGGGCGCAGGGATGCGACTGAAGAATTCCGCGTGCCTCTGTCTGTGGAAGCTCTCGCGGTCATCGAACGTGCCAAACCAATGGCGCGGGACGGATTGCTGTTCCCTGGCGTTCGGCGCGGTGTCATATCGGACATGACGATGGGGTCATTCATGAAAAGGCGTGAACTGGTTGAGCGTCCGCATGGATTCAGGTCGTCTTTTCGGGATTGGGTGGCAGAAACGCAGAACGTGCCGTTCGAGGTTGCTGAAACTTGTCTAGGACACGTTGTCGGTAATTCAGTTGAGCGCGCCTACAAATGCACCGATTTCTTGGAGCAAAGGAAGATACTAATGGAGCGATGGACAGTTCACCTAACCTCGCAACAAGAAGAAACAATCAAAAATACTCTCTATTCGGGAACCCAAAATGAATAAGAGGCAAGTTCGAGGCCTTTGGGGCATTTTCGAAGCAGAGCAAGACGGAGTGGAATAGGAGATGGAACCCCCTAGCGCCGACTTTGTGCCGGGCATGGGTTTGGGAGCAACAAAGGAGGCCACACGATGGGCTTACATAGGCTATTCCCGCGAAAAGCAAGCACTGGTCGAACAATCGCTTGCAAAACCGAGAGGGCGGCCCAAGAAGTCAAAGTTGGAATCAGTAGATGCTTTCAGAGCGTTTTCCCTGTGGAAAATCGCGAAAACGTCATTTGACCGTCATCGCCATGAAATAACGGTTTTAGAACTAGTTAATTGCGCTTCAAAAATTGAAGACTACCTCGATGTGCCAATAGCAGAACGAGCATTCCCGCCAGGCGGAGATTTTTCCTCGTCAGTTTCAAGAGGCAAGAAGATTCTTGAGATTGACGATTGTTGGAACTCAGCTCTTTGCGAAAAAATCGATGCGATTTAACCGCAAATGACTAGTAGTTAGCTGTCCATCAGAATGTGTGTCATGAGCAATCATGGAGCACACCAATGAACCTCCTTTCGTTCACTGATCTGCAATCTAAACTTGGCGGTCGCAGCCGCAGTTCTGTTTACCGCGACATTGAAATTGGTCGCCTGCCAAAGCCCATCAAATTCGGGTCGCGCCTCTACTGGAACGAGGCCGATATCGACGCTGCAATCAAGAAACAGGTTGCTGCCTAAAAGAAACCCCCACTCGAGGCACGGGCGGAGGCAAATTCTTTTGGGTGACAACAAGAGAATAGCCGAAAGCCCGATGTCTTTCAATTAAAGAAAGGCAATAGATGAATACTTTCGAACAAAACCTAACAATCCAAACTGAACTTCCACCCTCGAACGCACTGCGCGTGTA
>NZ_JBQFPV010000012.1:0-200255 GCF_056536565.1 Ruegeria sp. CK3
CGGCTTCGGCTTCGGCTTCGGCTTCGGCTTCGGCTTCGGCTTCGGCTTCGGCTTCGGCTTCGGCTTCGGCTTCGGCTTCGGCTTCGGCTTCGGCTTCGGCTTCGGCTTCGGCTTCGGAAATCAGGTCCTCATTCGGCGCATCTTCGTCAACAGGCGACCCTTCAGTTTCACCACCGGGTTCAACGCTTACATCTTCGACCACATCGTCTGTTTTAGGGGTTTCCACCGGTTCCTGATCGGATTTCTTTTTGCCCGCCACCGTCAAATTCCCCTTATCGATTCTAAAATCACCAGAACTACAGACTGTTCCAAGTTAATCTGCACCCGGCTCTCTCTCAACCCGCATCGCGTGTTTCACAAGCTTTTTAACGGCCTTACGCATCTTTTTGGGCGTCGGGTCCTTGGCGATCCTCAGACGTTCATACCCCAAGGATTTAAGGGGTTCCGCCGTTGCCTCGCTGATTGCGGCCAGCCATAGCGGGGCAGTGCCCGCCCAGATGTCGGCAAATTGTCGCGCGGTGCGGGGTGAGAAAATAGGCGCGATCACTGGCCTGTCGCCCTCGGATGCGGCCTTTGCCTCGGGGCTGAGCTGCAGCAGAAGTTGCTGGTACACCGCCTGTTCGCGCGTGGTTACGCCCATCTCGGTCAGACGCTCGGCGATGTTGCCCCGGCTGTGTTCGCCGCGCAGATGCAATAGCGGGCTTGTTGGTCTGATCTGCAAAAGACCGGCCACAAGCTCTTCCGCCGTGCCACCGACCATACGTGCATCCCAGCCGGCGCCTTCGGCGGTTGCAGTCGTGGTCGGACCCACGCAATAGGCAGGCAAATCCCGGCGCACACCCGCCGAGGCTGCCGCATTCACCGCATTGGAGGACGTGAATATCAGCCCCTGCGTCTCGGCCGTGCAAATCGGAACCGCCAGCGGTTTGATTTCCAGAATGGGGGAATGGATGACCTCAACACGCGATCTGACGCGGGTTGGAAGCTGCGCAACAAACCTCTCCGAGGCGGCGCGAGGGCGGGTCATCAACAAATACAACTATCGGCGCCTTCGGCCTTGGGATTGTTTGCGTCCGCGCAGGGTGGTACCCCGCTTGGCAATCATGATGCAACGGATCACGCCAATGGTGCAAACACTTACCGTCCTTGGATTGGAAAGCAGCTGTGACGACACAGCCGCCGCCGTCGTGCGCCAAACCGACGGCGAGGAGGCCGAAGTGCTGTCGTCGATTGTCCATGGCCAAACCGAACTACACAGCGCTTATGGGGGTGTCGTCCCTGAGATCGCCGCACGCGCCCATGCCGAGAAACTAGATATCTGCGTCGTACAGGCTCTAGAGGATGCGGGTCTAACACTGGCCGATATGGATGCCATCGCCGTCACCGCCGGGCCCGGCCTGATCGGAGGGGTCATGTCCGGCGTCATGTGCGCCAAGGGGATCAGTGCTGCGACCGGACTGCCTCTGATCGGGGTAAACCATCTAGCCGGTCACGCTCTGACCCCGCGCCTGACGGATGGAGTAGCCTTTCCGTACCTGATGCTGCTGGTCTCGGGCGGGCACTGCCAATATCTGATCGCCCACGGACCCGAGCAATTCACCCGTCTGGGCGGCACTATCGACGATGCCCCCGGCGAGGCCTTTGACAAAACGGCCCGTCTTCTGGGCCTGCCGCAACCTGGTGGACCCTCGGTTGAGGCCGCGGCGCGCCAGGGCGATCCAAAGCGGTTCCGCTTTCCGCGGCCCCTGCTGGACCGGCCCGGATGTGACCTGTCTTTCTCGGGGCTGAAAACCGCGCTGATGCGGATGCGGGATCAGATCGTCGCGGAGAAAGGCGGCCTGACCCGTCAGGATCGCGCCGATCTATGTGCCGGGTTTCAGCAGGCTGTCGTGGATACTTTAGCCGAGAAAACACGACGCGCTATGGATATGTATCTGGCCAAGACCCCCTCGGATCCGGTGATCGCAGTCGCGGGTGGTGTGGCTGCAAACTCCGCTATTCGCGCTGCGTTAGAGACTGTTTGTGCCGAAAAAGGCACGCGATTCACGGCCCCGCCCCTTGCGCTTTGCACCGACAATGCCGCCATGATCGCCTATGCGGGGATGGAACGTTTTCGCACCGGCGCGCGCGACGGTTTGGATCTGACAGCGCGACCTCGTTGGCCTTTGGATCAGACCAGCCCCGCCATGCTGGGTAGCGGTAAGAAGGGTGCAAAGGCATGAGCGTTTCGGTTCTCGGATCAGGGGCGTTCGGTACGGCACTGGCAATCTCACTGGCCGGTAACGGGCCAGTCACCCTGTGGTCGCGCAGCGCCGATCAGGCGAAAGCCATGCAGGACAGTCGGATCAACAAGAGCCGATTGCCCGATGTCACCTTGCCCGATGCCATCACCGTCACTTCGGATATCGAAGCAGCGGCGGCAAACGATGTCTTTCTGGTATCCGTTCCGATGCAACAACTGCGCCATGCGCTGCGGGAACACGCAGCGGTACTGGCCGGGAAAACGCTGGTCGCGTGCTGCAAGGGGATTGAACTGTCCTCGGGTCTCGGTCCGATTTCCGTGATCCGCGAAACCATTCCGGATACACGTCCTGCGCTTCTGACTGGCCCCAGCTTTGCGGATGACATCGCGCGTGGCCTGCCGACAGCGCTGACCCTGGCGTGTGCAGATGCCGATCTGCTCGAAACACTGCAATCCGAGCTGACCACTGCCAATCTGCGCCTTTATCGCACAACCGATGTGATCGGAGCGGAACTCGGCGGCGCATTGAAAAACGTTATGGCCATCGGATGTGGCGCTGCCATCGGGGCCGGTCTTGGCGACAGCGCCCGTGCTGCCCTGATGACCCGCGGATTTGCGGAAATGCAGCGCTTTGCCCTAATGCGCGGCGCACAGCCAGAGACACTGATGGGACTCTCTGGACTGGGTGATCTGGTGCTGACCTGCTCATCCGAGCTGTCCCGAAACTACCGTTTTGGCCTGTGTTTGGGTCGAAACGAACCCTTTGACACCACAACAACTGTCGAAGGTGTCGCCACCGCCCGCGCCATGGCCGATATCGCCAAGAACGAAGGTCTGGACATGCCCATCAACGCCACTGTGGCCGACCTGAGCCAAGGCGCCTACAGTGTGGCGCAAGCCATCGAAACCCTGCTCAACCGACCCCTCAAGGAGGAATAACATGCTGATCGCCCTCATCGCCCGTGACAAACCCGGCGCGCTGCAAACCCGTCTGGACAACCGCTCGGCCCATTTGGCCTATATCGAGGAAACCGGCGTTGTATCGCAGGCCGGCCCGCTGCTGGACGGAGACGCGATGATCGGCTCGCTGGTGATCCTCGATGTCGAAGATCTGGCCGCTGCACAAAGCTGGGCCGACAATGACCCCTATGCCAAGGCAGGCCTGTTCCAGTCTGTCGAACTGATCCCTTGGAAAAAGGTGATTGGCTGATGGCATACTGGCTGTTCAAATCCGAGCCATCGACGTGGAGTTGGGATCAGCAGGTTGCCAAAGGTGAAGCGGGCGAAGAATGGGACGGCGTGCGCAACTATCAAGCGCGCAATTTCATGCGGCAAATGGCAATCGGTGATCGCGGTTTCTTTTACCACTCCCAAAAGGACAAGGCGATCGTCGGCATCGTTGAGGTCTGCGCCGAAGCCCATCCCGACAGCACCACCGATGACGAACGCTGGGAATGCGTGGACATCAAGGCTGTAAAGCCGTTTGAAGTTCACGTCACGCTGGATCAGATCAAAGCGGATGAACGTCTGGGTGAGATGGTGCTGGTCAAAAACTCTCGTCTGTCGGTGCAGCCGGTCACTGAAGCCGAATGGCAGGTGATCTGCGCCCTGGGCTCGACTGAGGCCGACTAAAACAGAGGGAAGGCCCTGCACGGTGCAGAACCTTCCCTACCCCACGTGCTCCCTACTCACCACACGCGTATTGGAATCTGTTGGTTCTGACCGTCCTGGCCACATAAGGACCATAGTCTGTTTTCTCAGGCCACTTCAAACACCAAGTCCTTAAAAAATATATCAAAACAAAAACGCCCGCCGATGGGGAGGCGGGCGTTTGGGTGGAAAACGTTACGTTTAGCCGTAAACGGATTCTTTGCCGAAATGCTTGGTCAGCATGTAGTAGACCACGGCACGGTACTTGTTGCGCTCGGACATGCCATAGGTTTCCAGAACCGAGTTGATGGCCTCCATCAGCTCAGGTCCGTCGGCCAGACCCAGCTTTTTTATGAGGAAGTTGTTTTTGACGGTCTCCAGCTCTCCGTCCTGGCTGGCTGCCACGGTCGACGCGTCGGCGTCATAGATCGCCGGACCGCACCCGATGGTGACCTTGGTCAGCAGGTCCATATCGGCATCCATGCCGCATTTGTTTTTCAGATCATCTGCGTATTTGGCGATCAGATCGTCGCGTTTTCCCATAAAACAGTCTCCCTATCAGCAGTCCAGGCTGCGGTTACTCAAATCCTAAAAACAGGTGTCGGAAGCCTAGCCATTCCTCTTATTCCCACAAAGGGAAAAATTCCGCTCTTTCCCCCTAAGCGGAGGAGCGCCTTTGCCGCGAGCCTTGAAAGGCTCGATCTGCAAGGTCCGAAAACGCGCGAACCTTGCGCCCCGGGGTGCTGCTGCCTGCGTGAACAAAGGCGATTGGTGCAGATGGGGATTTCAACGCACCGGCCAAAACCTCGACCAGCGTACCCTGCTGCAACTCACGCTGTACGGCCAGACGGGATTTGACCGCCAGCCCCAGCCCCTGCACCGCAGCTTCGGTCAACATGTCCGAGTTGGAAACGGCAATTCTTCGCGTGACGGACAGTTGCCCCTCATGAGTGTCGAAACGCGTCTGCCAAGGCAAACACGCCCAGCGCATCTTGCGTAGGTCTTCGACGGATCTGGGCATCCCGTGTCGCGCAATGAAGCCCGGAGCGGCGCAGATGATCCGGTCATTGTCGCAAAGCTTGCGCGCTTTCAGGGTACTGTCCGCCAACTGTCCGACGCGAATGGCGCAATCAACGCCCTCATCGACCAGAGAGACATAGCGGTCCACGGCCAGAAACTCGATCGTCAGGTCCGGGTGATCCTCCTGAAAGCTGTCCATCAACGGCATGATGAACCGGGACAAGATCCACGGCGACAGGGTCACACGCAGATGGCCGCGCAGCGCTCCCTTGCCGCTTCCGGCCTCCAACTCGGCCTCTCGCAGATCGGATAGGACAGGTTCGATTCGATCCAGAAAGATCAGGCCTTCATTGGTCAGTTGCACCCGGCGGCTGTTGCGGTGAAAGAGTTTGAGGTTCAGCACCTCTTCTAACTTCCCGATCCGATGGCTGACCGTCGCTGCCGAAATGCCCAGCGCCTTTGCAGCCGATCCGACCCCTCCGGTTTTGGCGACGGAGACAAAGGTCAGCAGATCATTCACATGGTACATTCGAAAATTCCTAACACTGGTTTCGAAATTGAGCCAGTTATCCGCGAAAATTTCAAATGGTATCTGATCGGGCACATCAGAGGAGTACCCGATGAAATCGCTCTATGCAGCTACATGCGCCTTGGCGCTGGCTTTGCCCGCGGCGGCAGCCGAATTGGAAACGTATCTTGAGTTCGAGAAGGCCATGCCTCCGGGCAATCTGGCGATTGGACCGGATGGGCGCATGTTCATGTCGGTGCATGAATTCTACGGGCCCGAGTTGCGCGTGGTCGAAGTGATGCCCGACGGGTCAACCAAGCCCTACCCGACCAGGGACTGGGCCCGTGCCCCGCAAGACGATGCCGATGGGTTGAACGGCGTTCTGGGACTGCGGGCAGATCGCGATGGTATCCTGTGGATGCTGGACGGACAGGGTGAAAACCAGACCGGGCGTATTGTCGGTTGGGACACCAAGACCGAAACACTACATGCGATCCACTATATCGGCGCCCCGGTCGCGCGGCCGACCTCGTTCCTGAACGACCTTGCAGTCGACCGCGATCATGGGGCGATTTACATCTCGGATACGGGTGACGGTCAGAACTCGGCCATCATCGTGGTTGATCTTGAGACGGGCCGCGCGCGGCGCGTTCTGGAAGGGTCCCAATACACGATCCCCGAGGATACTCCGATGGTGATTGACGGGCGCGAAATCACGCTGGGCGGCAATCCGGCCAAGATCGGTATCAATCCAATCACCGTCGATCCGACCAATACCTGGGTCTATTTCGCCCCGATGACGGCAAGCGCGATGTACCGTATCCCCACGGCGGCATTACTGGATGAAAGCCTATCGGATGCCGATCTTGAGGCGCAGGTGGAACGTTATGGCGACAAACCGATCTCGGACGGCTCGACCGTGGATACCGGCGGCAATGTCTATATCACTGCGATGACGGACAACGCGCTGGGTGTCACCAAACCGGACGGCAGCTATGAGGTTCTGTTCCAGTCGGATGATGAGTTGCCGTGGCCGGACGGCTTCTCGATCGGTGCGGATGGGTATGTCTATGCCACGATTAACGAGTTGCACCGCTCGCCCGTTTTGAACAATGGCGAGGATGCCTCCAAGGGGATCTACAAGATCGTCCGGTTCAAGTCACTGGCGGACGCGGTCAGCGGGCGCTGATCCTGGCCCGGCCCTGTTCTGCGGGGTCGGGAAACTTATCTGCAATAGCCCCAACCGGGGCCTTGTAGATGAAAATGGTCCGCGTGTAGGCGGTTGAAATTGGGGCCTAACACCACGCGAAACCAGTCACACGCCCCCTTCCCGATCCGATGTAGAAAAGCGCTCTCGGGTCCTGGCGCGGACCAATCCTGAAGCAGGCTGAGCGCCCGCCCATCCGCCAGTTCCACCCCGATGATATCAATCGAATCCGCCGTGGCGTGGCTGCTCCAACCGCTGTTCTCACCCTGCGCGGTCCGCATGCGGCGGCAATTGTAACTACCCAAATGCCGCAAGACGCGTACTTGAGTACCCAACAGGTCCTGCGCGGTGGGCTGAACCACGTGGTGCTCCCACATTGCCAGACGCAGGGCCGTTGTACAGCGGGTCTCGACCGCGCTCATCCGGGCACTGACCAAGCGGGAGAGCTCACCCCGCCCGGAGATGCCGCAGTTCTGGTCGACCACCAGATCCTCCTTCTCTGAGAACACAACACCGACCTCAGACAGCGTCGCCCGGCATTGCGCCTCATCCGCCAATGCCCGGTTCAACTGATACTTGGTAACGGGTGTGACCGGTGCAGTCAGGGTCAAATCCCGCAGGGGGTTCCAGTGGTCGGGCAGCGGCGATTTGGGGTGTGACAGCAACACATACCCTGCCGACCCAACAAGAAATAGAAATACGGTGATCGAAAAGAAAGACGCCGCCAGATACATGATCCGGCGGCGTTCTGAACGTTTGGTCATACCCGATCCGCAATCAGTAGCGGTAATGCTCGGGCTTGTAGGGGCCTTCCGGCGCAACACCGATATAGGCCGCTTGTTCGTTGTCCATCTTGGTCAGCTTCACGCCGATACGATCCAGATGCAGGCGGGCCACTTTCTCATCCAGATGCTTGGGCAGGATGTAGACCTTGTTTTCGTACTGGTCACCTTTGGTGAACAGCTCGATCTGCGCCAGAACCTGGTTGGTGAACGAGGCCGACATCACGAAGGACGGGTGACCGGTGGCGTTGCCGAGGTTCAGCAGACGGCCTTCGGACAGCAGAATGATGCGGTTGCCCGAGGGCATCTCGATCATGTCCACCTGTTCCTTGATGTTGGTCCATTTGTGGTTCTTTAGGCTGGCCACCTGAATTTCGTTGTCGAAGTGACCGATATTGCCGACGATGGCCATGTCCTTCATCGCGCGCATATGCTCGATGCGGATCACGTCCTTGTTGCCGGTGGTGGTGATGAAGATATCCGCGCTGGCAACTTCGTCTTCCAGCAGGGTGACTTCGAACCCATCCATCGCGGCCTGAAGCGCGCAGATCGGGTCAACTTCGGTCACTTTCACACGGGCACCTGCGCCACGCAGCGAAGCAGCCGAGCCTTTTCCCACATCGCCATAGCCGCACACAACTGCAACCTTACCAGCCATCATGGTGTCGGTGGCGCGGCGAATGCCATCAACCAGCGATTCCTTGCAGCCGTATTTGTTGTCGAACTTCGACTTGGTTACTGAGTCGTTCACGTTGATCGCCGGGAACGGCAGGTGGCCGTCTTTCACCAGCTGATACAGACGGTTTACACCGGTGGTGGTTTCCTCGGACACACCCTGGATCTGATCCCGCATCTTGGTGAACCAACCGGGCGAGGCCGCCATACGCTTGGCGATCTGCTTCTTGATCACCTCTTCCTCTTCCGAACCCGGAACAGGGATGATGTCTTCACCCGCCTCAGCGCGTGCGCCCAGCAGGATGTAGAGCGTCGCGTCGCCGCCATCGTCCAGGATCATGTTCGGGCCGTCTTGGAACAGGAAGGATTTGTCCAGGTAATCCCAATGCTCTTCCAGCGTCTGGCCTTTGATGGCGAAGACAGGGATACCCGCCTCGGCAATCGCAGCGGCTGCGTGGTCCTGAGTCGAGAAGATGTTGCACGACGCCCAGCGCACATCCGCGCCCAGGGCAACCAGCGTTTCGATCAGAACGGCGGTCTGGATTGTCATGTGCAGCGACCCAACGATCCTCGCACCGCTCAGAGGTTTGCTTTCACCATATTCCGAACGCAGCGCCATCAGGCCCGGCATTTCAGTTTCGGCGATATCCAGTTCCTTGCGGCCGAACCCGGCCAGCGAAATGTCTTTGACGATATAGTCCCCGGCCATAAGGCGCTCCATTTTTGCGGTCAATCACAGTTCCGGCTGCCCCTAGCATCCCTTGGGGCAGGTGGCAATGTGGATGACCGAAAACGGGAATCTACGCCGCAAAAATCAGCTGGGCGTGCCGTCAACCTTGACCTTCGGAATCGCTTCAAAAAAATCGGTGCCAACGGCGACAATACAACTTAAGCCGTTCGCATGGGTCACCAAAACGGTGTAGCTACCCGTTTCTCGTGAGGTCCAGACCTCCATGACCGACTGCGCGCCGCGTGTTTTCTGCAAACCCCCAAAAACCAGCTCTTCCGAGTAGCTTTTCTGCAGCTTGTCAACCACATGCTCGCGCTGTGCACAATTTTGGGCAAAGGCGGGCGGGGCCGTGGCGGCCATGCCAAAGGTCAGGGCGACTGCGAATATACGTTTGAACATAGCAAACTCCTTTCGTTTCACTTTGTGAGAGGAGCGCACCGGGAGAAGCCAGTGCCCCCCTCGGTTTAAATGTCGGGATCAGTTGGTGTTGTTTCAAAGCACGAATGCTCAAGAAAACGTTGGCAGCTGGTGATCCTGACAGGTACATCATAGCAGAAACAATTTGGTTTTATTGTGTCCCACTTCACAAGGCATGGCATAATGGCAACACAACCCCGCGCATGGCAGAGGATGCTGTCCGGCCGCAGGCTAGACCTGCTGGACCCGACCCCGGTGGATATCGAGATCGAGGATATCGCCCATGGTCTGGCCTTTGTGGCGCGTTGGAACGGCCAAACGGCGGGGGACTTTGCCTATTCCGTGGCCGAGCATTCCCTTCTGGTCGAAGAGCTTTTTGGTCGTATTGCCCCGAAAGCGCCCGTGAAGTGGCGGCTGGCGGCTTTGCTGCACGACGCGCCGGAATACGTGATCGGAGACATGATTTCCCCCGTCAAATCCGCCGTTGGCCCGGATTATGGCGCGTTGGACGACCGTCTGGCAGCAGCGATCCACATCCGCTTTGGGCTTCCGGGCGCGGTGCCGAAAACGGTGAAACGGCAGATAAAAAAGGCCGACAAGATCAGCGCATGGATGGAGGCCACCCAGATCGCTGGATTCTCTGAGGCTGAGGCGACGAAGTTCTTCGGTCGTCCGGATCGGGCGGTGATGGAGGGATTGGAGATCAGGCTAAGGCCACCGGTCGAGGTACGCGAGGCCTATTTGGCGAGGCATGGAGCGTTGCTGGCACAGATTTGAATGGCCAGAAAGCTCCGCCTCAAACTTGCCGCATTGGCGAGCCATTAATGAATTTGTTGTTCACAGATACTCCACTTATGCGATTCAATAAATTTTTTAGCACCGTATTGCTTTGTTTTTCTTTGGATTTGTCAGCGGCCGCCTCACCAAATGATGATGCTGCGTTCATTGTAGATAAACATATGAACGAAGAGGTCGTTGAATCCATGCGCAATTTCGCTGGCTCCAAAGTCGCCGACGCGCTCGCACCACAACTTCTTGAAATGAACGTCAAGATCATTGACCAAGATCGTTTTGCTGAAATGGTATCCGAACAGGTGACCGATGTTGCGGTCGATCATTTCCGGCAGGGCCTAATAGACGCTTACCTCGATTCTTTCTCTGCGTGGCAGCTATCGGAAATTGTTCTTTTTCTCCGGACAGGTGCAGGAACACGGATTGTCGAGAATGCACCGCTGAATACGCCACGAGAAGAAATGTATGTTTTTCTCCCAGGGGTCATGGGAACCAAAGAAAGCGACGTTTTGCGCCTTCTAACACCAGAAGAAGCAATTCAGTATCAGGAGTTTATCTCAAGCGCGATTGGTATTGAGTTTAATCTCAAGGGCTCTGAAATCGCGCTTTCCACATTACCCTTGGTATTCAGTGCTCCTGCAGAGGCAGCGAAAACCCAAACAACGCTGAACACTCCCTATATGTTGGATATCGTCAAAGCGAAGGGGGTACTTTCCTTCCCGAACCCAATTGTTCGCAATGATCTGATTTTACAGATTCAAAAGAACATTGACTAAAGTCGCTGGGTTGATTGCAGACTGGCTGCACCAAAATTTGCTGCAGCGTTCGGCGGTGCACGTTCAGGCGACGCCCAGAAATCAGCACTTCGGTTGCAGATGCGTCTACAATCTCACCCAATTGTCCTAGCGATGTAGCGAGGAACCGGCGAAATCTTGCCGCACGCTGACAAGCCTCTTTTCACAACACATCAGGTCACCCTAAAACTTGCGTGTCTTCAAAATGGGCAGTGAAGATTCTTGAATACGGGCAAACGCAAAACGGACACAACTTTGCCGCGCTTATCTGGCGGCGCGCGAACCGCAATTGCGGTGGGGCTTTTGAGTCTGGTATCTGCCTGCGCCCATGGTCCAACCGATGTGCAACTTGATCCAGAACGTCAGTCAATGGCGCTGCAAGAGGTCTCGCAAAAGCAGGCTCGAGGACAAAGAGTATGGTGCGTGCCCTACGCACGTAGCCTCAGCGGTATCGAAATTCGCGGCAATGCCAAGGACTGGTGGGGCAAGGCGCGCAGTGTGTTTGAGCGAGGCAACGAACCGGCTGTCGGTTCGGTCATGTCGTTTCGGGCAACACGCGGGATGCCTCTGGGCCATGTGGCTGTCGTGTCCGATGTTGTTAGCGACCGGGTCGTTATCGTGAACCACGCCAATTGGCACCGCAACAAAGTGTCATTGAAAATGGGCGTGAAAGATGTCTCTAAGAACAATGACTGGACACTGGTTCGGGTCGAGAGCGTGCCGGGGCAATACGGCAGTTTGTACCCGGTGAACGGGTTCATCTATCCTAAGTCTGGCGAGTAGCCTGAAAGACGACTCTCTGATCAGACGAGTGAAAGCTCTGCTTTTTAGCGCGGGCTGCGCTTCGCCAAAATACGCTGCAATGTCCGACGGTGCATGTTCAGGCGCCGCGCGGTTTCCGAGACGTTGCGGTCGCACAGCTCGTAGACCCGCTGGATATGTTCCCAGCGCACACGGTCGGCACTCATGGGGTTTTCCGGCGGCGGGGGCAGTTCGTCGCCCTTGGCCAGCAATGCGTTTGTGATATCTGTGGCATCAGCGGGTTTGGACAGGTAGTCGGTCGCGCCGATCTTGACGGCGGCGACGGCTGTGGCAATGGCCCCGTAGCCGGTCAGCACCACGACCCGGCTGTCGGGGCGCTTTTCACGCAGCACTTCGACGACATCCAAACCGTTGCCATCCTCTAGCCGGAGATCGACAACCGCATAGGCCGGCGGACGCGCGGTGGAAATGGCACGGCCTGCGGCGACAGAACCTGCGGTTTCAACCTCGAAACCGCGTTTTTCCATGGCTTTGGCAAGGCGTCTCAGGAACGGCTCGTCATCATCCACCAGAAGCAGAGATTTATCGGGGCCGATATCAAGCTGGGAACTGTCTGCCATCGTTGAGTCTTTCCGCTATTTCATGCCTTTGGCTTTATCTAGAAGTAATAGCAGCGCGGGGCCAAAGGTCAAACTGGCTTGTCAGGACCCGGCTTGATCCAAAAAGCAGCCGACCTTGTCCGCCATTTGCTGCGCTGTGTCTTCACGTTTGAAGAACTCAAGAAACCCATCTTCGGGTGTGACCAGATAGGTGAAGGTAGAATGATCGACCAGATAGTATTCGTCGCTTTTGTCATGGGCTTTGTAGTAGGTCTTGTAGGCCTGGCTGGCGGCCTTGACCTGCTCGGGCGAACCGGTCAGAGCGATCAGACGTTCATGCAGGTTGAAGGCGTAATCTCCGACCACTTCGGGCGTGTCGCGATCGGGGTCGATGGAAATGAACAGAGGCGTCACGGATTGTCCACGCTTGGCCAGAATGTCCACTGCCTCAGCGTTGCGGGACATGTCAAACGGGCAGACATCGGGACAGAACGTATAGCCGAAATAGACTAGCGTCGGCTCGGTGATCACATCCTTGTCGGTGACCGTCTCGCCCTTACCATTGACCAGTTCGAACGGACCACCGATCGCCGCCGCTCCACCCGCGATCTGGCTGGAACGGCATCGCGCGTATTTGTCATCCGACCCGGACCCCATTGTCAAAAGCCACATGGCGCCAAGGCCGATAGCAAGAACGACAGCTGCGAGAATAGCATACAGGCGGGTCATGATCGTTTTCCGTGTGCAAGGGGTTGTTGATCGTATCAGCCGGGACACCTATCAAGATGATCAGCCGATGCAACAGGACATAAGTGACCAATGGCAGAATCCAACCAGAGTTTATGGGGCGGTCAGGAACGCAGCAGCTGGATCAGGCTGCGTACCCTTATCCTGCTGCGCTGGGTGGCCATCGTTGGCCAAATCACGGCTATTACGGTGGCTCAGCACAGCTATCATGTGCAGCTTGAGGTCACCCTGTGTTACTTGGCGATCGGCGTTTCGGTGATCGGCAACCTGACTGCCAGCTTCCTGTTCCCACAAAACAAACGCCTGACTGAGTTTCAAAACTTCTTGATGGTGCTATTCGACCTGTTTCAACTTGCGATCCTGCTGTATCTGACCGGCGGATTGAACAATCCCTTTGCCCTGCTGTTGCTGGGTCCGGTCACGATCTCGGCAAATGTCATGAGTACCCGCTCAACGCTGATAGTGGGGGCCGTGGCAATTGCGCTGGCCACCCTTCTGGCTGAGTTTCACCTGCCCCTGCGGACCGAGATTGGCCTGGTCCTGCAGATCCCCGACATTCTTCTGTTCGGCAACTGGGCCGCGATCATCATCGCCATTGTCTTTATCGGGGCCTACTCGCACCGGGTCAGCTCCGAGGCGCGCTCGATGTCCGAGGCGCTGGCGGCCACGCATATGGCGCTGGCGCGCGAACAGAAGCTGACCGATCTGGGAGGAGTTGTCGCCGCCGCCGCGCATGAGTTGGGGACTCCTCTGGCGACGATCAAACTGGCCAGTTCCGAGTTGATCGAGGAACTCGACGACCGCCCCGAACTGAAAGAAGACGCCGCCCTGATCCGCGAACAGGCGGACAGGTGCCGGGACATCCTGCGCGATATGGGACGTGCCGGCAAAGACGATCTGCATCTGCGTCAAGCGCCCTTGTCCACAGTGGTGCATGAAGCGGCAGAGCCGCATATCGACCGGGGCAAAACCGTGCATTTCGCCGAAGGCCCGGTGCTGGATGGGGATGTGCAACAACCTTCGATCCTGCGCAAACCCGAGATTATTCACGGGTTGCGAAACCTGATCCAGAACGCGGTGGATTTCTCGCGCGCGAATGTCTGGGTCGAGGCAGAGTGGACCTCGGACAAGATCACCGTCTGTATCATGGATGACGGGCGCGGCTACCCCTCGCATCTGATCGGGCGGATTGGTGATCCCTTGATGCGGCGTAGACGGGCCGAGACCGACCAGCGCGCGCGCCCTGAATATGAGGGCATGGGTCTGGGCCTGTTCATCGCCAAAACTCTGCTGGAACGCAGTGGGGCGGATCTGGAATTTGCCAACGGTTCGGACCCGTATCAGCACCTCTCGGACAAGCCTGACCGCCGGGGTGCTATCGTCAAGGTCGAATGGCCGCGCAAACGCATCGACGCGCAACAGGGCGATACCCCGGTACCATCCGGGCGCAACCAGCCTATCCAGGTCTGAGTTAAGACACCGTTAACCATTTTTGCCATAGTTTGCGTCGGGGTTCCGCAGTCGTAAGGGAAGAAGATGGCAGACTGGATCATTCTGGCCGCGATCAGCTTGGTCTCGTGCTGTTTTGCGGTCATGTGGCTGCTGCCGCGTCGTGCCCGGCGGGACAACAGCTATGGCATGTTCACCGCAAGCTCCCTGTTCGACGCCGTTTTTCTGTTCGATGGCGACCGCCTGATCAGCCACTCTGATATAGCGCTTGCAGGTTTCGAAAATGTCGCGGACTGGAACGATTTGCGACGCTTGCTGCAGCGCGACTTTCCGACCTTCCCAGAAACGCCCGAAATCGTGCGCGATCAGGGCAATCTGGTTGTCTCAGCCATCGACTGCACGGTTGAGCGTGAGGTTCTGTGCGAATGGATCGACGGGATCGTTCGGATTCAACTGCACGAACCGACGAGAGAAAAGAAAACCAAGCTTCGGGATCCGAATGATCCGATCCGACTGGCGATGGATCAGGCACCCTATCCGGTCTGGCTGCTGGATCAGAACGCAAGCGTGCGCTGGTGCAACGCGGCCTATGTCGCCCTTGTTCGCAAGGCGCGCGGGCTGGATGCCGACCTGACCCTGCCCCTGTTCCCGGACACCGGGGCCGAGCCGCGGCGCGGCGGGAAATCCCGCGTCTCGATCGACGTGGAAGGAAGTGAAAGCAAATTGTGGTTTGATTTGACCCAGGTGGACCATGCGGAAGGCCGCCTGTTCTATGCGGTCGATATCAATGCGATTGTGCAGGCTGAAACCGCCCAGCGAAAATTCGTGCAGACGATGACCAAGACCTTTGCGCAGCTGTCGATTGGGTTGGCTATTTTCGACCGCAACCGTCAACTGGCCCTGTTCAACCCGGCGCTGATCGACCTGACCACCCTGCCGCCGGATTTCCTCAGCTGCCGTCCCAATATCTCAAGCTTTTTTGACCGGCTGCGGGATCAGCATATGATGCCCGAGCCCAAAAACTACCGGTCATGGCGCAATCAGATGAACGATCTGCTCGAGGCGGCTGAAGACGGGAATTATCAGGAAACATGGTCCCTGCCCTCGGGCTCGGTCTATTCCGTCAGCGGCCGCCCGCACCCCGATGGCGCCGTAGCGTTTTTGTTCGAAGACATCACCGCCGAGATCACCCTGACCCGGCGCTTTCGATCCGAGATGGACCTGATGCAATCGATCCTCGACAAACTGGCCGACGCAATCGCGGTCTTTTCCGAGGATGGCACACTGGCCCTGACCAACTACGCCTACCAGCGGCTTTGGGGAACGCAGGATGAGGCCGGATTTCACAGTGAGACCGTGACCGAGGTCACGCGTATCTGGCAGGATCATTGCGTCGCCACCCCGGTCCTGGGAGAGATCCGCGATTTCGTGGACATGCGCGATGACCGCACCGAATGGAGCGCCGAGATCCGGATGCGTAACGGCACCGCGCTGGACTGTACCGTCATACCCATGCAGAACGGTGCCACGATCGTGCGCTTTGCGACGGCAAGCAATTTTCTGACCGCCGAACCCATGGCCCAGATCGGCGCCTGAACCGGGTTGCAGCCGCTGGGGCGCAGGTCCATTGTGGCGCCATGACTTCAGCACCTGTTACTCTCACCCTGCAAAGCCCTCAGGAGACCGCAGATTTTGCGGCGCGTCTTGGCGCGAGCCTGAGACCTGCGGATGTGTTGCTGCTGCAAGGTGAGATCGGCAGCGGCAAGACCCACTTTGCCCGTAGCCTCATCCAATCACTGATGAACCCGCCCGAGGATGTGCCCTCGCCCACCTTCACGCTGGTGCAGGTCTATGACACGCAGATCGGCGAGATTTGGCATTGTGACCTTTACCGGCTGACCTCGGTAGATGAGGCGGACGAGCTGGGCCTGACCGAAGCCTTCGACACTGCGCTATGTCTTGTGGAATGGCCCGACAAACTTGGGCCGCTGACCCCCGACACTGCATTGACGCTTGCCTTCCAAACCGACCCAGTCGAAACCGAGACACGCCATCTGACCCTGTCTTGGTCTGATCCGAAATGGGTTGGAAAACTGGAGAATACTCTATGACAGATCGTACTGTGCTGGCCGAGGCCCTGATTGCACAGACGCCATGGGCCAATGCCACGCGCGCGCCTCTGGCCGGGGATGCCTCGAACCGCAGGTATGAGCGTCTGACAGATTCGGCGACCGGTCGCACGGCGGTTCTGATGGACGCCCCGCCGGATCGGGGAGAGGATGTCGAACCCTTCGTCCGGATCGCGAACCATCTGCGCGCGGTGGGCCTCAGCGCGCCCGAGATTTACGCCGAGGACAATCAGAACGGCTTTCTGGTTCTGGAGGATCTGGGCGATGATCTGTTTTCACGCGTTCTGACCAAGGACCCGAGCCAGGAACGCCTCCTATATGAGGCAGCGACGGATGTTCTTCTGCACCTGCATGAGGCCCCGATCCTGCCCCTGCCCTCATACGACCCCACATTGATGACCGAACTGGCCGCTCTGGCTTTCACCAAATACGCGCAGGCCATTCTGGGTGACCACGATGCAGATGCGCAGGAGAGGTTCGAGCTGCGCTTTGCTGATATCCTGCTGCAGGAGACCTCGGGCACCAAAGTCGTCGTGCAGAGGGATTACCACGCCGAAAACCTGATCTGGCTGCCGGAACGTGACGGCGTGCAGCGCGTCGGGCTTCTGGACTTCCAACTGGCGATGCTGGGGCACCCGGCTTACGATCTGGTCTCGCTCTTGCAGGATGTACGCCGGACCGTGCCAACCGGGATCGAAATGCAGATGGTCAATCGCTATATCGCGGCCTCTGGTATGGATGATCATGACTTCCGCACCGCCTACAGCGTTCTGGGCGCGCAACGAAACCTACGTATTCTGGGTGTTTTTGCACGGCTGGCTACAGACTATGGCAAGCCACTATACGTTGATCTGATACCTGCCACATGGGCGCATCTAATGCGCGATCTGGAACACCCCGCACTGATCCCGGTTGCCGGTATCCTGCGCGACGCCCTGCCCGAACCAACCGCGGAAAACCTCGCAAGGCTGAAAGCATCATGAGCCAATCCCCCGACGCCGTGATGCTATTTGCCGCCGGGTTCGGCACCCGGATGGGCGCACTGACCAAGGACCGGCCAAAACCTCTGATCGAGGTCGCCGGACGCCCGCTGATCGACCACGCGCTTGCGCTGGTGGACGCCGTTCAACCGGCCCGTGTAATTGCAAACCTGCACTATCACGCCGATCAGTTGCAGGCTCACCTAGCGCCCAAAGGCATCCTGCTCTCGCATGAAACGCCCGAGATTCTGGAAACCGGCGGCGGTTTACGGGCGGCTTTGCCTCTGCTTGGCACAGGTCCGGTGTTCACCATGAACACCGATGCGATCTGGGCCGGGCCCAACCCGCTGAGCCTACTGAAACAGGCATGGGACCCGGACCGGATGGATGCGCTTTTGATGTGCGTCCCGATTGGTCAAACCATCGGGTATGCGGGCGATGGGGACTTCACCGCTGATGCCGAAGGCCGGATTGAGCGCGGGCCGGGCCTAGTATATGGCGGCGTGCAGATTCTGAAAACCGATGGGCTGCAGCATATCCCGGAACAGGCCTTCTCGCTAAACCTGTTGTGGAACCAGATGCACGACCGCAAACGCCTGTTTGCACTGGAATATCCCGGCCGTTGGTGTGATGTCGGGCGTCCTGAAGGGATCGCTCTGGCTGAGGGGATGCTGGCGGATGTTTGACCTCAGCGCTCATCCACGGGTGTTCGCCGTTCCGCCAGGCACGGATTTCCCCAACGCGCTGGTTGCCGGGCTGCGGCAGCGCGCCTCCGGCCCGCCCGAGGCGTTGGCCCGCGCGCAATTGGTGGTCAACACGCGCCGCATGGCCCGACGGGTACGAGACCTGTTTGATCAGGGGCCGCCATGTCTGTTGCCTCGGCTTTCTCTGGTCACCGATCTGGGTGAAAACGTTGATCTGGCACAGATTCCGCCCGCCATCCCCCCGCTGAGACGACGGTTGGAGCTGACCCAGCTGATCTCAAAACTGCTCGACCAGCAGCCTGATCTGGCTGCACGGGCCACCCTGTTCGATCTGTCCGACAGCCTGGCCGCCTTGATTGATGAGATGCAGGGTGAGGGCGTGCCGCCAGAGGCGATCCGCCAACTGGATGTCAGCGATATGTCCGGCCATTGGGCCCGCGCACAGGCGTTTATCGGCATCGCGGATCATTTTGTTGATGCCAGCGATCAGGCGATGGACGCACAGGCGCGGCAACGTCGAGTGGTCGAAAATCTGATCGACCGCTGGCAGGAGGCTCCGCCGCAACATCCCGTCATTTTGGCCGGCTCGACGGGATCACGCGGCACCACGCTGATGCTGATGCAAGCCGTCGCGCGCCTGCCACAAGGGGCCTTGATCCTGCCGGGCTATGATTTCGACCAGCCGCGCGCCGTTTGGGACCGTCTGGATGAAGCGTTGACCTCTGAGGATCACCCACAATATCGGTTCCGCAAATTGATGCGAGAGCTGGGGTTGGAGCATGACCAGGTCCTGCCCTGGACGGATGAACAACCGCCCTCACCCGCGCGTAACCGATTGGTTTCTTTGGCTTTGCGCCCTGCCCCTATCACCGATGCGTGGATGTCAGAAGGCCCATGCCTGACCGAGTTGGATCAGGCCACGCGCGACCTGACACTGGTCGAGGCAGACTCACCCCGGTCCGAGGCCCTTGCCATCGCCCTTCGCCTGAGACAGGCGGCTGAGACGGGCCAGACCGCCGCTTTGATTACACCCGATCGGATGCTGACCCGGCAGGTCAGCGCGGCATTGGATCGCTGGAACATCCTACCCGATGATAGTGCTGGTCTTCCGCTGCAATTGTCTCCGCCCGGCCGGTTTCTGCGCCATGTGGCGGGCCTTTTTGCGCGCCGTCTGGAGGGTGAGGCGCTGCTGACGCTGCTGAAACATCCTTTGTGCCATGACGGGGGTGAACGGGGGGCCCACCTGCTGCATACCCGCGATTTGGAGCTGGACCTGCGCCGGCATGGCCCTCCATTCCCGGACCAAGCCAGCCTTACCGCATCCGCGAACCGCACCGAAGCGCCCGAGGGATGGGTGAGCTGGGTCAGCGCACATTTCTGCGATCAGCAAATCACCGGGGAACTCCCCCTGTCCGAATGGGTCGACCGGTTACTAACTCTGGCCGAGGCGATCTCGGCCGGACATTCGGGCGATCAAGGCACCTTGTGGGACAAGAACGCAGGTCTGAAGGCCCTGTCGGTGTTGACCAATCTTCGGGATGAGGCGCATCACGGCGGCCCTATGACCGCGCATGACTTCGCGGATCTGCTGGGCGCGCTTCTGGCCGGAGAAGAGGTCCGCGACCGCGACGCCCCGCACCCGCATATCATGATCTGGGGTACACTCGAGGCCCGCGTGCAGGGTACGGATCTGTTGATCCTCGGCGGTTTGAACGAGGGCAGCTGGCCCGAAGCCCCAGCGCCGGACCCATGGCTGAACCGCCAGATGCGCGACAAGGCGAGTTTGTTGTTGCCCGAACGGCGCATCGGGCTTTCGGCGCATGACTTCCAACAGGCCATCGGCGCGCCCGAGGTCTGGCTGACCCGCGCCACCCGCTCGGACGATGCGGAAACCGTGCCCTCGCGCTGGCTGAACCGTTTGACCAACCTCTTGCAGGGCCTGCCTGACCAAGGCGGCCAGACGGCGCTATCGGATATGCGCGCGCGGGGTCGAACCTATCTGAACTGGGCTAAAAAACTGGAGCAAGCCCCTCGGATTGACCCGGCGCATCGCCCCTCGCCCAAACCTCCGGTCGCCGCCCGACCGCGCCGCCTGTCGGTAACCGAGATCAAACGCCTGATCCGCGACCCTTATGCGATTTACGCCAAACATGTGCTGCGTCTTAAACCCCTCCATCCGCTTGTGCAGGCCCCCGATGCCTTGCTACGCGGGATCGTGATTCATGAAATTCTGGAGCATTTCGTTAAGGATAGCGTGCTGGATACCGCTTTGCTGACCCGCGAAAACTTCCTGAAACGCGCCCATGATCTGCTAGAAACACACGTCGCCTGGCCAACCGCCCGCAAACTGTGGCTGGCGCGGCTGGAACGGATTGCGGACGACTTTCTGAGTGCCGAGGTCAATCGCCGGGGCGACGGTGGCCCGGTCGCGTTTGAGGCCGTGATGAAGCTGGTGTTGGAGCCTCTGGATTTCACCATCGCTGGACGGGCCGACCGGATCGATTGCAACAGCCGAGGTGCGTTGCGGATTGTGGACTACAAAACCGGCGCGCCTCCGACCGAAAGCCAGCAGGCAAAGTTCGACAAACAGCTGCTGATCGAAGCCGCCATGGCTGAGCAGGGCGCCATCGAAGGGATCGACCCCACCGACGTGGCCGAGGCGATCTTCATCGGTATGGGCGGCAGTTACAAAGAGGTCGCGGCTCCGCTTGCCAAAGAACCCACCGACAAGGTGTTGGCTGAACTGAAAGAGCTGATTTCTGCTTATTTAGAGCCTAATCAGGGCTTCTCATCGCGCCGCATGCTACACAAAGACACCGATATCGGCGACTACGATCATCTGGCCCGGTTCGGAGAATGGGACCGCACCGCCGAAACCCTCCCTGAGGACCTGACATGACCGCCCGCAACGACGCCACCGAGCGGCAAGTGCAGGCCGCGCGCCCCGATGCCTCGACCTGGTTGGCGGCGAATGCCGGGTCGGGCAAGACCCGCGTGCTGACTGACCGCGTAGCGCGGCTGTTGCTGAGCGGGGTGCAGCCGCAGCACATCCTGTGCCTGACCTATACCAAGGCTGCCGCCAGCGAGATGCAGAACCGGCTGTTCAAACGACTGGGGGAATGGGCGATGTTGGGGGACACGCCGTTGTTGGCGCAGCTGACGGATCTGGGCGTCGAAGGAGCAATCGACTTGGACCGACTAGCGCAGGCCCGCACCTTGTTTGCCCGCGCAATTGAGACACCGGGTGGGTTGAAAATCCAGACCATCCACTCTTTCTGCGCCTCACTTCTGCGTCGCTTCCCGCTTGAGGCCGGTGTCAGCCCGCAATTTGCCGAGATGGAGGACCGCGCCGCCGCGTTGTTGCGGGAAGAGATCATCGAGGATTTCGCCGAGGGCCCTCAGGCCGGTTTGATCGAGGATATTGCGCGGTTCGTCACTGATACAGGGTTCGAAAGGCTAACCGCAGCAGTGACTCAAAAGCGGAACCTGTTCGCGCAGCCCTTACAGCGCGCGGATCTGTTGCTGCGATTTGGCCTGCCTGAGGGCTTTGACGACGACACCCTATCAGCGCAGGTGTTTCTGGGTGGTGAGGTTGACCTGATCCAATCCATGTTGCCCGCGCTGATCGAAAGCGGCGGCAACAATGCCAAGGCCGCCGCAAAACTCGCAGTGTTCACCGAGGCAGGGCTGGCTCATCTGCCAATTCTGGAAGGCGTCTTGCTGACGGGCAAGGGCGCAAAGGAGCCGTTCACAGCCAAGATCAACAGTTTCCCCACCAAAGCCCTGCGCGAAGGCGCTCTGGCGGAACGCATGCCACAGCTGGAATCGCTGATGCTGCGGGTTGAGGCCGCGCGTGAGCAACGGCTAGCTCTGGTTGCTGCGCAAAAAACCAGCGTTTTGCATCGCTTCGCTGCAGCTTTCCTGCCAGAATACGAACGCCGTAAGCAGCTGCGTGGGTGGCTGGACTTTGACGATCTGATCCTCCGCGCGCGGCAGGTTCTAAACGACCCGGCGGTGGCCGAATGGGTTTTGTACCGGCTGGACGGTGGTATCGACCATATTCTGGTGGACGAGGCGCAGGACACCAGCCCGGACCAATGGGATGTGGTCGAGAAGTTGGCGCAGGAATTCACCAGCGGGGAAGGGGCCCGATCCGAGGTTGAACGCACGATCTTTGTGGTCGGCGACAAGAAACAGTCGATCTATTCATTCCAAGGCGCCGACCCTCGAGCCTTTGACCGTATGCAGGCCGAGTTTGGGCGAAGGCTGGAAGAATCAGGCTCTAAACTGTGGGATTCAACGCTTGAATACTCGTTCCGATCCTCCAGCGCGATCCTGTCATTGGTTGATTTACTGTTCGAAAATCAGGCCGATGCCGGGTTTCACAAAGAAAGCCAGCACCGCGCTTTCAAGGCAGATCTGCCTGGACGCGTAGACCTCTGGCCCGTGGTGGAAAAGGTCGAGGATGACGAGGATGGCGATTGGACTGATCCGGTGGATCGGCCCGGGTCGCGCCATCATACCGTCATTCTGGCCGAGCAGGTGGCGCAGACTATCAAGCACATGATCGACACTGGGGCCACAATCCCCGAAGACGGCGAAACGCCCGGCACATTCCTGCGCCGCAAAGTTCAGCCGGGGGATTTCCTGATCCTGGTCCAGCGCCGCTCGGACCTGTTTGCCGAGATCATCCGCGCCTGCAAAGCGCTTCATTTGCCCATCGCCGGGGCCGACCGTTTGAAAGTCGGCGCCGAGCTGGCCGTTAAGGATCTGGCCGCATTACTGAGCTTTCTGGCCACGCCCGAAGACAGCCTGTCGCTGGCGACGGTCCTGAAATCCCCTCTGTTCGGCTGGTCCGAGCAGGCTCTGTTCGATCTGGCCCATCGCCGGCAAAAGAAATTCCTGTGGGCCGCGCTGCGCAATCGCTCGGACGAGTTTCCCGAAACGCTTGCGATCCTCAACGATCTGCGCGGACAGATCGACTTTCTGCGACCCTATGACCTGATTGAGCGCATCCTGACCCGCCATGACGGGAGGCGAAAGCTGCTGGGTCGGCTGGGGGCCGAGGCCGAGGATGGGATCAACGCGCTGCTCTCGCAGGCTTTGGCCTATGAGCGGACCGATATTCCCAGCCTGACCGGGTTTCTGGTCTGGATGCAGACCGACGATCTGGAGATCAAACGCCAGATGAGCGGCGTGGGAAACATGATCCGCGTGATGACCGTGCATGGCTCAAAAGGATTGGAAGCGCCGATCGTGATCCTGCCGGATACTGGCAAACGGCAGGCCCCGCGCGATGCCGAGATCATGGTGGCTGATGGAACGCCCCTGTGGAAGGTTCCCGCCGATGTCTCGCCCAAGCTGATCTCCAGCGCCCGTGAGGAGGCTCGGAACCGCGAGGAAAATGAGCGCCTTCGATTGCTATATGTGGCTCTAACACGGGCAGAAAAGTGGTTGATCGTGGCCGCTGCTGGGGATGTCGGAAAGGATGGAACCAGCTGGTATCAGATGGTCGAGGCCGCAATGGAGCGCGCGGGCGCGACACAGATAGAGGGGTCGCTGACACGGCGACTGGCCCATGGCGATTGGCAGGGGTTGCCGCTGGTCGAACGCAGCGAACACGCCGAGCCAAGTCAGGACCTGCCTGCGTACTTCCAGCATCCCGCCGAGGATCCACCCTCGGAACCAGAAACCCTCAGCCCCTCAGATCTTGGCGGGGCAAAAGCGCTGCCCGGTGATGCGGGGCAGGATGAAGAGGCCGCAAAGCTGCGCGGCACCCGATTGCACCTGCTGCTGGAACATCTTCCCAGCGCACCTCAGGAAGATTGGCCTATGCTGTGCGCTCGGGTTCTACCCGATATGCAGGATCATGACCGAACCGAGTTGTTGTCTGAGGTCACCAAGATCCTGACAGCAGATCACCTGAAACCAGTGTTCGCGTCGGATGCGTTGGCCGAGGTCCCTGTTTCAGCCGAACTGAACGGGCGGCGGATGCATGGTGTCATCGACCGGTTGATCATAACGGATACCGAAGTGCATGTTGTTGATTTTAAAACAAATGCCACGGTGCCCGACCTGGCTGAAGCCTGCCCGGAAGGCTTGCTGCGGCAGATGGGAGCCTATGCGCAGGCGCTAAGTCAGATTTACCCGGACAAGACCATCCGTACCGCCATCCTGTGGACGCGGACGGCCGCGTTGATGTGGCTGCCACACGATCTTGTGACGCAATCGCTGACCCGCGCCCAGATATCTTGACCTTACCCGACGCGGCACCTACGTTCCTTTCCCGAGTTTACCCCATTCAGGAGACAGAATATGTCGACCGTAGCCGTTACCGACGATACCTTTGATGCCGAAGTCAAGAACTCGACCGTTCCCGTGGTTGTGGACTTCTGGGCGGAATGGTGTGGTCCTTGCAAACAGATCGGCCCCGCACTGGAAGAACTAGCCGCTGAGTATGGCGACAAGGTGAAAATCGCCAAGGTGGACGTGGACAGCAACCCGAACGCAGCCGCTGCGATGGGCGTGCGCGGCATCCCCGCACTGTTCATCTTCAAGGACGGTCAGGTTGTCTCGAACCGCGCGGGCGCGGCACCCAAAGCCGCGCTGCAAAGCTGGATCGACGAATCCATCTGATCCGGATTGGAATGCGATTGATCAAAGGCGCCCCGAACCGGGCGCCTTTTTTATGACCGGAGGTTTTGATGGCAAAAACACGAGTACTTGTGGAATTTGGTATGGGCACGTCCCTGCGGCGTGAGGACTATACCGAGGCCGCCTTGCGCGCGATCAAGGATGCGCTGTGGCACAACTCGGTCAATATGGCTGAGCTGTTCGATTTTCCCAAAGAGGCAATGATCATTGATGCCGAGATCGGTGTGCAGCAACCCGATAAAGTGGACCGCGAGGCGTTGAAGGCCGTGTTCCCATACGGTCAACCGAACATCACAGTCACCCGCGGTGGGCTAGACATCGAAAAACCGCACGCCGATGGCCACACAGTGATCGCAAACGCCGCCATCATCGTCTCATTCGACATGGAGCCCGCGCGATGACTGAGAAACGTATCATTCTTGAGATGGGCACCGGCAACGACCTCTATGGTCAGGACTATACCAAGGCCGCACGGCGGGCGGTGCAGGACGCGCTGCATCATTCCTCGATCACTCTGTTTTCGCGCTTAGGCGTGGACCACAAAGAGATGCGCGTCGTGGTGACAATTGGGGTGCAACAGCCCGAGGCCGTGGATTGCGATCTGGTCGCGCAGGATTTGCCACGGGGCAGGGCCGAGGTACGGGCTGTGTTGGGCGGGCTGGACGTCGAGGACAGTGATGCAGGCACCCGCCACGTCATCGCAACCGCAGCGGTTGAGGCCTATCTGCCTGATATGTCGGGCAAATACAGGCTGATTTAAAAGAAAAAGCCGCTCGGGCGAGCGGCTCATCTTTACTACGGCTGATCTGAAACGGATCAGATGGTGATGATGTCTTTGCGGGTCAGACCGATATCTTCCAGCTGAGCGTCGCTCAGTTGCGACAACGCTTTGCGTGTCTTGCGAGTTTCGTTCCACTCAACCGCTTTTTCGAAAGCCACAGTGAACGCGTCCACTACGTGCAGGATGGTAGCTGCTCCGAGCGGCGCAGTGTTTTGTGCAGTATTTGCCATTTGCGCAGTCCTTCAAACTGAAACAGCCGACCCAATGTCGGTTGTAAGCCCCATGTAGTGCAGGCACCTGAGTCTCACAATTGCCAGTCTGGTAGACCCGATCTGCGTTTCTTGCATATCTTTTGGGCAGTTTGTGAACAGTTGCGTTGGCGCTGGCTCCGGCCCATATAGGGTCCCAGTGATGAACGGAGGCCCTGATGGCAGACAGCGATTTTCCCGGTTGGCATGGCACAACGATCATTGGCGTCAAGAAGGACGGCCAGGTGGTGATTGCCGGCGACGGACAGGTCAGCCTGGGCCAGACCGTGATCAAAGGCACCGCCCGCAAGGTCCGCCGCCTGTCACCCGGTGGATTCGAGGTCGTGGCAGGCTTCGCCGGATCGACGGCGGATGCGTTCACATTGCTCGAGCGGCTGGAAGCCAAGCTTGAAGCCACCCCCGGCCAACTGGCCCGCGCCTCGGTCGAGCTGGCCAAGGACTGGCGCACCGACAAATACCTTCAAAAGCTTGAGGCAATGCTGATCGTCGCCGATGGCAAGGACCTACTGGTGATCACCGGGGCAGGGGACGTGCTGGAGCCGGAACACAACGTGGCCGCCATCGGATCGGGCGGCAACTTCGCCCTCGCCGCTGCGCGCGCGATGATGGACAGCGACAAGCCTGCCGAAACGGTTGCGCGCGAGGCAATGGCGATTGCTGCCGACATCTGCGTCTATACCAACGGCAACCTGACGGTCGAGACGATCTAGGGCGTTCTGCGTTTCACCAAAAACACTGAATCGAAATGCGCCTTCGACCGAAGGGAAGGGCAGCGTATTTCGATTCAAGTCAAACGGTAGACTGCCTCAAGCTAACAGCGCTTTGATCTCTTTCCCTTTCCAGCGGCGGTGCATCCCGATCAGGCCGAAGATCGCGGCGATGATCACGATGTAGTAGGGCACGCGGATGTCGATGCTCATCAACCCTCCGCCGATCAGGGACATGATCCCTCCGGCAAGGCAAAAGACTGCGGTGGTCACACCCATGACCCAACCCTGGTCCGCCTCGCTGACGCTGGATGAAAACAGGCCCAGAAGGGTCGGGTATGAAACCCCGAAAAAGAAGTAAAAGAAGAAGACCGGAATGTAACTCAGCGCGCCGCTGGGGCTGAAGGCGAACGCAAGCCCGCAGATCACCATCGTGATCAGTGAGACATAGATAATCTTGTGCTTGCTGAACCTCTCTTGCGCGGGTTTCACAAGGAAGGTGCTGGAAAAGGCCAGCGCAAAGCCGATGACGACCATAGCCATACTGCCTCCGATCACGCCATAACCGAAACGGCTGGTCAGGAAATTGTCGACGAACACATAAAAGGTGACGTTGGCGATCATGAAGAACGAGTAGACCGGCAGGATTTTCAGAACCATCGGATGGCCACGTACAGCGATCAGGCTGTCGGTGATATCGCGCGGGCGAAAGACAAAGGGCGCGCGTTCGCTGCGGGTGTCCTTGAAGAAGGCCAGCACGAGGAAGATGGCGATCAGCACCAGAACAAAGGCGCCATAGAAGGGTGTCCTGAGCGTGGCAAAACTACCCAACAAGGCGGAATCCGACAGTACGGCGCCGATGATAGGCCCTCCGACAAGGCCAAAGCTGACGCCAGTCACTATATACCCCATATTGCGGTCACGATCGGCAGCATCGGTACTACCGTCAATCATCGCCGCTTGCGCGATAGGCTGGTTGCCAGCCGTAAAACCAGTGATCGACCGGCCCAGGATCAGCAGCAACAGACTGTCGAGGTAGAGCGAGGCGATGGTAATGGCGTAGCCTGCCAACGCTCCGCCCAGACAAACCAGAAGCGCGTTCTTGCGCCCGATGGAATCCGAGACCTTCGAGACGTAAACGACCCCAAGAAACCACGACAGGAAGAAACACCCGATCACCAGCCCATAGTAGAAATGGCGACGGCCGTCGGGTGTGCCTTCAGGCAGAAAACCGGACTTCGTCTCCATGATCAGAGAGTTGATGATCGGAAAGACCAGCCCTTGTCCGATCAGGTCCACAAACACCACAAACAACAGGGTGATCTTGGCAATCTTGGTCATGAAAAACGCCCCCGGTTCCAATAACTTGGGGCGAGTGTAGCAGACAGTTGTGCCGTTACCTAACAGTGTGTCAGAGGCCGGAGAACCCGACCTCTGACGACCTGATTACTTCAGCGATGCTACGCCGAGAGGTACTCCGGCGACCTCGCACCAGATGTATACTTCGTTGTATCCCGACACATCCATGGTCGGTGGGACGGCATAGGATTGCTTACCTGCAAGGTGCAACAGCGCGCCGAGTTTGCTGTCCGGGGCGTAACTGCCGTCTTTCCCAAATGCAACGCGCGGGTCGGGGCCGTTATCCAGCGAAAAGTCTTTGCCCAGTTCAACAATGTAGCGATCGCCATCCTTGACCAGTTTCACCGAACCGGTGGTGATGTGGTTCGAACGGCCCTCGAACGTGCCTTTCTTTTTGGCTCCACCGGCCACAGAAGCCGTGGTGCCGGCCAGGGTCAGGGCAGCGCCGGTGGCAGCGGCTTTCACGAAAAGAGAACGACGAGTCATCATGATGCGGTATCTCCATAAGATAGATACGGGCCTGTTTGCCCGTCGCCATTTTTTATGCCGTACGCGACCCTCGCATGGCGATTCACATCACTACGAATATCCGTGTGTCTTCTGTGAGTTGTCGTGATGATTTCGTGATCGGCTTGTGTTTTCGCGACGTATGATTAGGTTCCGCTTCGAAACAGACGGATAAAACACATATGACCGACCTGACCCCGCGCGAGATTGTCTCGGAACTGGACCGCTTCATCATCGGGCAAAAAGACGCCAAACGCGCCGTGGCCGTGGCTCTGCGCAACCGCTGGCGACGCAAGCAGTTGGCCGATGATATCCGGGATGAGGTCTACCCCAAGAACATCCTGATGATCGGCCCCACCGGCGTCGGAAAAACCGAAATCAGCCGCCGTTTGGCCAAACTGGCCCGCGCGCCCTTCATCAAGGTCGAGGCCACCAAGTTCACTGAAGTCGGCTATGTCGGTCGCGACGTGGAACAGATCGTGCGCGATCTGGCCGATGCCGCGATCATCCAGACCCGCGAGTACATGCGCGAAGATGTGAAGGCCCGCGCCCATCAGGCCGCGGAGGATCGCGTGATCGAAGCCATCGCTGGCACCGATGCACGCGAAGCGACCCGTGAAATGTTCCGCAAGAAGCTGAAATCGGGTGAGCTGGACGACACAGAGATCGAGCTGGAGCTATCTGACACCTCAAACCCGATGCCGATGTTTGACGTACCCGGCCAGCCCGGCAGCCAGATGGGCATGATGAATCTGGGCGATATCTTCGGCAAGGCCTTCGGCGGCCGCACGGTGAAAAAGAAAGTAACCGTGGCCGAAAGCTATGACCTACTGATCGGGGAAGAGGCCGACAAGCTGCTGGATGATGAAACCGTCAACCGCGTGGCGCTGGAGTCGGTCGAACAGAACGGCATCGTGTTTCTGGACGAGATCGATAAAGTCTGCGCGCGCGCGGAAGCGCGCGGTGGCGATGTCAGCCGCGAAGGGGTCCAGCGCGATCTGCTGCCTCTGATCGAGGGCACGACCGTGTCCACCAAACATGGCCCGGTGAAAACCGACCATATCCTGTTCATCGCCTCGGGTGCGTTCCACATTGCCAAACCTTCGGACCTGCTGCCCGAGCTTCAGGGCCGTCTGCCGATCCGAGTGGAGCTGCGCGCGCTGACAGAAGAAGATTTCGTGCGCATCCTGACCGAGACGGACAACGCGCTGACCCTCCAATACACCGCCCTTATGGGTACCGAAGAGGTCACCGTCAGTTTCACCGATGACGGCATCGCGGCGCTAGCCAAGATTGCGGCGGATGTGAACCAGACCGTTGAAAACATCGGCGCCCGACGGCTTTACACTGTGATGGAGCGCGTGTTCGAAGAACTCTCTTTCACCGCGCCCGATCAGGCCGGGACCGAGATCACGGTAAACGCGCAATTCGTGGATGACAATCTGGGCGAGTTGACGAAATCGGCCGACCTCAGCCGTTACGTATTGTAACAAATCCAGCTGTATTTCGCCGCCGATTTGGCGGCGAATTTTCGTTCCGGCTGGACCTTGCACCAGAAACTGGTAACCGTGACTCAAACTCTGTTTCTTTGAGGGTTGAGCCGTGTTGCGTTTGAGTATTGCCTTTCTTGCTGTTGCTACACTGAGCGCTTGCGTCGACAGAACTGCGCAGGTGACAGTGCCATCCGCATTGAATGTGGGATCCGCAGAAACCGTCTACGCGGCCACAACCCGGGGGCGGAACCCCGACGGAACGTTTAACGCCGACCGGGGCGAGCGGGTTCAGTACCACAAAATGACGGTCTCAATCCCGCCAAACCACACGCCAGGCACGTTGGAGTTTTCTTATGCAAACCCCAATCCGGAAAAGCAGTTTGTTTTGGCCAACACAACAGATCTGTCCGGCCCGCGTGATCTGGCAAATCAGCTGCGTGGAGAGGATGATGTGTCGATCTTCGTGCACGGATATAACTCGACCCATACCGAGACCGCGTTTCGCGCGGCGCAGTTGGCGCATGATCTGGACATTCCCGGATCGGTCCTGATTTACTCCTGGCCCAGCCAGGCGCGCGGGGCAGGGTATGCCTATGACCTGGATAGCATGCTGTTTGCCCGCGACGGGTTGGAGAAGACAATCCGCGACCTGAAATCCATCGGCGTGAAACGGGTTGTGCTGGTCGCCCACTCCATGGGCGGTGCCTTGTCCATGGAGATGATGCGTCAGGCAGAGCTGCGCTCGCCCGGCTGGTCGCGGCGCAACCTTGATGGCGTATTCCTGATCTCACCCGATCTGGATATTGACGTGTTTCGCTCGCAAATGGACAGCATAAAAACTCCGCCCGATCCCTTTGTCGTGATGGTTTCGCAAAAGGACAAAATCCTGAATATCTCGGCCCGGATTCGCGGCACACCGGGGAGCGAACGGCTGGGAAATATCAGCACCATCGAGGCGCTGGCCGACTATCCGATCGAAGTGATCGACGCGACCGCTTTCAACAGCGACGCTGAGTCTTCGCATTTCGTTGCTGCAACCTCACCCGCCTTGCTGTCGCTGCTCAGTTCAGCCCGGCGTGTTGGAAACACCCTTGGAAACCGACGCCGGGGAATCGATTATTTGATCCCTAGCAGTCAACGCAACCCCTCGGGTGCGACCGAGGTTGTTCTGTCTGAGACCGGACAGGCGCAGATCGCCACTCAGTAGGGATCAGTGGCTTTCTAGAGGGTCTCTGACTTCCTCGGTCGGCGGGCTGAGCCTAGCGGACCCGTCTCAGATAGACGTAGTAGGCACCATCCCCACCGTGGCTGATATGCGCAGGTGTCACCTGCATCACCGCCTGCGCCAGAGGCGGGATCGACAGCCAATGTGGCACCTGATTGCGCAACACACCCCGCGGGGTCGGGATCGGCCCTGGCTCGTCGCGGTCTTTTCCCTTGCCCGTGATCACCAGAACCAGGCGTTTGCCCTGCGCCTGCGCCGTTAGCACAAAGCGCACGAGCGCCGGATGCGCGGTGTCTATGCGCATCCCGTGCAGGTCCAGCTTGCCCTCGGGTTTGAGCTTGCCACGCTTCATGCGGCCAAAGGTCTTGGTGTCCATCTGAACGGGGGCGGCGCGCAGCGTCTCGGTGATCGACGGCTTCAATCGGTTGGAAGAAGGCTTGGAAGGTTTGTTCTGCCCCAGCTCAAACGCTTCAATCCGGGGTTTTGGTAGTTTCTTGGGCGTGGGTTTGGGCAGAGTTGTCGGATGCACGGTCTGAGGGGTCTCGGGGTGCAGCCGCTCAGCCTGTTTGGCGACCTTGCGCCACAGCTCGATCTCGTCGCTGGTCAGTTTGCGCCGGGTCATTAGTAGTCATCCGTCGCCATGGCATAGGCACGCTGGATCGGCAGTAGCACGACCATGCGACCGGGGTCTTTCAACCGACCGGCAGCTTGCCCTGCATCATCGCCCGTTCCAAAGAAAATATCGGCCCGCTGTGCGCCCTTGATCGCCGCACCGGTATCCTGCGCGATCATCAGACGACGCAACGGCTTCTTGCCGTCTTTCTCAACCCAGACCGGAGCACCTAGCGGCGTATAGGCAGGATCGGCCGCGATGCTGCGCATGGTCGTTATCGACCGGTTCATGGCACCCAAAGGCCCCAGTTCTGGCGCAACCCGGCTAACCTCGCGGAAGAACACGTATGAGGGGTTGTGAAACAAGAGCTCAGCCCCAGCTTCGGGATTCTTGCGTACCCAAGCCTGGATCATCTGCGCGCTGACCGCGTGGGCACCCAAAGCGCCGCGCCGGACCAACTCAACCCCGATGGACCGGTAGGGCTGCCCGTTCGCGCCCCCATATCCCACACGCAAGGCACCGCCATCCGGCAGGCGCACCCGGCCAGAGCCCTGAATTTGCAAGAAGAACAGCTCAACCGGGTCATCGACCCAGGCGATCTCGAGCCCCCGGCCCTGCATCACGTCGCTGGTCAGGATCTCGCGCCGGCTGAGCCACGGCCCATCCCGCGCCTCGGGCGGCATCTTGTAGATCGGGTACTTGAACCGATCCGTCCGGGTTCTGGAGCCATCAAGCTCGGGCTCAAAATACCCGGTGAACAGCCCATCCTTACCGTCCTCCACCAAAACGGGCCGGAAGAAGAGTTCAAAGAAAGACCGCGCGGCATCCCCCTCATAGGTCCGGGCGACACCGCAAAGTGCACGCCAATCCGGGTCGTTCAGATCGCCGCAAGTGTTCAGAAAAACGGAAAGGGCCGCGCCGTGGTCATCCTCGGCCCAGCCCTGCAGGTCGTCAAACGACAGAACAGACCGCGTCGCCTCGGCTCCGGCGGCGCTGGCAGTGGTCATCGCACCCACCAGAATAAGCGACCGGAGTGTTGCAATCATGCGTCCGTGGCAACAAGCAGCCAGTTCGGATCGTCCTTGCCCATCACGCGGGCAAAGGTCCAGCTGTCCTTTTGGCGTTTCACGGTGTTCGGGTTGCCTTCGATGATGTCACCACCACGATCCCGCACGACCGAGGTCAGCTCACCAATGAATTTCATGGTGATTTCGGCCTCGTTGGTGTCCTTGTCAAAGGAGACATCGGTCAAGGTGGTTTCGCGCACGCCGATGAACTCGGCCTCGATCGTCAGGCCTTGATCTTCGCGCGCGGATACAACCGAGACGAAGGTTTCGAACACATCTTCGGCGAGGAAGGGCTGGATCTCATCCAAATTGCCCTTCTCAAAACCCATCACGATCATCTCATAGGCACCGCGGGCACCCTGAACAAATTCACTGACCGAGAAACTGGGCTCAACCCGCTTCATCGCTGCCAGGGTCTGCGCTTGCTCGCTGTCTTCGGGGACGTGGTCTGTGATGTCATGATCCGGACCACCTTCGATCACCTCGAAATCACGACGGGACGTACCCGCATCGGGCTGATGCGGAACAGGGGGTTTTTCGAAACCTTCACGCGTTCCCAGCACGCTTTTCAAACGCAGGATCAGGAAAACGGCAATTCCGGCCAGTACCAGCAGCTGGATCATGGGTTCGTTCATTTCATCCTCTTTTCAGAACCGAGACTTTGTGTACGCGGCCTCCTGCCACTATGTAGGTGACAGTTGGTGGCAAGTCCACAGTTCGGCCATAGGTAAAGGATAACGCAAATGTACCTGTTCTTGGCATTTTTATTGGTTCCGATCCTTGAGATCGCCCTGTTCATCCAGGTTGGCGGTCTTATCGGTCTGTGGCCAACCCTTGCCATCGTGGTTCTGACAGCGGTTTTGGGTACCACATTGGTACGGAAACAAGGTCGCATGGCGCTTGGACAATTGCAGCAATCCTTCGCCACTCTGGACGACCCGACTGAGCCCTTGGCCCATGGCGCAATGATCCTTCTATCCGGCGCACTACTGCTGACACCTGGCTTTTTCACCGATGCCGTTGGGTTTGCATTGTTAATCCCCGGCGTGCGGATCGCTGTTTTCCGCTATCTGAAGACCAAGGTGACCGTGACCCAGTTCCAGATGGGGCCGGGCGCGGGCTTTCAACAGCCGCGCGAACCGTTTGAACAAGGCGACGTGATTGACGGCGAGTTTACCGAGGTGCGCCCGCGCAAGGACCCCTCGAAACCGTCAAAATGGGTGGAAGGTCCCCACCAGCATTGAGGTGCCGCGCGCAACTTGCTAAGCAGTGTCGAATTTCATTTTTGGAGTAGATCCATGGCCGAAGAAAACGCTGCAGAAAACACTGCGGCCCAAGCCGCCCCTCAGGTTCAGATGCGCGTTCTGGGACAGTTCATTCGTGATATGTCCTTTGAAAACGTCATGGCGCAAAAAGGCGTGTCCGGTGACGTACAACCCGAGATTCAGGTTCAGGTGAACCTGGACGCGAAAAAGCGTCAGGTCGAGCATCAGTATGAAGTTTCGATCAAGCTGAAGCTGACCTCGAAAGCCAAGGGCATGGACGATGTTCTGTTCCTGTGCGAGCTGGACTATTGCGGGCTGTTCCACGTGGAAGGCGTGCCAGAAGATCAGCTGCACCCGTTCCTGATGATCGAATGCCCGCGCATGCTGTTCCCGTTCCTGCGCCGTATCGTCAGCGACGTCACCCGCGATGGCGGCTATCCGCCAGTGAACCTGGACAACATTGATTTCGTTGCACTTTACCGCAACGAGCTGATGCGCCGTCAGGCCGCTCAGGCGGAACAGGCCGAGCAGACCGACGCCTAAATTCCTTGACCCGTGCCTGACCGGATCAGGCGCGGGTCCACAGGGCGCTTTCGCCCAGTTTCTCGACAAATGCCTCATGCGCTGCGCGCTCATCCTCGGTGATCCGGGATGGCAGAGGCGTTGCGCGCGGTGTCGGACGCCAGTCATCTGCACCCCCCGCACCGGACGCGGCGGAGGTGGACAGGCCGAAATCCGGTTGGCGTCCGCCGATCAGCTCCAGATAGACCTCGGCCAGAATTTCCGAGTCGAGCAAGGCCCCGTGCAGCACCCGGTTCGAGTTGTCGATATTGAACCGCCGACACAGCGCATCCAACGACGCCGGAGAGCCCGGAAACCGTTTGCGTGCAATGGCGAGTGTATCGAGCGCCTGGTCCATCGGAATCGGCGGCAGGCCCATCCATTTCAGCTCGGCGTTCAGGAACTTCATGTCGAATGACGCGTTGTGGATCACCAGTTTCGCGTCTCCAACAAAATCCCGAAACCCTTGACCGACCTTCGCAAAAACCGGTTTGTCTTTCAGCGTCACCTCGCCTTTTTCGGGCGGGCGCGGGGTTTCCAGCAAGTCGGGGCCGATGCCATGCACGCCAAACGCCTCTTCCGGCATACCGCGTTCGGGGTTGATATAGACATGATAGGTCTCGCCCGTAGCCACGTGGTTCCACAGCTCAACCGCGCCGATCTCGACAATCCGGTCACCGCTTTCAGGATCAAAGCCCGTGGTTTCGGTATCGAGTACAATCTCACGCATCAGCCATCCCCGCCCGTATTTGCCTGACCACATCCTGCACCTGCGCGCGGGCATGGTCCAGTGTGTCGGTGTCTATCACATAGTCTGACCGCGCGCATTTCTCGTCATTCGGCATCTGCTTGGCGCGGATCTGTTCGAACTGAGTCTCAGACATCGTGCCGCGTTCCATCACCCGGCGCTTTTGTTCGTCAGCCGATACCCGAACGCAAGCAACCGCGTCCATCGCGGCCTCACCGCCCGTTTCGAACAGAAGGGGGATGTCGAACACCAGAATACTAGCCGCAGCACTTTCGCGAAACGCGGCGCGATCTGCGGCGACCAGGGGATGAACGATCGCCTCAATCTGTTTCAACGCAGAACTGTCTTCGGAAATAATCCGTTTTAAAGCGTCGCGGCTAACTGCGCTTTCTACGACAGCCGACGGAAATACCTCACCCATGGGTCCAACTGCCGCGCCGCCTTTGGCATAAAGACGATGAACAGCGGCATCCGCGTCCCAAAGCGCACAGCCTTCATCGACGAACATCTGCGCCGTCGTGCTTTTGCCCATCCCGATCGAGCCTGTCAGGCCAAGCGCAAAACTCATGCCAGAACGGCCGCGCGCAAATCGTCATTGACCTCCGGGCGTACGCCGAACCAACGTTCAAAGCCCGGAACTGCCTGATGCAGCAACATGCCCAGCCCATCGACTACGGTGCATCCGGCCTCTTCCGCCGTTTCCAACAGGTTGGTCTTGAGCGGCGCGTAGACCAGATCGGTCACCACGGCGCCCGGCTGCAAGCCATCCAATGGCACCCGCAGTTCGGGCTGGCCCTGCATGCCCAGAGACGTCGTGTTGACCACAAGCTCGGCGTTTTCGATCACGTTTCCGGCCTGCACCCAATCCACAACGGTGATGCGCTGGCCGAATTCTTCTTTCAGATGATCGGCACGGGTGCGGGTGCGGTTGGTCAGCAGAATCTCGGGCACACCCGCATCCGCCAGCGCCTGCAACACCGCGCGTGCTGCTCCGCCTGCACCAAAGACAACGGCTGGGCCATCCTTGGCGTTCCAATCCGGTGCGCCGGCGCGCAGGTTCTCCATGAACCCGTATCCATCGGTGTTGTCCGCATGGATCGAGCCGTCCTCGCGGAAAACCAGCGTATTCGCGGCCCCGATCACGGTCGCTCGGTCTGAGACGTGGTCTGCAATACGCAAGGCAGCCTCTTTATGCGGCACCGTCACGTTGGTTCCCACAAAACCGGCCTTGGGCAGGGTGCGCAGGACGGTCTCCAGATCAGCCGGGGCGACATCCATGGGAACATAGTGCCCATCCAGCCCGTAGGTCTTCAGCCAATGCCCATGCAATTTGGGCGAGCGGGAATGACCCACCGGGTGCCCGATCACTCCGGCAAGAGGAATCTTGTGGTCCGTCATTGATCAATCACCCCTTTGACAGCCAGATAGTTGAGCAGCTCCAACAGTGGCATACCCAAAACGTTAAAGTAATCACCGTCAATGGTCGCGAACAGGCGCACGCCTTCTTCCTCAAGCTTATATGCGCCCACCGCGTGGCGGATGCTGTCCCAATTGCGGTCGACATAGTCGCGCAGGTAGGCATCCGAGCTCATCCGCATCCGCAGGCGCACCTGGCCGACATGGCGCCAGATCGGCTCACCATCCTGATAGATCACTGCCGCGGAAAGCAACATGTGCCGCTTGCCCCGCATCATCTTCAACTGGGCAAAGGCGTCCTCGGGCGTCTGAGGTTTCGACAGCAGCTGGCCGTCGAAATCCAGAACCTGATCGCAGCCCAGCACCTTCGCTCCGGGCGTCTTGTCACTCACCTTGCGCGCTTTCATTTCCGCCAGCGCATCGGCAATATCACGCGGCGAGGCACCTTCGGCCAACAAGGCACGCTTTATGCTATCCTCGTCCACGCGCGCGATCTGAACAGAGAAAGGCACGCCTGCATTTTCCAGCAACTGCGCGCGAATGGAAGATCCTGAGGCCAGGACGATGGGGACAGACATGTGGACAACCCCGTGGGCAAATCGTTGAGCGGTCTTGGACGCTTTGTATGGTTTTCAGATTGACACGCAAGCCCGGGAATTTCGCGAAAAACTTCCATGAGTCGCTCAAACATCATCCAGCCGGGGTAAGGATAACTTGGAAACAGCGGATAACCGGGACATCTGGAATTGTTCAAGCTGTTATCCCCAGATACATCCTCAGATTTCAGAACTAACTATATGTTTTAATTTCATTATTTTTGAAATTCACAGAATCACTCAAATCTCGTGCGAAACTGTCCACCTGGGGGAAACCAATGGGTAAAAAAGTAATCCACGGATTTTACCCACCCTACAAAACCATCTTCCTTTCTTCTTTCTTATTTTTTTATTAGGGAGAGTTCCGAGCAGCACCCGGAGCCAAGATGACTGATCTTCTTTTCACGATTTACCCGTGGGTAAAGTCCCTTCATATCATGGCGGTGATTTCGTGGATGGCAGGACTGTTCTACCTTCCCCGTCTGTTCGTCTATCACGTAGAAAGGGCACAATCGGTTAACGGGGCCGAAACCATCTTCTTTGAAATGGAAGAGAAGCTGCTGCGCGTGATCATGCGCCCTGCGATGATCGTGGCCTGGGTTTGTGGTCTGATCATGGTGTTCACGCCCGGTATCGTCGGCTGGGATTTTGCATGGCCCTGGCTTAAAGGCGCAGCCGTTATTGGCATGACCTGGTTTCATCATTGGTTGTTGGCCCGCAGCAAGGATTTCGCAGAGGGGCGAAATAAGCTCACTGGGCGGCAGTATCGCATGATGAACGAGGTTCCGACCGTTCTGATGGTTGTCATCGTTCTGGCGGTCATTCTGAAGTTCTGAGGGCCATTCCAGCACGGGCCTGTTTGACTCCGCAGATCGACGCAACTATGTAGGGGACAACACGCCCGTCCGGGCGGCGTCTTTTCCGTACTAAAATTCCACTTCGAACCGCAGTCCGCGGTGAAGGTATGCATCATGTCCAATGAATCCCTGAATCTGGCCGATCTGAAAGCCAAAAGCCCCAAAGATCTTCTGGCGATGGCCGAAGAGCTGGAGATCGAAAACGCCTCGACCATGCGTAAAGGCGAGATGATGTTCCAGATCCTGCGCGAACGCGCGGATGAGGGCTGGACTGTTGGCGGCGATGGTGTGCTTGAGGTCCTGCAGGACGGCTTCGGTTTCCTGCGCTCGCCCGAAGCCAACTATCTTCCGGGTCCGGACGACATCTATGTCTCACCTGACATGATCCGTCTGCACTCATTGCGCACCGGTGACACAGTTGAAGGTGAAATCAAAGCGCCCGACGATAGCGAGCGGTATTTTGCGCTGACCAAGGTCACCAAGATCAACTTTGAAGATCCTGAGAAGGCCAAGCACAAGATCCTGTTCGACAACCTGACGCCGCTCTATCCGGATGAGCGCCTGAAGATGGAGATCGAAGATCCGACCATCAAGGACAAGTCGGCTCGTGTGATCGATCTGGTCTCGCCCATCGGTAAAGGCCAGCGGTCGCTGATCGTGGCGCCTCCGCGGACCGGTAAAACCGTGATCCTGCAAAACATCGCGCACTCGATCGAACAGAACCACCCGGAGTGTTATCTGATTGTCCTGCTGATCGACGAACGCCCGGAAGAGGTGACCGACATGCAGCGCTCGGTGAAGGGTGAGGTTGTCTCCTCGACCTTCGATGAACCTGCAACGCGCCACGTGGCCGTATCCGAGATGGTCATCGAAAAAGCCAAGCGTCTGGTCGAACATAAACGAGATGTTGTTATTCTTCTCGACTCAATCACAAGACTTGGTAGAGCGTTTAACACTGTGGTCCCATCCTCGGGTAAAGTTCTGACCGGTGGTGTGGACGCGAATGCTCTTCAGCGGCCTAAGCGCTTCTTTGGTGCGGCCCGAAATATCGAAGAGGGTGGCTCGCTGACCATCATCGCCACCGCGCTGATCGATACCGGCAGCCGGATGGACGAAGTCATCTTCGAAGAATTCAAAGGCACGGGTAACTCGGAAATCGTTCTGGATCGCAAGATTGCAGACAAGCGCGTGTTCCCGGCCATCGACATCCTCAAGTCCGGTACCCGGAAAGAGGACCTGCTGGTGGACAAGGGCGATCTGGCCAAGACCTTCGTTCTGCGCCGCATCCTCAACCCGATGGGCACGACCGATGCAATCGAGTTCCTGTTGTCCAAGCTGAAACAGACGAAGACAAACGGCGAGTTCTTCGATTCGATGAACACCTGACACAGGTCTTAACTGACGCGAGGCCTTCGAATGGATACGATATTCGCCTTGGCCAGCGCGCAAGGCAAAGCAGGGGTGGCGATCATCCGCCTCTCTGGTCTTGACGCGCATCGAGCGGCGGCTGAGATGACCGGCAGCGCACTTCCAGCGCGTGGGATGTCTTTGCGGGTTTTGCGGGATGCTGACGGTGCTCGTCTGGATGATGGGCTGGTGTTGACGTTTAAGGCTCCGGCCAGCTTCACCGGTGAAGATGTGGCTGAGCTGCAGATTCACGGAAGTACGGCCTCGGTCAATGCTGTCATGCGCTGCTTGTCGGAAACGGACGGTCTGCGTCTTGCCGAACCTGGAGAATTCACCCGCCGCGCGTTGGAAAACGGCAAGATGGATTTGGCCCAGGTCGAAGGCCTTGCCGATTTGATCGACGCCGAGACGGAAGCCCAACGCAAACAGGCGCAAACGATTCTCTCTGGTGAGTTGGGAAACCTGGCCGAGCGATGGAGGAGGGACCTGATCCGAGCTGCCTCTCTGTTGGAGGCCGTGATCGACTTTGTCGATGAGGAGGTTCCAACCGACGTTACCCCTGAGGTGCGCGACCTGATCTCGGGCGTTATGGCTGATTTGAAGCGCGAAGCAGATGGCGTTCAGATCGCGGAACGCATCAGAACCGGCTTTGAAGTTGCAATCGTCGGCCTTCCCAACGCGGGCAAGTCCACCTTGCTGAATGCTCTGGCAGGTCGAGATGCCGCGATAACATCAGAATATGCCGGGACAACGCGTGATGTCATCGAGGTTCGTATGGATCTGGCAGGACTCCCAGTGACACTACTGGACACTGCCGGGCTGCGTGATACGGACGACCACGTTGAAAGCCTTGGTATCGCATTGGCTAAGAAACGCGCTGAATCTGCTGATTTGCGTGTTTTTCTTTCTGACGACCCGTTGAATCTTGGTGTTGATATTCAGCCAGATGATATTCAGGTGGCACCGAAAGCGGACCTTCGAAATTCAGAAGACGGTGGGGTTTCCGGGAAAACGGGTCAGGGGATTGATCAACTTATCTTCAACATATCGCGTGTACTGAGTGATCGTACCACTAGTCATGGTATTGCGACACGAGAACGTCATCGTACTGCTTTGATTAAAGCTTTGGAAGCTCTGACTGCGGCAATGTCGGTTCTGGAATCGGGTCCAGACCTGTATGATATAGCAGCAGAAGAGATGCGCACTGCGATCCGCGCACTTGAATCTTTAGTGGGCAGAATAGGCGTCGAGGATCTGTTAGACGAAATATTCTCGAGCTTCTGTCTGGGAAAATAGGGAGTGTTTCACGTGAAACATTCAGACTTCGATGTAGTCGTCATTGGCGCGGGGCACGCGGGCACCGAGGCTGCTCATGCTGCAGCCCGAATGGGCGTTTCGACAGCATTGGTCACGCTATCCGCGGCAGATATCGGTGTGATGTCCTGCAATCCTGCAATCGGAGGATTGGGTAAAGGCCACTTAGTTCGCGAGATAGATGCTTTGGACGGCGTCATGGGACGTGTTGCAGACCAAGCAGGGATACAGTTCCGGCTGCTAAACCGCCGAAAAGGGCCAGCAGTTCAGGGTCCAAGGACGCAAGCCGATAGGGCGCTTTACCGAGCAGCGATGCAAAAGGAAACGGATAGGCAAGAAAACCTGTCTGTTATTGTTGGCGAAGTCGTAGACTTTCTAATGAATCAGGATCGAGTAGCCGGCGTTAGGTTGGGCGACGGTTCGGAAATCTCAGCAAAGACAGTCATTCTTACATCCGGCACGTTCCTTCGAGGTGTGATTCACATCGGAGATGTCTCGCGACCCGGAGGTCGCATGGGAGATCGTCCATCCGTGAGACTGGCGGAACGTTTGGACGCCTATGATCTTCCGACTGGACGTTTGAAAACGGGAACCCCGCCGAGGCTGGATGGACGCTCTATAGATTGGTCAGGGTTGGAACGTCAGGACGGCGACGACGAACCAACCTTGTTCTCGTTTCTGTCGACTTCAGTTGTTGCGCCGCAGATTTCGTGTGGAATCACCCATACGAACGCTCAGACACATGAAATAATTGAAAAGAATCTAAGCAAATCAGCGATGTATGGCGGGCATATCGATGGGGTGGGTCCAAGATATTGCCCGTCGATCGAAGACAAGATCGTTCGGTTTGCAGAGAAAGACTCGCATCAGATCTTCCTTGAGCCCGAAGGGGTGAACGACCATACGATATACCCCAACGGTATTTCGACGTCATTGCCGCAGGATGTGCAGCTACAATATGTTCGTTCGATAAAAGGTCTGGAGAATGCTGATATTCTGCAGCCCGGCTACGCCATCGAGTACGATTATGTAGACCCCCGTGTCCTATCAGCGACTTTGGCCCTGCCTGAAATTCCAGGCCTATATCTAGCGGGTCAGATCAACGGAACCACAGGATATGAGGAAGCTGCCGCTCAAGGTATGGTTGCTGGCCTCAATGCGGCTTTGGCTGTTCAGGGCAAGGAGCCAATCCATTTCACCCGTGCCGATAGTTACATCGGTGTCATGATAGATGATCTTACCACCCGAGGCGTTGCGGAACCGTATCGGATGTTCACCTCTCGTGCAGAGTTCAGATTGTCACTTCGAGCAGATAATGCAGATCAGCGTTTGACCCCAATTGGATTGCAGTTGGGCTGTGTTGGAAGAAGGCGTCGACAAGCTTTCACAGAAAAGATGGATCAATTGAGCAACGCGAAATCTCTTCTGAGCGATAGAACCTATACGCCGAAAGAAGTTCTGGCAGCCGGTATTTATGTCAATCAGGATGGGAATAGGCGTGATGGAATGGCGATTCTGGCTTTTCCGGATGTGGCTTATGAGGATCTGCTGCCCTTGATACCCGAACTGGACACGGTGACGCCAGAAATCCGGCTTCAGGTCGCTAGGGATGCGCTATACGTAAACTATATCGCACGGCAACAGCGGGATGTCGAAGCAATGAAGAGGGATGAATCCTATCAGATTCCCAGAGACTTCGACTATTTCGCGCTGGATGGTCTGTCATCTGAAATGAAGCAAAAGCTGTCTCAGGCAAAACCCGGGAATATTGCTCAGGCAAGCAGGGTGGAAGGCGTTACACCCGCGGCCTTGACCTTGGTTTTGGCAAAACTTCGGCGTGATCAAAAAGTTAAACAAGCATGAAGCCTGATTTTTCCAAGTTCGATGTTTCACGTGAAACATTCGACCGGCTGGATAGGTATGTGGAGCTGGTGAAACGCTGGAATCCCAAGATCAACCTGGTCTCAAGGAACAGTCTGGAGGATATCTGGGATCGACATATTCTGGATTCCGTCCAGGTATTCCGATGTGCAATGGCCGCAGATACCTGGGTTGATATCGGAACCGGAGGCGGATTTCCGGGGATGGTGTGTGCAATTTTGGCACTGGAAGAATCGCCAAACACCCGTTTCAAATTCGTCGAAAGTGATCAGAGAAAATCAGCTTTTCTAAGGAACGTTGCTCGTGAATGTGGGGTGACGTGTCAAGTTATTTCAAAGCGAATCGAATCCGTTGATCCATTTGAAGCTGATATTCTATCAGCCCGCGCTTTGGCAGATCTAAGCACGTTATTGTCCTTTTGTGACAGGCATTTAAGCGAAGAAGGCACTGCTTTGTTGCCGAAAGGCGCGAACTGGAAAAAAGAACTGTCAGAGGCTCAGGAAGAATGGAAATTCGATGTTGAGCCGATTACAAGTTTAACAGAGCCCCAAGCCGTAATCCTTAAAATCAAAGGAGTATCTCGTGGTTGATCTTTCTCGTCCTTCAGGGCCCCGGATAATTGCGGTTGCCAATCAGAAGGGCGGAGTTGGGAAAACCACGACGGCTATAAATCTGGCCGCGGGTCTGGCCGAAGCTGGCTGCCGGGTTCTGGTTGTAGATCTCGATCCGCAGGGCAACGCGTCGACTGGATTGGGTGTCGAAGACCGGGATTGGACCACTTATGATCTTATTTTGGACGACGCACCGCTGGAGGCGGTCATACAAGAGACTGAGATAGGTGGCCTTTTCGTCATTCCTGCCACTGTCGATCTGAGCTCGGCGGATATTGAACTCATTTCAAACGAAAAACGCAGCTACCTGTTGCATGATGCGTTGCGACAAACCTCAATAGATGGATTCGAGCTGGATTTCGTGTTGATTGACTGCCCCCCGTCCTTGAACCTGCTAACGGTAAACGCAATGGTTGCCTCGCATTCGGTTCTTGTTCCATTGCAGAGTGAATTCTTTGCTCTGGAGGGTTTGTCTCAGTTGATGCTGACGATCCGAGAAGTGCGCCAAACTGCGAATCCGGATCTAAGAATCGAAGGTATTGTGTTGACCATGTATGACAACCGCAACAACTTGTCCCGTCAGGTCGAGAAAGACGCACGTGACAATTTGGGTGAGATGGTTTTTAAGACCAAGATACCCAGAAATGTGCGGGTCAGTGAGGCACCGTCTTACGCGTTGCCAGTTTTGCAATATGACTCGGGCTCGCTTGGGGCGATGGCATATCGTCATCTGGCCCGCGAAGTCATGCACAAGAACAACAAAGTCGCCGCTTAAGCGACAATGAGGAGGGCGACATGAGCGCCAAAAAAGCGAAACCCAGGGGTCTTGGTCGCGGTCTTTCGGCCCTTATGGCGGATGTCACGCAGGAAACCGATGGGCGCTCACCGGCCGAGCCGCGCCGGCCGGACATGACGGTTCCCATCGAAAAGCTGAAGGCGAACCCGAACCAGCCTCGCCGGACTTTCCAGCCGGAGCAGTTGGATGAGTTGGCATCCTCGGTCAAGGAAAAGGGAATCATCCAACCATTGATCGTGCGGTCGATCGGTGCCGGAGAGTATGAAATCGTTGCCGGGGAACGCCGTTGGCGCGCCGCGCAAATGGCGCAACTGCATGATATTCCAGTTATTATTCGTGACTTTGATGATACCGAAGTTCTGGAAGTCGCGATTATCGAGAATATCCAACGGGCGGACCTCAATTCCGTCGAAGAAGCGGCTGGTTACAAGCAGCTCATGGATCGTTTCGGCCACACGCAGGAGAAACTGGCCGAGGCTTTGGGTAAAAGTCGCAGCCATATCGCTAACCTCTTGAGGCTTTTGTCTCTACCAATGGATGTGCAAGCCTTTGTGATCGAAGGGAAATTATCCGCTGGCCATGCAAGGGCTTTGATCACGGCCGAGAATCCATCGGAACTGGCCAAACAGGTCGTGAAAGAGGGGCTTTCGGTACGAGCCACAGAAGCCCTGGTGAAAAAGCAACAGCAGAGCTCAGGTGATCGTCACGCGCCGAAGTCTCGGGATCTGAACGCAGGTAAAGATGCAGATACCCGCGCGTTGGAGAAAGACCTCTCAGCCATCTTGGCGATGAAGGTTTCGATCAATCACAAGGCCGGGACAGAATCGGGCCAAGTTGTATTGACCTATGAAAACCTGGATCAGTTGGACGATCTTTGCGCTAAGCTCAGCCGTTAGGGCGGGTCCAGATAAAGATCATGACGCCGCTCAGAACCACGGCCTGAATAATCAGGACGTAGGACGGTAAAGACAGCAGAACCGAGATACCAAATACGGCGGCGACCGACACGGTGGCTGCCTTTTTTGCGCTCGGGCGGATCGCGCCGGAGCTTTGCCAATCGATAATCATCGGACCAAACACCTGATGTGTTAGAAGCCAATTGTGTAGCCGGGACGATGAGCGGGCAAAGAAAAACGCGGCTAGCAGCAGAAAGGGAACGGTTGGGAGAAGCGGCAAGACCACTCCGACCATGGCTAGCGCGACGCAGAGCAAACCAAGACCGGCCCAGAGGTACTGCATCGGTTACTCCAACAACTCGCGGATCACCGCGTTCAGAACGGCACGCCCGTCTTTGGTTGCCTTCAGACGCGTATCTGGCACCTCTATCATGCCAAGGTCGGTGAGAGATTCGAGCTTGTCTTGTGGGAGAGGATAACCGGAGAGAGTGCTAAACCTCTCCATATCTAGGCCTTCAGTTAATCGCAAACACATCATAAGGTATTCAGCTGCCTGTTCCACCGGAAAAACCTCGGTTCGATCACTTTCTCCGGATCCGTTTGAAACCGCATTTAGCCAGGTATTTGGCGACAAATGGGTCTCCGTCGCGAATTTACGTCCGTTCAAAGTGACACGACCATGCGCGCCGGGTCCGATGCCAACATAGTCGCCGTAGCGCCAATAGATCTGGTTGTGCTGAGACTCGGACCCGGGGCGGGCATGGTTGGAGACTTCATAGGCTGGCAGTCCGTGCGCCTCGCAGATCTCTTGCGTGGCCAGATACATATCGGCGGCGCGGTCATCCTCGGGCAAACCGCGCAATTTACCGACCGCATAGCGATCCCCAAAGGCGGTGCCCTCCTCGATCGTCAGCTGATAGAGCGACAGGTGATCGACAGCCATTGACAGTGCTTCGGTCAACTCGGCCTGCCAAGCTTCAAGGGTTTGGTGTTGGCGCGCATAGATCAGGTCAAAACTGACGCGGTCGAAACAGGCGCGCGCGATGTCGAAAGCGGCGCGTGCTTCGGAGACGGTGTGGATGCGGCCCAAGCGGCGGAGGTCTTCATCGTTCAGCGCCTGCACACCCATCGAAATCCGATTGACGCCAGCGTCACGATAGGTGGCAAAACGCCCAGCCTCGACCGAGCCGGGGTTGGCCTCGAGCGATATTTCCATGTCGTTGGCGGGCCGCCAGAGGCTGCGGGCTTCGTCAATGACGGCTGAAACGGTGTCGGGGTTCATCAGTGACGGGGTGCCACCGCCAAAGAAGATCGTATTGAGGACCCTGTCGGGCGTTTCACTGGCTGATCGGCGCAGTTCGGCTAGATAAGCATCAAGCCATTGTTTTTGATTAATATTTTTAGAAACATGGCTGTTGAAATCGCAATAGGGGCACTTGGCCTCGCAAAAGGGCCAATGCACATACAGGCCAAAGCCCCCGTTGCGCCAATCATCAGTCAAAGCAGCCCTTCACGAACATCTCCACCGCGCGACCACGATGGCTGATCTTATTCTTTTCCCAACGATCCATCTCGGCAAAGGTAATGTCGTGGCCTTCGGGGACAAACATCGGGTCATACCCGAAGCCGTCCTTGCCACGGATTGGCCAGACGAGATGACCGGGCGCGATGCCCTCGAACACTTCGTCATGACCGTCGGGCCAGGCCAGAACCAATGTGCAGCGGAACTGCGCGGCGCGCGGGTGAGGGGCGTTCTTCGCCTCCAATTCGTTGTTGGCACGGGTCATGGCCATCATGAAATCGCGGCCATTGTCGGTTTCGGCCCAGTCGGCCGTATAGACGCCCGGCGCACCGTCCAGCGCGTCGATGGTGATCCCGGAATCGTCCGACAGGGCAGGCAGGCCGGTGGCCTTCGTGGCCGCATGCGCTTTGATCCGGGCATTGCCGACGAATGTATCCTCGGTCTCGTCCGGTTCGGGCAGGTTCATTTCACCCGCGCCGACCACGGTCACGCCAAAGGGGCTGAGGAGATGCGCCATCTCCTCAAGCTTGCCTTTGTTGTGCGTGGCGACCAGTAGCCTGTCGCCGTCGAACTTGCGGGTCATGCGGTGGCTGCCTTTTGGGCTGCGGCCAGTTCACCCACGCCTTTTTCGGCCAAATCCATCAGTTGATCCATCTGCGCGCGGCTGAAAACGGAGCCTTCGGCGCTCATCTGGACTTCGATCAGTTTGCCCGAGCCGGTCATGATGAAGTTACCATCCACGCCCGCCTCGCTGTCTTCGGGGTAGTCGAGGTCCAGCACCGGCTGGCCCGCGTAGATGCCGCAAGAAACGGCTGCAACAGGGTCTACCAAGGGGTCTGAGATCACGTCGCCCGCTTTCATCAGCTTGTTCACGGCCAGACGCAGCGCCACCCAGCCGCCGGTGATCGAGGCGCAGCGGGTGCCGCCATCCGCCTGGATGACATCGCAATCGACGGTGATCTGGCGCTCACCCAATGCAACCCGGTCGACGCCGGCGCGCAGGGCGCGACCGATCAGGCGCTGGATTTCAACGGTACGACCGCCTTGCTTGCCCGAAGCCGCCTCACGCCGCATCCGGGTGTTGGTTGCGCGGGGCAGCATACCGTATTCGGCAGTGACCCAGCCAAGGCCCGAACCTTTGATGAAGGGCGGCACGCGATCCTCGATCGTGGCGGTGCACAGCACATGGGTGTCGCCCATCTTGATCAGGCAAGACCCTTCGGCATGTTTGGTGAAGCCCGTCTCGATTGAAACGTCGCGCATTTCGTTTAGATCACGTCCTGAGGGTCGCATGGGAATTCCTTTGTTTGCTGGGTTGGGGATAACGTCCTGCGGCATTACGATGCAACCCCGATTGACCTTTCATTTACCTGCGATTTAATGGCAGTCCAGCAGGGGACCGAGAATGAGCGAAGCCAGCAGAATTCTGTCAGAGATGAACGACCGGTCGCGTGAGGTGTTTCGGCTGATCGTCGAAAGCTATCTGGACAGCGGTGAGCCGGTGGGAAGCCGCACCCTGACGCGGACTCTCTCAGAAAAAGTCAGCGCAGCGACCGTGCGCAACGTGATGCAGGATCTCGAGTTTCTGGGTTTGCTTGACAGCCCCCACGTGTCTGCAGGGCGAATTCCGACGCAGCAGGGGCTGCGGATGTTCGTGGACGGTTTGCTTGAAGTCGGCGATCTGGGCGCCGACGATCGGCAAAAACTGGACGAGACTTTAGGCTCTAACGCAGGCGATGTTGGCGGAATGCTGGATCGCGTGGGCTCGGCCTTGTCACACGTGACACATGGCGCGTCGCTGGTTCTGACGCCAAAACACGAGGCCGAGATCAAGCATATCGAGTTTGTTTCCTTGGCGCATGACCGGGCGTTGGTGGTTCTGGTGTTCTCGGATGGGCATGTCGAAAACCGGCTTTTCACGCCGCCGCCGGGTCAAACGCCCAGTTCGATGCGAGAGGCGGCGAATTTCCTGAATGCGCTGATCGAGGGGCGAACCCTCAGCGAAGTGCGCCGTCAGATGCTGTCGCAGATTGATGCCCGCAAACAAGAGATCGACATTCTGGCCCGAGAGATGGTGGAAAGCGGGATTGCGGCCTGGGACGGGGATGGAAGCGACTCGGCCCGTCTGATCGTGCGTGGTCGGGCGAATCTTCTTGCAGATTCGGGTGAGGCTGAGGAGTTGGACCGCATTCGCACCTTGTTCGATGATCTGGAACGCAAGCGCGACATTGCCGAATTCCTTGAATTGACCGAGGAAGGCGAGGGTGTACGCATTTTTATTGGCTCCGAGAACAAACTTTTCTCACTTTCGGGTTCCTCTTTGGTGGTGTCTCCTTATATGAACGCTGATCGTAAGATAATTGGTGCGGTTGGGGTCATCGGGCCCACACGTTTGAATTATGGACGGATCGTACCGATCGTGGATTATACGGCGCAACTGGTCGGCAAGCTGATATCCGACCGGAGCTAGAGGGTAAGAGATGGCAGAGCCCAAGAACGAAGAATTTCTGGACGACATCATGGCGGCCGAAGCGGAAGAATTGGCCGAAGAGTTCGCTGAGATCAGCGACGAGGCGCTGGAACTGGATGAGTTGCGCGCCGAGCGGGATGACTACAAAGACAAGTTCATGCGCGCTTTGGCTGACGCGGAAAACGCGCGCAAGCGTGGTGACAAGGCCCGTCGTGACGCGGAGCAATATGGTGGGTCGAAACTGGCCCGCGACATGCTGCCGGTTTATGACAACATGAAACGCGCGCTTGAAGCAGCGACCGATGAGCAGAAAGAAGTGGCTGCTGGTTTGCTGGAAGGTGTTGAGCTGACAATGCGCGCACTTAAGGACGTATTTCAGAAGCACGGGATCGAAGTGATCACGCCCGAGGTTGGGGATCGGTTCGACCCGAATGTGCATGAGGCGATGTTTGAAGCGCCAGTGCCTGGAACCCGCGCAGGGGACATCATTCAGGTCTCTGCAGAAGGGTTTATGTTGCACGACCGTTTGCTGCGCCCGGCGCAGGTCGGTGTGTCGTCGACACCTGCGAGCTGATTGGCCTCTGCGAGGCCAAGCCTCCGGCGGAGGTATTTTTGAACAGAAGAAGGGGCGGTCAGGATTTGGCCGCTTCTTTCAGTTTGTAGATCAAGTCGAGTGCTTCGCGGGGGGTCAGCTCGTCTGGCAGGATGTCGTTCAGCATGTCTGCGACTGGTGAGGCTTTCGGCGCAGGCGGCGGCGGTGGTGGAGCGGCAGAGAAGAGCGGAAGGTCGTCGATCAGGGATTTTTGTTTACCGCCCTCACGCTCGGTTTTTTCCAGTTGATCCAACACGATGCGGGCACGTTCAACGACTGAGGCGGGCAGACCCGCCAGTTGGGCGACCTGCACGCCATAGGATCGGTCGGCGGCGCCTTTGTGGACTTCATGAAGAAAGATGACCTCACCTTCCCATTCCTTCACGGCCACAGTGGCGTTGTCGACGCCTTTGAGCTTTCCAGCAAGCGCGGTGAGTTCGTGGTAATGCGTGGCAAACAAGGCACGGCATTGGTTGGCAGCGTGCAGGTGCTCCAGCGTGGCCCAGGCGATGGAGAGGCCGTCATAGGTGGCGGTTCCGCGGCCGATTTCATCCAGAATGACCAGTGCGCGGTCATCGGCTTGGTTCAGAATGGCGGCAGTTTCGACCATTTCGACCATGAAGGTCGAGCGGCCTCGGGCGAGATCGTCTGATGCTCCGACACGGCTGAAAAGCTGGCTGACAAGGCCGATATGGGCCTGTTCCGCAGGGACGTAGCTGCCCATTTGGGCCAGTAGGGCGATCAGAGCGTTCTGGCGGAGGAAAGTTGATTTACCGGCCATGTTGGGACCGGTCAGCAGCCAAATTGCGGCCCCGTCTTCGGCACTGAGATCGCAGTCATTTGCGACGAAGGCATCGCCGCTTTGCTGGCGCAGCGCGTGTTCGACCACCGGGTGGCGTCCGCCCTGAACCTCAAAGGCGCGCGAAGTATCTACCTGCGGGCGACACCAAGCCTCACCGCGTGCGAGATCGGCCAGTGAGGTGGTCAGATCTAGCTCGGCCAGTCCTCGGGCGGCTTGATTGAGGCGGGCGGCAAGGGCCAAAATCTCGTCAGAAAGCCTTTTATAGAGCCGCTTTTCGACCTCCAAAGCCAGATTTCCAGCATTCAAGATACGGGTTTCGATCTCCGAGAGTTCGACAGTCGTGAACCGCACCTGATTAGCAGTGGTTTGGCGATGGATATAGGTCTCGGAGAACGGCGGGTTCAGCATCTTCTCGGCATGCGTAGCCGTGGTTTCGATGAAATAGCCCAACACGTTGTTGTGCTTGATCTTCAGCGAGGTGATGCCGGTATGTTCCGCATATTTCTGCTGAAACCCGGCAATGACAGATCGGCCTTCGTCGCGCAGGGTGCGCGCTTCGTCCAGTTCGGGGTCAAAGCCGGGGGCGATGAAGCCACCGTCGCGGGCCAGCAGGGGTGGTTCGGCCACCAAAGCCTCATCCAGCAGGTTCAAAAGGTCGTCGAAGCCAACAAGGTTTTGCAAGGCAGTTGCCAGCAAAACAGGTAGATTCAGTCTTTCGCAGATGCCCGCAATTGCAGCGGCTTGGGTCAGGCCGTTGCGGATGGCAGCCAGATCGCGGGGCCCGCCACGTTCAAGCGACAGGCGAGATAGGGCGCGGTCCAGATCGGGGGTTTTGCGCAGGGCCTCGCGCAGGTCCGAGGCGATCAAGCTATCTTCGGCGGCAAAGCTGACGGCGTCGAGACGGCCATGGATCACATCCAAATTGCGGGACGGGCTTGAGAGGCGTTGTTCCAGCAACCGTGCCCCGCCCGGCGTGACTGTGCGGTCAACCACCGACAACAACGATCCGGCGCGACTGCCCGACAGAGACCGGGTCAGCTCCAGATTGCGGCGCGTGGCGGCATCGATCTGTACCACGCGGTCTTCGGATTCCTTGAGGGGTATTTGCAGGAGGGGCAGTTTGCCCTTCTGCGTGATCTCAAGATAGTCGATCAGGGCACCCATTGCCGAAATCTCAGCCCGACCAAAGGACCCGAACGCCTCCAGCGCGCCCACGTGAAACAGCCCGCATATGCGTTTTTCCGCCGCGGTACTGTCGAAACTGGCCCGCCCGACAGGCGTCAGAGAAATCCCAAGGTCGCGGACGGTTTCATTCAGCGACTGCTCCATCCCGTCAGCAACGATCAGCTCGGATGGGGCAAGCCGCGCCAGCTCTGGGCTGAGCCGCACGGAGGTCAAAGGCATCACGTGAAACGCCCCGGTCGAGATATCGGCCCAGGCCAGTGCGGCCTCATCACGGACCTCGGCATAGGTGGCCAGAAAGTTGTGGCGGCGGGCTTCAAGCAGGGCGTCTTCGGTCAGCGTGCCGGGCGTCACTAGACGCACGACATCGCGCTTTACCACTGATTTAGAGCCTCTTTTCTTCGCTTCCGCAGGGCTTTCCATTTGTTCGCAGACGGCCACGCGAAACCCTTTGCGGATGAGGGTCAGCAAATAGCCCTCGGCCGCATGCACCGGGACACCACACATCGGGATATCGTTACCATTGTGTTTGCCGCGCTTGGTCAGGGCGATGTCCAGCGCTTCGGCGGCGTTAACGGCGTCCTCGAAGAACATCTCGTAGAAATCGCCCATTCGGTAGAACAGAAGGGCGTCGGCATGGGCCTCTTTGATCTCGAGGTACTGCGCCATCATCGGCGTGACTGTGGACAAAAGCGGCCCCCTTCTGGCGTGTTCCGGACGTGACCTTACAAATCCCCCATCTTCTGTAAAAGCCGAAAACTCATTCTCGTTGAGGCCCGCGCGTGGCTGCGCTATGACGCATCAGCCCCGAAGTCATGGAAACGACATTTAAGATGCCCAAAGCGAAGATCACCAAAGAAGAGGCACTGGCCTTTCACCTCGACCCGACCCCCGGCAAGTGGGAGGTGCAGGCCACTGTTCCCATGACCACGCAACGCGATCTGTCGCTGGCCTATAGCCCGGGTGTGGCGGTGCCATGCGAGGCTATCGCCGAAGCGCCTGAAACGGCGTATGATTATACCAACAAGGGCAACCTTGTGGCCGTGGTTTCGAACGGGACCGCCGTGCTGGGCCTTGGAAATCTTGGCGCGCTGGGGTCGAAACCGGTGATGGAGGGGAAATCCGTCCTTTTCAAACGGTTCGCCGACGTGAATTCGATCGATATCGAATTGGACACCGAGGACCCGGATGAGTTCTGCCGCGCGGTGCGTCTGATGGGGCCGACTTTTGGTGGCATCAATCTCGAAGACATCAAGGCGCCGGAATGTTTCATCATCGAACAGCGCCTGAAAGAAGAGATGGATATTCCCGTCTTCCATGATGACCAGCACGGCACGGCGGTGATCTGTGCAGCGGGTCTGCTGAACGCGCTGCATATTTCGGGCAAGAAAATTGAAGATGTTAAGATCGTTCTGAACGGTGCAGGTGCTGCGGGCATCGCCTGTATCGAGCTGCTCAAGTCGATGGGTGCGCGGCATGAGAACTGCATTGTCTGTGACACCAAAGGCGTGATCTATCAGGGCCGGACCGAGGGTATGAACCAGTGGAAGTCGGCCCATGCGATCTCAACCGATTTGCGGTCGCTTGAAGATGCTATGAAGGGTGCGGATGTATTCCTGGGCGTTTCGGTCAAGGGGGCTGTGACGCAGGATATGGTTGCCAGCATGGCCGACAATCCGGTGATTTTCGCGATGGCGAACCCGGATCCTGAGATCACGCCGGAAGAGGCGCATGAGGTCCGCGTTGATGCGATCGTTGCCACAGGCCGCAGCGACTATCCGAACCAGGTGAACAACGTTCTGGGCTTCCCCTACCTGTTCCGAGGTGCGTTGGATATCCATGCGCGCGCCATCAATGACGAAATGAAGATCGCCTGTGCCCATGCTCTGGCCCGTCTGGCCCGTGAGGATGTGCCGGATGAGGTCGCCATGGCCTATGGCAAGTCGCTTACCTTTGGTCGGGACTATATCATCCCGACACCGTTTGACCCGCGCCTAATCCACCGCATCCCTCCGGCGGTCGCAAAGGCCGGGATGGATACCGGAGCGGCCCGCCGTCCGATCATCGACATGGAGGCGTATGAGCTGAGCCTCAAATCCCGCATGGACCCGACCGCCAGCATCTTGCGCGGCCTGAACGCCCGTGCCCGCCAGGCACAAAGCCGCATGATCTTTGCCGAGGGAGACGATCCGCGCGTGTTGCGCGCTGCGGTGATCTATCAGCGCTCGGGCTTTGGCAAGGCGCTGGTTGTGGGCCGTCCAGATGATGTGAAAACCAAGCTGGAAGAGGCTGGTCTGGGCGATGCGGTGCGTGAACTTGAGGTGGTGAACGCCGCCAACACCTCGCATCTCGAGACCTATTCGAATTTCCTGTACAACCGTTTGCAACGCAAAGGTTTTGATCCCAAGGATATCCACCGTCTGGCGGCCCGGGATCGGCATGTGTTCTCATCCCTGATGCTGGCGCATGGGCATGGCGACGGCCTTGTGACGGGGGCGACACGCAAATCGGCCCACGTGCTGGACCGGATCAACCATGTATTTGACGCCGACGCCGCCCATGGCGCGGCGGGCGTGACGGCGTTGCTGCACAAGGGGCGCATTGTTCTGATCGGTGATACGCTTGTGCATGAATGGCCGGATGAGAACGATTTGGCCAATATCGCTGAACGCTCGGCCGACGTGGCCCGCCATATGGGGCTTGAACCTCGCGTGGCTTTTGTCAGCTTCTCGACCTTTGGCTATCCGGTCTCAGAGCGGGCCGAAAAGATGCACCGCGCGCCTGCGGTTCTGGACCAGCGCGGCGTTGATTTCGAATACGAAGGCGAGATGACCGTCGATGTTGCCCTGAACGTGGACCAGCAGGCCGGATACCCGTTCCAGCGCCTGACCGGCCCGGCCAATATCCTGATCGTGCCCGCGCGGCACTCGGCCTCGATCTCGACCAAACTGATGCAAGAAATGGGCGGCGCCACCGTGATCGGCCCGATCCTGTCTGGTGTCGATAAGCCGATTCAGATCTGTTCGACCGTGTCGACGGCCAATGATATCCTGAACATGGCCATTCTGGCCTCCTGCGATATTGGCAAGTCATGACGATCTGGAACCTAGGCTCGATCAACGCCGACATGGTTTACGGCCTGCCGCACCTGCCTGCGGCGGGGGAGACCTTGGCGGCAGACGGCCTTGAGCGTTTTCTGGGCGGCAAAGGGGCCAATATGTCCGTTGCCGGATCGCGCGCGGGATCCCGGGTCAGCCATATCGGTGCTGTCGGTCCGGATGGGCGCTGGGCCAAGGATCGGCTGACGGAATATGGCGTCGACACGCGGTTCATCGCTGAGGTGGATGTGCCGACCGGTCACGCGATCATTGCTGTGGACGCGCAGGGCGAGAACCTTATCATCCTCTACCCCGGCGCTAACCACGCGTTGGACAGCGCGCAGATCGGGCAGGCGCTGGCCTCGGCCAATACCGGGGATATTCTGGTTTTGCAGAACGAAACCAACGCTCAGGTCGAAGCGGCCCGTCTAGGGCATGAGCTTGGCCTGACCGTCTGCTACGCCGCCGCTCCGTTTCAAGCGCAATCGGTGCAAGAGGTTCTGCCCTTTCTGGATTTCTTGATTCTCAACGAGGTCGAGGCCGAGCAATTGCGGCAGGAAACCGGGCTGGATGCAGCGGAACTGCCGGTGCGCCATGTGATCGTTACGCTTGGGTCGAAAGGCGTGCGATATTTGCAGCAAGGTTGTGACCCCGTGGATTTCGCGGCTCACAAGGTGCAGGCGGTGGATACGACAGGCGCAGGGGACACGTTCACCGGCTATGTTTTGGCCGGGATGGACCGTGGCATGCCGATGGAACAGGCCATTCTACAAGCAAACCGCGCCGCAGCCTTGATGGTCACGCGGCACGGCACTGCAGATGTCATTCCGGATCTGAGGGAAGTCCGGGACGCGCAGTTGGATTAAGATCCGGCAAAGGGCGCGTCGTTTCCCCAAAGCTGCTTCACCCGAGCATCCCGACCGCAGGCATTGCGGTAGGCTTTATAGGCGTTCTTCTGGCGTTTGGGGCCAAAGCGGGTGAACACCAGCTTGTCGCCTTTGTAGTAGTCCTGATGGTATGCCTCGGCCGGATAAAACGCGCCCTCCTGCAGGATCGGGGTGACGACCGTTTGGCCGAGGGCTCGTTGCGCGTTGGTCTTTGCCTGTTGCGCAAGCGCTTTTTCCCCTGCGTTAGAGACGAAAATCGCCGTGCGGTAGCTCTCTCCCCGATCGCAGAACTGACCGCCTGCATCTGTAGGATCGACCGAGCGGAAGAACATGTTCAGCAGTGTTTCACGTGAGACGCGTGCGGGGTCAAACGTGATCTGAACCGCCTCGTAATGACCCGTGCCGCCTTTGGTCACCTGATCATAGGTCGGGTTGGAGACAGAGCCACCCGTGAACCCGGACACAGCGCCAACTACGCCAGGTACGGATTCGAAATCGGATTCAACACACCAGAAACATCCGCCGGCAACCGTCAGAGTCTCAGTCCCTGCAGCCGGGGCCGGGACGGCGCGCAAGGTGGCGGCCAGTGCAATCAACGTAAACAACAGGGCAGGTTTGAGATAGTCGAGATATGCAGTCCGGGTCATGGTATGTCTCCTTCCGAGACTCAAGGTGACCGGTGTTCCGACAAGTTGCAATTGCCTGACATGGAATGTCACGCGCTGGTGACCTGAGTTTATTGACCGACCTGTTTACCCATGGAGAGGGCAAGAAAACGCCCGGCTGCTAGGCCGGGCGTTGGCAGGATCACAGACCCCATTTCTTCTGGTTTTCCTCAAAGAAGCCCTGGGCTTTCTTCACCTCAATCCAGTTGTTCACATAGTTGATCCAGACCTGATCATCCTGCGGCAGGATCATCGCAATCGGCGAGGGCGAGCGTGGACCGGCGTTCTTCACACGCTCGATCGGGAACTTCTCTTCCAGAGTCGAGCCTTCGATATTCGATGTGATAAACACATCAGCCCGTCCGGCGATCACCTCTTGAAAACCACGCGCGGGGGCTTCGACTACTTTGATTTCTGCATTCGGGAACCACTTGCGGACACGCTTTTCAAAGGTGGTGCCCAGCGTTGTCGCGACCGTCACACCCGGCTGGTTGATCGACTCGTATCCGTCGAATTTGTCGGCCTTGTCCTTGGTCGTGTAGGGGAACAGCTCAACTGAGATATAGCTGTCCGAGAACCCGGCAACCTTCATGCGTGGCGGCGAGATCGAGGCCGAGCCGGTCAGGTGGTATTTCTTCGCCACAACGCCGTTCACCAGTGTTTTCCAATCGGTCGGGACGTATTCGACCTCAACTCCCAAATCGGCGGCGAGTTCGTTCATGATGTCGATGTCGTAGCCTTTGTAGCTGTTGGTGGCCGGATCCCGCAGGGACATCGGGTTCCAGTCACCGGTCGTGCCGACCTTCAACACACCGGAATCCAGAATTTCGTTCAGTGCCGATTGCGCGTGGGCTGCGCCTGACAGGACCAGACCAAGCGCAGCGACTGCGGCTGCTCTCCAGATTGTGTTCATTTAATTCTCCTGTTGGTGGCAGCTGGGACTTGCTGCCATATATAGTTCGTTGTTTTAAGCGGGATAGGGGGCGCAGGCCCAATAAATCAATCCACCCGCGCAAACTAGGGACAGATCGACCAATGCCAGACCCCGCCATCGAGCTTGTCGATGTGAACAAGTGGTTCGATACGTTCCATGTCCTCAAGAATATCAACCTTACGGTCAATAGTGGTGAAAAGGTTGTGATCTGCGGGCCGTCCGGCTCGGGCAAGTCCACAGTCGTGCGCTGTATCAACCAGTTAGAGAAACATCAGAAAGGGACCATCCGAATTGATGGGGTAGAACTGAAGGATGACGCCAGATCCGCCGCGACCATCCGATCCGAGGTCGGCATGGTGTTTCAGCAGTTTAACCTGTTCCCGCATCTGAGCGTTCTGGACAACCTGACCCTTGGCCCGGTTAAGGCGCGAGGGCTAAGCCGTGCGCAGGCCGAAGAGCGTGCGCGCCACTATCTTGAGCGTGTCCACATCCCGGATCAGGCCGATAAGCGCCCAACCCAATTGTCTGGCGGGCAACAACAGCGCGTGGCCATCGCCCGATCCTTGTGCATGGAGCCGAAAGTTCTGTTATTTGATGAGCCGACTTCGGCCCTCGATCCCGAAATGATCGCCGAGGTGCTGGACGTGATGGTTGAGCTGGCGCATGAAGGCATGACCATGGTCGTGGTCACTCATGAAATGGGGTTTGCCCGCAAGGTCGCTGACAAGATGATCTTCATGGATGAGGGCGAGATCGTGGAGCAGGGCAAGCCAGAGCATTTCTTCACCAATCCGACTTCGGAGCGGTGCCGCAAGTTCCTCAGCCAGATATTGCAGCACTGAGTGGGTATGATGAAAAAAGCACTTCTTTTCATACCGCTTCTGCTGCTGGCAGGCTGCTCTTCATCCCAGACATGGGGCTGGTATGTCATCGACCCGCGGACTGACTCCGGCTGGACCAACGTGAAATTCCTGATCTCAGGCATGGGCGCGACGATCCTGATCTCTCTGATCGCGGCGGCGCTTTCGATTGTGATCGGCCTGTTGGTCGCCTTGCCCGGATTGTCCGAGAAACGCGTCTGGCGGCTGCTGAACAGGGTCTATGTCGAGTTCATTCGCGCCATTCCGCTGTTGCCTATGCTGTTCTGGGTGTTCTACGGACTGCCGATCGTGTTCCAGTCGATGGGTCTGAACATCCCGATTGATCCCTTCTGGGGCGCGATTATCACGCTGGCGATTTCCGACAGCGCCTTCACTGCCGAAATCTACCGCGCCGGTATCCAATCCATCGCACGCGGCCAGCGCGAGGCGGCCCAGACCATCGGGCTGAACTACGTGCAAACCATGCGCTACGTGATCTTGCCGCAAGCGATCCGACGTATCCTGCCGCCCTTGGCAAACCAGTTCATCTACATCGTCAAGATGAGCGCCTTTGCCAGTGTCATCGGCATGCAGGAACTGACCCGCCGCGCGAATGAGCTGGTGGTGACGGAATACCGCCCGCTGGAAATCTACACCTTGCTGATATTTGAATACCTGATCCTGGTTCTGATCATCAGCGCAGGGGTACGCTGGCTGGAACGTCGCATGGGCGCGGACGAACGCGGATAAGGAGGCACAGTATGGACTGGAAAGACTTCATGGCTGAGACCGAGGCCAATATCGGCACCCTCTCGAAAGAGGTCCCCGAAACGGTGCGCGGCTTCGGGATGATGGGCAAGGCGGCCAAAACCGATGGCGCCCTAAGCGAAAAAACCAAGGAGTTGATCGCGCTGGGCATTGCCATCGCCACACGTTGCGACAGCTGCATCGGGTTTCACGTGAAATCACTGGTGCGTCTCGGCGCCACTCGCGAGGAACTGTGCGAGGCGCTCTCGATGGCGACCTATATGGGCGGAGGCCCGTCTTTTGCCTACAGCGCAAAGGCGCTGAAGGCGTTTGATGTGTTCTCAGAAGGCGATTAACCCAGCAGCTGCCCCAGCTTCATCGCCACACCCATGTTGCCCGAGATCTTGAGCTTGCCCAACGCAACGCCTGTCATTGGGTTCAGCTTGCCGGTCAGCAGTTTGGTCAGGTTGTCCTGCGAGATGCGGATGGTGCAATCGGTATCCTGATCCTGCGTGGTGGCCTGATTGTCGGCCAGCACGATCACACCCGCGTCGCCGCAATCGAACTTGAGCGAGCCATCAAAGCTTTTGCCGTTCAACCCTTTTTGAATTCCGTCGGCGATCTCTTGCAGCATGGTCTGTCCTTTCAAACTTGACGTATGCGTAAAGACATGGCCCCACATCCGGCAAGCATGACGCTGGGTCCGCTGGACAAAAGAAAACCCCGGCAACCATGTGATTGCCGGGGTTCTAAATTCTAAGCTTTTGGCCAGGTTACTTGGACAGACGCTTGTCGCGTGCCGCTAGCAGTTTCAAACGCAGTGCGTTCAGCTGGATAAAGCCTGCGGCGTCGGTTTGATCATAGGCACCAGCGTCTTCCTCGAAGGTCACATGCGCCTCGGAATACAGCGAGTGATCGGACCAGCGGCCCACGGTCGAGGCCAGACCTTTATACAGTTTCACGCGCACGGTGCCGGTGACATGCTCTTGGCTTTTGTCGATGGCGGCCTGCAGCATCTCGCGTTCGGGCGAGTACCAGAAACCGTTGTAAATCAGCTCGGCATATTGCGGCATCAGCTGGTCTTTCAGGTGCATCGCGCCACGGTCCATGGTGATCGACTCGATACCACGGTGTGCTTCCAGCAGGATGGTGCCGCCCGGAGTTTCGTAGATGCCGCGCGACTTCATTCCAACGAACCGGCCTTCGACCAGGTCAAGGCGACCGATGCCGTGCTTGCCGCCATATTCGTTCAGCTTGGTCAGGATGGTGGCCGGGCTCATCGCCTCGCCATTGATGCTGACTGCGTCGCCTTTCTCAAAACCGATCTCGATGAATTCGGGCTCGTTCGGCGCGTCCTCAGGGTGGACGGTGCGCTGATAGACGTAGTCGGGTGCCATATCGGCAGGGTCTTCCAGAACCTTGCCTTCGGAGGAGGTGTGCAGCAGGTTGGCATCGACCGAGAAGGGGGCCTCACCACGTTTGTCTTTGGCGATCGGGATCTGATGCGCTTCGGCCCATTCGATCAGTCGAGTACGGCTGGTCAAATCCCACTCGCGCCACGGGGCAATGACCTTGATTTCAGGGTTCAGTGCATACGCGGCCAATTCAAAGCGGACCTGATCGTTGCCCTTGCCAGTCGCGCCATGTGCTACGGCATCAGCACCGGTTTCCTGCGCGATCTCTACCAGACGTTTCGAGATCAGAGGCCGCGCGATCGAGGTGCCCAGCAGGTACAGACCTTCATACTGCGCATTTGCACGGAACATCGGGAAAACGAAGTCGCGCACGAACTCTTCGCGGATGTCCTCGATATAGATGTTTTCGGGTTTAATCCCCAGCATCTCAGCCTTTTGGCGGGCGGGCTCCAGTTCCTCACCCTGACCCAGATCAGCGGTGAAGGTGACGACCTCACAACCATACTCAGTCTGCAACCATTTCAGAATGATCGAGGTATCAAGGCCACCGGAATAGGCCAGAACAACTTTCTTAGGCGCGGACATCTGACTTCCCCTTATTCGCAAGACGATTGGCCCCTAACGGGTTTTGTGGTCGGGGGCAAGCAGTGTGGATTGACGCAGGCCGGGAATTGGGGTGAAACGGCCGGACAAAGAACAAGAGATGGTTGAGCAGGGGTATTTCCAGATGTTGGCGTTCGAGATTTTCATGCATTCGATCAAGATGGTTTTGCGGAACCTGAAACAGGCGATTCAGATCACGCTGATCCCGGCGTTGATCGGCGGTCTGGTTATCATCGCATTCAGCCTTCTGTTTGGTATATCGTTCGAAGATATCTCGACCGAACCAAACGGTCTGCCGGATGCCGCCTCGCCGGGCGCGGTCACAGCTTTCCTGTTCTGCGTGCTGGCCTCCCTATTTGCGATCATGGTTTGGATTATCGTGTCCTGGCATCGCTTTGTCCTGCTCGAAGAATACCCTGCCGGTTTTCTGCCCGCGTTCAGATCGGATCGAATGCTCGCTTACATTGGGCGGATGGTGATGCTGGCCTTGCTGGGCGTGATCGTCCTGATCCCGACGATGCTCGTCATCGGATTCTTGACGCAGGCCTCGGCCGCGATGGGCATATTGGCGTGGCTTCTGGTTGTTGTGGGTCTTTCCGTGGCCTTTTACCGGGTGTCTCCGATCATGCCTGCCGCAGCAATAGGTGAACCGCTGAAACTGACTGACGCGTGGCGGGCAACTGACGGAGCGAACGGAACCATAGTGGCACTGGTTGTGTTGCTGGTGTTGTTCCAGATGGGGCTTCAGCTTCTGTTCGCAGCGCTTCTGATTGTCCCATTTATTGGCGCTTTGGTGGTGGTTTTCGCCAGTATGCTGATCGTGCCCTTAATCAATGTCAGCATCCTGACAACGTTCTACGGCGTCTTTATCGAAAAACGCGCGCTGTCGTAATTCGTACACACATGTATTCCTTGCCCTTTTGCTTAGGATAAGCCACTGAAACCGGCATGAGCGATTTCATGACCCGTGCCCGCGCTGCCGAACAGGCGATGCGCTCTGTGTTTCCGGCAACGCCTTTGCAGCGGAATGCCCATCTGTCTGACCGCTACGGTGCTGATATCTGGCTCAAGCGAGAGGACCTCAGCCCGGTCCGCTCCTACAAGATCCGGGGCGCGTTCAACGCCATGCGCAAACAGCAAGGGCAGGATTTGTTCGTCTGTGCCAGCGCGGGAAACCATGCGCAGGGTGTGGCCTTCATGTGCAAGCATCTGGATGTGAAGGGGGTGATCTTCATGCCGGTCACCACGCCTCAGCAGAAGATCCAGAAGACCCGTATTTTCGGCGGCGACAATATCGAGGTTCACCTCAGCGGTGACTACTTCGACGACACGCTTGCGGCGGCACAAGCTTGGTGCGCAAAGGAGGGCGGGCATTTCCTGTCGCCGTTCGATGATGAGGATGTGATCGAAGGCCAGGCCTCACTTGCGGTCGAAATTGAGGAACAGCTTGGCCGCATGCCCGACCATGTCATCCTGCCGGTCGGCGGAGGTGGCATGTCGTCCGGCGTGGCAGCCTGGTTTGGCGATCGGACCCACTGTTTGTTTGTCGAACCCAAAGGTGGGGCCTGTCTGCACGCGGCAATGGCTGCAGGGCATCCGGTTGCCTTGGATCACGTAGATAACTTCGTCGATGGCGCGGCGGTCGGCAAGATCGGTGCCAAGCCGTTTGAGCTGTTGAAAGACCGTCACTTATCGGATGTGCTGGTCCTGTCCGAGGATCGCATCTGCACCACTATGATCGAAATGTTAAACGTGGAAGGCATCGTTCTGGAACCCGCCGGTGCCTTGGCGATCGAGGCGGTTGCTGATGTGCAAAGCTTTATCCGTGGCAAAACGGTTGTTTGTGTCACCTCTGGCGGCAATTTCGATTTTGAGCGTCTGCCCGAGGTCAAGGAGCGCGCGCAGCGCTATTCCGGGGTCAAGAAATACTTCATCTTGCGCCTGCCGCAGCGCCCCGGCGCGTTGAAAGAGTTCTTGAACATCCTCGGACCCGAAGACGATATCGCCCGGTTCGAATACATGAAGAAATCGGCGCGCAATTTCGGCTCGGTATTGATCGGGATCGAGACTCGCAAGCCTGAGAACTTCGCCCGCCTCTTTGCGCACCTAGATGAGGCCGGGTTCACCTATACCGACATCACCGAGGATGAGACGCTGGCACAGTTTGTGATCTAGTGCAGATTGTCTTTAAGTTCGGCTTGAAACACTGATTTCGACGCAGCAAACACGGCGAGGATTTCGGATAGATCGACTTTTGCCGCCTCACCTGAGGCGGCCAGCCTTTCGCCATCCTGACAGAGCTTCGAGAACACCTCGAACCCAAGGCTTAAGGCGCTGCCTTTCAGGAAATGCAGGTTCTGTTCCAGATCCTGCCGCGCGGTGTCTGCGTGCAGGCGGGCGATGACCTCTTGCACCTCGTCCAGAAATATCTCGACAACCTCATCGAATTCATCAGCGCCAACCTCGTCACGTAGTTGTCGAACTCGGGGCCAGTGGATCATGGGTCGCGTCCTGCATCGGAATTGAATTGATCCTTGGTAGCCCGGCTTGAGTAAATACCGGGTTAAGCGTCGGCCTCTATTGGCTTTCACCCGATGTTAAGCCCCTGACACTTAGGGTCGCACTATCCCGATAAAAGGAAGCGTGTGGGGTTGCAGAGTGCCAGCGGCAAGTCTTGAAGAAACCAGATCCGATCTGAACTTCGGTGCAATCCAGAGGGTGCTGGTGGTAGATGACAGCCGCCTGCAACGGCGCATTCTGGTGGCCTCGCTCAAGAAATGGGGATTTGAGGTGCTTGAGGCCGACAACGGCGAGGCGGCGATAGAAATCTGTACCGAAGCCGCGCCAGACCTTGTTCTCAGCGATTGGGTCATGCCGGAGATGAGCGGGCTTGAGTTCTGCCGCGCCTTCCGTGCGCTTGAGGCGGAACATTACAGCTATTTCATCCTGCTTACCTCCAAAAGCGAAAAGCAGGAGGTTGCGCGCGGTCTGGATGCAGGCGCGGATGATTTCCTGATCAAACCGCTTGAGGCAGATGAGTTGCGCGCACGTATCTCGGCCGGGGCGCGGATTTTGGATATGCAGCGTGAATTGTCAGAGAAGAACCGACTGATCGAATCCGCCCTGCAAGAGCTGAAACTGGCGCATGAGGCCATCGACAAGGACCTGATCCAAGCCCGCAAGATACAGGAATCGCTGGTGCCTGACCTCACGCAAGAGTTCGGTAAATCGCGCGTCAGTCTGTTGTTGAAGCCTTGCGGACATATCGGAGGCGATCTGGTGGGGATGTTCTCACCCGGTCCGAACCGCCTTGGGTTCTACAGCATTGATGTGTCCGGTCACGGTATCACCTCGGCCATGATGACAGCAAGGTTGGGTGGTTATCTGTCCAGCAAACATTTCGAACAGAACGTCGCCATGGAAAAGCGGTTTGACAAATTCTACGCCCTGCTTCCCCCGGAAGAGGTCGCAGGGATGCTGAATTCCCGATTGCTGGCGGACGCGGGGATCGAAGAATATTTCACGATGGTCTATGCCATTGTCGATCTGCGCAACGGGCATATCAGGATGGTTCAGGCGGGGCACCCACATCCGTTGATGCTGCGACGCGATGGCACGACCGAGTTTCTAGGCGAAGGCGGGCTACCCATCGGGTTGATCCCGGAGGTGAAGTTTCAGCAGATTGAGGCGAAGATGGAGCCCGGGGACCGGTTGTTGCTGCATTCAGACGGGTTCACAGAATGTGCTTTGGCCGAAGGCGGATTGCTGGATGAGGATGGCTTGCGGGATATGGCGCTCGACTGTGCGGTGGGTCGCGGTGGGCCTGAGTTTTTGGACGATTTGTTCTGGCGCCTGACACAGGTGATGTCACCTAAAAGCGGTATGGGCGACGATGTCTCGGCCGTGTTCTTCGAATATAATGGGGCCTAAAGCGTTTTGGATTTTATCTGAATCATCAAGTGAAACAAATGTCCCGAAAACGCTGAAAGCGTGGCAGGGTATTCGCGTTGCAGGCTAAACCCGAAACGATCTAAAGCCCGCGAAGATGCAGCAACGCGAAATGGCGATCGCCATCGTTGCCCAGCGTTTCAACCGCGTCGGCGGTATGCATCCAGAGCGCTTCGTGGAACGGTTCGCCCGGTGGCCCCAGTCGCCGTACCGGGCGCGCGTGATAGATCAGGCAGACCTTCTCGGCCCAGAGGTCATATTCCGGCATATAGGTAAATCGCCGGAACGCGCCGACACGACGGGGTGCCGCGATCAGCCAGCCCGTTTCCTCAAACACTTCGCGGTGCAGAGCGGTTGCGGGTGATTCGCCCGGATCTATTCCGCCGCCGGGCAATTGCAGATCCGGCCCCGGTTCGGTCTGGCAGGTCAGAAGAAGGTGCCCTGAGCGGGGCAGCAACGCGTAGACTCCGACCCGCCGGGTGTACTTGCGCCCGGGTTCAGGGCTTTCGCCGAACCGTCTGATCATGTATGGCCCCTTACAACCCAATCTCTGCGACCTATATGGTGCCGGTATGCCAACCCTTGGCGTGTAAGGAAACCCCATGTCTCTTGGAACAAAAATCGCGTGGGACGATACCGTCCTGCCCTTTCAACTCGATGTATCGGACATGCGCGGGCGTGTGGCCCGTCTGGATGGCGTGCTGGACGGCATCCTGAAACAGCATGACTATCCTGAAAAGGTTGAGGCCCTCGTGGCCGAGATGGCACTGCTGACCGCGTTGATCGGCCAGACGGTCTCGCTTCGCTGGAAGCTGTCATTGCAGGTGCAGTCCAAGGGTCCGGTGCGCATGATTGCCACCGACTACTACGCGCCACAGAAAGAGGGTGAGCCGGCCCGCATCCGCGCTTACGCCAGTTTCGACCGCGATCGTCTGACCGAGGGCGCGCCGTTCGATCAGGTGGGCGAGGGCTATTTCGCGATCATGATCGACCAGGGCGAAGGCACACAGCCTTATCAGGGCATCACTCCGCTGGCCGGAGGCTCGATCAGTGCCTGCGCCGAAGCCTATTTTGCGCAGTCCGAGCAGTTGCCGACCCGGTTCTCGCTGAGCTTCGGCAAATCGACCGAGCCGGGTGTGGGTGAGCATTGGCGCGCAGGCGGCATCATGTTGCAACATATGCCCAAAGCTTCGCCTTTTTCGGCGTCCAGCGAAGGCACCGGAGAGATCCTGACCGCCACTGATCTCGTCGATGGCGAAGAGGGTGAGAACTGGGGCCGCGTCAATATTCTGCTGGATACGGTCGAGGATCTTGAGCTGATCGGCCCTTCGATTGCGCCAACCGATCTGCTGGTGCGTCTATTCCACGAGGAAAACCCACGGGTCTATGACGCGCAGCAGGTGCAGTTCGGCTGTACCTGCTCAGAAGAGCGTGTGCGCCAAAGCCTGTCGATCTATTCGGCCAAGGACATCGAAAAGATGACCACCCCCGAAGGTCAGGTTACGGCCGATTGTCAGTTCTGCGGTGCGCACTACGTTTTGGATCCTGCCACCGTAGGGTTTGACGCCGAAGACAGCAAAAGTGTCTGAGTTAGAGACACAACTCCGAACGGCTTTGGGTCGTCCGGGCCATGGGTCCAGTGACTTTGACCTGAACCCAGACACCGTGCTGCCGCCGGGGCGCAAACTGCGCCCGGCGGGGGTGCTGGTGCCGATCACGGTCTCGGACGGGATGCCACGGCTGATCCTGACCAAACGATCCTCGGCGTTGAAGCACCATCCCGGCCAGATCGCCTTTCCCGGCGGCAAGCAGGATGAAGGTGACGCGGATGTCACCGCCGCTGCCCTGCGTGAGGCGCGGGAAGAGGTCGGTCTGCCCACTGACCTGCCCGAGGTTGTGGGTTTTCTCCCCATGCATGAAACCGTCACGTCTTTCTCGGTCACCCCGGTGGTGGCGATCATCCGGCAGGGCTTCGACCCGGTGCCCGAACCCGGCGAAGTCGACGAAATCTTCTCGGTCCCTCTTGCACATGTGCTGAACCCTGCGAATTATGTGATCGAGTCGCGCCGTTGGCAGGGGACAAGACGGAAGTATTTTGCCGTGCCCTATGGCCCTTATTACATATGGGGCGCGACCGCCCGCATATTGCGCGGGCTTGCAGCACGGGTGAGTGAATGAAGCAAATCAGCGCGGCTTGGGTTTCGGACCCTGCGACACAAAAGGTATGCGCGGCCCTCACGGATGGCGGTGCGCAAGCGCTGTTTGTTGGTGGATGCGTGCGCAACGCGCTTTTGGGCGCGCCGGTGTCGGACATTGATATCGCAACGGATGCGCATCCCAAAAGGGTGCTGGAGCTGGCGCAGAGCGCTGGGCTCAAGGCGATCCCTACGGGAATTGATCACGGCACGATCACTGTGGTCTGCAATCATATCCCGCATGAGATCACCACCTTTCGCCGCGACGTGGAAACCGATGGCCGCCGCGCGGTCGTGGCCTTCTCGGACAAGGTGGAAGAGGATGCAGCCCGGCGCGATTTCACCATGAACGCGATCTATGCAAAACCAAATGGGGTTTTGTTAGACCCGCTTTTGGGCCTGCCGGACCTTCAGGCGCGTCGCGTGCGGTTCATCGGGACTGCAGAAAACCGCATCCGCGAAGACTACCTACGATCCCTGCGCTATTTTCGGTTTCATGCCTGGTACGGAGATGTCGAGGCCGGGTTCGATCCGGATGCTCTGGCCGCGATTGCTGCGAATCTGAACGGTTTGTCCACCTTGTCGCGGGAACGTGTCGGGGCCGAGTTGTTGAAGCTGTTGGGTGCGTCCGACCCGGCCCCTTCCGTTGCCGCAATGCGAAGCACAGGGGTGTTGGCGCAGCTTCTGCCGGGCGCGGATGATCGCGCCCTTGCGCCTTTGGTCGGGATCGAGCAGGCCGCAGGTGCCGAACCGGACGCGGTGCGCAGACTGGCGGCGATTGCCACGCCCGAGGACGCGGAGACACTACGCCTGAGCCGCAATCAATTGCAACGTCTGACCCGGATGCGCGAGGAGGCGCAGGCCTCGACCAGCGTAGCCGAACTGGGCTACCGTTACGGCGGCGAGGGCGGCTTGCACGAAACACTGTTACGTTGCGCATTCCTGGAGCGCCCCTGGTCCGAAGATCTGCGCACGGCACTGCATTCCGGGGCCGCCGCGCAATTCCCGATCAAGGCGACGGACCTCATCCCCAGCTTTTCTGGCCCTGCGCTGGGCAAGAAACTGGCCGATCTGGAAGCAAGCTGGATCGCGTCCGGCTTCACCCTGACGCGCGAGGATTTGCTGGCCGGGTAGCGTGAAGTCTCAAAAGGGGATGACAAATCAGAACGTTTGTGCTTACGTGCGCCTGTCACATAGATGGAGGACTGCGAATGTACTACGGGATCTGGTTCGGCTAAAGCCGGGACGCTTACCCCGTATAGGGTGGTGTTGAGGCGCCATTCTTCTTCGCATGTCTAATTTTCTGCTCAATTGGAGCATTCCTCTATGTTTCGCTATTTCGAAAACCTCGTTGACCCTTTTGGCCCCTATAAAGAAGCCGACGCGCCACCAACCAAGCTGTGGCCGTTCATGCTGGACTATTCGCGCCCGTTCTTTCGGGTGTTTGCCTGGGCGGCGCTGATCTCGATCATCGTTGCCGGAGTTGAGATCGGGTTGATCGCCTATATGGGCCGCGTGGTTGACCTGCTGGGCGGCACTCCGGCCGAGGTCTGGCAGAACCACGGGACTGAACTGTTGCTGATGGCTGCGTTTGTCCTGCTGCTGCGTCCGTTGCTGCACTTGATCGACGTTCTACTGCTCAACAATACGATCCTGCCGAACTTTGGCACACTGATCCGCTGGCGTGCGCATAAACATGTTCTGCGTCAGTCGGTTGGCTGGTTCGAGAATGATTTTGCGGGACGAATTGCCAACAGGATCATGCAGACCCCTCCTGCCGCGGGCGAGGTGGTGTTTCAGGTCTTTGACGCGATTTCGTTCTCGCTGGCTTATCTGATCGGCGCGGCGATTCTGCTGTATGCTGCAGACCCACGATTGCTGATCCCGCTGCTGATCTGGTTCGCGTTGTATGCACTCTTGGTTCGCTGGACGATTCAACGTGTTGGCCCGGCGTCCAAGGCGGCATCCGATGCGCGCTCGACCGTGACGGGGCGTGTGGTGGACAGCTACACCAATATCCACTCGGTCAAGATGTTCGCCCATGGTCGGCAAGAGATGGACTATGCCCGCGAAGCCATTGAAGAAACGCGCCGCACCTTCCAGATCGAAATGCGGATTTTCACCATCATGGACGCGGTTCTCGTCACTCTGAACGGCCTGCTGATCGTGGGCGTCGTGGGATGGGCGATTTCCCTGTGGATGCAAGGCACGGCTTCGGTTGGTGTTGTTGCTGCGGCGACGGCCTTGACCCTGCGCCTGAACGCGATGACCGGGTGGATCATGTGGGCGCTGACCAGCTTCTTCCGCCAGCTTGGGATCGTAGCTGAGGGGATGGAAACAATTGCCCAGCCCATCGACTTGCTGGATGCGCCGACGGCGAAGCCATTGCAGCTGAGCAAGGGCAAGATCGAAATCAACGATCTGTCGCACCATTATGGCCGCGAGGCCGGAGGTTTGGACCATATCAATCTGACCATTCAACCGGGTGAGAAGATTGGCCTGATCGGGCGCTCTGGTGCCGGAAAATCGACCCTAGTAAAGCTTCTTTTGCGGTTTTATGACGTTGAGCGAGGAGCCATTCTGATCGACGATCAGAACATAGCGCAGGTCACGCAGGACAGTTTGCGCAGCCGTATCGGCATGGTCCAGCAAGACAGCGCCTTGCTGCATCGGTCGGTGCGCGACAATATCCTATATGGCCGCCCGGACGCGACCGAGGACCAGATGATCGCCGCTGCCAAACAGGCCGAAGCGCATGAGTTCATCCTCGACCTGCAGGACCCTCAGGGCCGAACCGGGTATGATGCGCATGTGGGTGAGCGTGGCGTGAAGCTATCAGGGGGTCAGCGGCAGCGTGTGACGCTGGCGCGGGTCATTCTGAAGGACGCGCCGATTTTGCTGTTGGACGAGGCGACTTCCGCCCTAGATTCCGAGGTTGAAGCGTCCATTCAGGAAACCCTTTACGGCATGATGCAAGGAAAAACCGTGATTGCCATTGCCCACAGGCTCAGCACCATCGCGCAGATGGACCGTATTCTGGTGATGGATGCGGGCCGGATCGTGGAAGAGGGCGCGCATGCCGATCTTTTGGCTCAGGGTGGCCTTTACGCGCAGTTCTGGGCGCGGCAATCTGGCGGCTTCATGAATCCGGAGGCCGCTGAATGAGGGTTGCCGACCTCATCAACCCGTTCAAGAACATCGAGACGCCCCCACCGCATACGCTGGGGGCGTTCATTCGCTGGAATCTGTCAGGCGCTTGGCCCATGCTGTTTGTCGCGGCGGCGTTCTCGGCGATCGCTGGCGCGATGGAAGCCGCCACCGCCTGGATTCTGGGTCGGGTGATCGACGTCGCCACCTCGGGCGGGCCCGAGCGTTTTCTGACCGCTGAGAATATCTGGATGATTGTCGGCGCGGCGGCGTTCTTCATGGTGATCCGCCCGATCCTGTTTGGCCTGTCTTCGGTGTCCAACAACTACATCGTCATGCCGAACATCCCACCCTTGGTTCTAGCCAAGCTTAACCGTTGGACCTTGGGCCAGTCGGTCACGTATTTCGACGACGATTTTGCCGGTCGGATTGCGCAGAAACAGATGCAAACCTCGAACGCGATGGCCTCGGTCGTATCAGAAACGATCAGTGCGATTGTCTTTGCGTTAGCTTCCCTTGTGGGATCTTTGCTTTTGTTAGGGTCGATTCATCCATTGGTGATGCTGCCCTTTGCCGGTTGGCTGGTGGTCTACTTCATGCTAGTCCGCTGGTATCTTCCTCGCATCCGCAAACGCTCGGCCGCGCGGGCAGGCGCACGGGCGATGGTGTCGGGTCAGGTGGTGGATACGATCACCAATATCAAGACCGTCAAGCTGTTTGCCCACTCCGCGTTTGAAGATCAGACAGCGCGAAACGCGATGGTCGACCTGCGCGAAAGATCTCTGGATTTCGGCAAACTCTCCGCCGCGTTCCGGTTCATCCTCATGGTTCTGGCAGGGGTCCTGCCAGTGATGTTACTTGGTGCAACGCTATGGCTTTGGCAGCTGGGCATGGCGACGGCCGGAGACATTGTGGCTGCGGGTGCAGTTGCGATCCGCATTTCCCAGATGACGGGCTGGGTCAGCTTTACGCTCATGGGTCTCTACGCCAATGTTGGCGAGATCGAAAACGGCATGAAAACGCTGGCAAAGCGCGATCGGGTTGAGGACGCCGAGGCAGCCAAAGACCTTGCCGTGTCTCAGGGCAGCATCGCCTTTCAGGCGGTCAGCTTTGCCTATGGTCGGGATATTGGCGGCGTTTCTGATCTGAATCTGACGATCGCACCGGGCGAAAAGCTAGGCATCGTCGGAGCCTCTGGTGCAGGCAAGTCCACTCTCGTTTCGCTGTTGTTGCGGCTCTATGACGGCGAAAACGGCGCGATTTTGATTGACGGGCAGGATGTGTCGCAAGTGACACAAGACAGCCTGCGCCGTCAGATCGGGATGGTCACGCAGGAAACCGCCATGTTCAACCGTTCGGCGCGTGAGAACATTCTGTACGGTCGTCCCGATGCGTCTGAGGCCGAGATGATCGAGGCCGCCGAGAAGGCTGAAGCCCATGAGTTCATCCTGAGCCTCGAAGACGCGCAGGGCCGAAAAGGCTACGACGCGCATCTAGGTGAGCGAGGAGTGAAGCTCAGCGGTGGACAGCGGCAGCGGATCGCCCTGGCCCGTGCCATTCTGAAGGACGCGCCTATCCTTGTGCTGGACGAGGCGACCTCGGCGCTCGATTCCGAGGTCGAGGCCTCAATCCAGACTGCGCTGCATCGGGTGATGGAGGGTAAAACCGTGCTTGCAATCGCGCATCGCCTGTCGACCCTCAGCGAGATGGACCGGATCGTCGTGCTGGATCAGGGGCGGATCGTTGAAGCCGGCACGCATGAGGCGCTTTTGGACCAGGGCGGGCTGTATGCGCGGTTCTGGCATCGCCAGTCGGGTGGTTTCATTCAGGCCGAGGCTGCAGAATAAGGGTTTTGTTGCAGGCGAAGCCCGGCTATCAGGCCCCCATGACGCAGCAATTCACCATCAATCGCCTTGGTCATCAAGGCGACGGTATCGCAGACGGCCCTGTCTATATTCCCCGGACTTTGCCGGGCGAAGTGGTCAGCGGAACTCTGGTCGGCCAGCTACTAGAAGACATGCGGGTGGAAACCCCGTCGGATCAACGGGTTAAAGCCCCATGCCGCCACTACAAAGCGTGTGGAGGCTGCCAGTTGCAGCACGCATCAGACGCCTTTGTGGCGGATTGGAAGGTGGAAATCGTGCGCACAGCGCTGTCCGCGCAGGGCCTCGAGGCCCCGATGCGGCCGATCCACACCTCGCTCGAGCGGTCTCGTCGGCGGGCGACGATTGCCGTGCGGCGGACGAAGAAAGGCACGCTGGCCGGATTTCACGGTCGCGGGTCCGACACGATCACTGAAATCCCGGATTGCCATCTTCTGGACCCGGCCCTGATCGCCGCGATCCCGGTCGCCGAGGCGCTGGCGCTGCTGGGTGGCAGCCGCAAAGGTGTACTGGCGGTTACGCTGACCCTGTCCGAGGGTGGTCTGGATATCGCGGTGTCAGGCGGCAAGCCCCTGGACGGCCCGCTGGAGCTGGCCTTAGCGCAAGCGACCGAGAAACACGGGCTGGCGCGCCTCAGCTGGGACGGTGAGGTGATCGCGATGCGGCAACCTGCAGTCCAACGCTTTGGAACCGCCGGGGTCATCCCGCCACCGGGGGCCTTTCTGCAGGCGACAAAGGACGGAGAAAAGGCTCTAACACGGGCTGTTTTGGAAGCTACGCAGGGTGCAAAGCGGGTTGTGGACCTGTTTGCCGGGAGTGGAACCTTCTCTCTCCCGCTCGCGCAGGAGGCCGAAGTTCACGCAGTGGAAGGCGAATCCGCGATGACGCAGGCGCTGGATCAGGGATGGCGCAAGGCTACGGGGCCGAAACGCGTCACCTGTGAGGCCCGTGATCTGTTTCGGCGCCCGCTGATGCCATATGAGTTTAAGGGCTTTGATGCCGTTGTTCTTGATCCTCCGCGCGCGGGGGCCGAAGCGCAGGTGGCGGAACTGGCGCAGGCGCAGCCGCCGGTGATCGCCTATGTCTCGTGCAATCCGATAACCTTTGCGCGGGATGCAAAAACGCTGGTCGATGCAGGCTACACCCTTGAATGGGTGCAGGTCGTTGACCAATTTCGGTGGTCGTCCCATACGGAACTGGCCGCGCGGTTTGTGCTGAACCCCGCACGTTAAGGAGACAGCAACCCATGGCGTTCAAACAGCGCTTGCAGAGCATCATCGAAGCTCCCCTCTTCGGGCAGTTCATCACGGCTGTGATCATTTTCAACGCAATTCTGCTGGGGATGGAGACCTCACAGACGCTGATGGATGCGGCGGGGCCACTGATCGTCATTCTCGATAAGCTATGCCTTGCGGTTTTCGTGGTCGAGATCGCGATGAAGCTGATCGTCTCAGGTCGCAACTTCTTCAAGAGTGGTTGGAATCTGTTCGATTTCACGATCGTTGGCATCGCTCTGGTCCCAAGCGCGGGCGGTTTGTCGGTGCTGCGGGCTCTGCGAATCCTGCGGGTCTTGCGCGTGATCTCGGTTGCGCCGCGTCTGCGCCGCGTGGTCGAAGGCTTTATCTCGGCCCTTCCGGGCATGGCCAGTGTGTTCCTGCTGATGGCGATCCTGTTTTATATTGGCGCGGTGATCTCGACCAAGCTGTTCTCTTATTCCTTCCCGGCTTGGTTTGGGGATCTGGGTCTGTCAGCCTATACGCTGTTTCAGATCATGACGCTGGAAAGCTGGTCCATGGGCATCGTGCGTCCTGTGATGGAGGTCTACCCCTACGCCTGGCTGTTCTTTGTGCCCTTCATCATGGTCACCACCTTCGCAGTTGTGAACTTGCTGGTCGGTCTGATCGTGAATTCGATGCAGGATGCGCACCACGCCGAGGACGAAGTGAAGACCGATGCCTACCGAGATGAGGTGCTGGAGCGGCTGGAAGCCATAGAGCGCCGACTAATTGAGCAATCAAACATCAAAAAGTGATTTCAGTTTTTTCAGTTTTTGGCATAATACCCAAAAAAAAGCAGCAGGCAGTGAATCATGGATCGTCGAGCATTTGGATTGGGTGCAATGGCAACGCTGAGCCTTTCGGCTTGTGCCTCAGCTGGCCCCAGATTTCTGACATATGATGGACCCGAGGTGACCTCTCTGGTCGTCAACAAGAGCGCGCGCAAGATGTACCTTTTGCATCATGAGCATGTTTTGCGGGAATATGATGTTGATCTGGGCTTTGCGCCCAATGGCACCAAAACCAAGCGTGGTGATGGTCGCACGCCCGAGGGGAGCTATCTGATCGACCGGCGCAACCCGAGAAGCCGCTATCATCTGTCTTTGGGTATTTCCTATCCCAACTCACAGGATGTAGCTCAGGCCAAGGCGGCGGGCGTTGATCCGGGTGGTGATATCTTTATCCACGGTCAGCCCAGTCTGCGGTCCGAGCTAAAGCGCGCCAAGAAGACCCCGGATTGGACCGCCGGGTGCATTGCCGTCAAGAATGACGAGATCGAAGAGATCTACGCGATGGTCAATAAAGGTACGCTGATCACCCTGCGCCCCTAGCGCCAGGGCCCAAACCCGAATTTCGCATAGTCGCGCTGGTAGGCTTTTGCTGCCAGCGCCTCGAGTTGTGCGTCGTAGATCTCTTCCAATCCGTAGGGCGTATCCGCAGTGCGGACTTCAGGCGTGGGTGGGTTTGCGTTCCCCAAGCTTGTGGCGAGATCGGGCAGAGCGGTCTGCAGGTCATCTTCTCGCAGGATCAGGTCGGGCAGGGCGATAGGCGTCATGGCCTCAATCACCTTTGACTGGCTGCACCACATCGCATCGACCCGGATCGGAGTCTGGCCGTTCAGATTGTGGTGCAGGAAGGTCAGGAAAGCCGCAAATGCCGCATGGTGTTGATCTTTCGAGTAGTTCCTTTCTCGCAGCTGTCCGGGGATCGGCAGTTTGAACCGATTGCGTAGCATGTGGCGGATATCGGCATAGTCGTCATGGTCTTTAGCCAGAACATAGTCGCAAAACGCAGTATGCGCGCGGGCGATCGGATGTTGCAGAATAGTGAATTTGCGGTGTCCGGGATGGGTTCGCATCCAGCTTTCGACTGCGTCCGGGGTGTCGTGCAAAGCATCCTCGTCGCATCCATCCATCCGCGCCAGCCACTGGGTAACAACAGGCTCTAACCCACTAGGAACAGGTAAAAATAGCAGTGGTGTTGTTGGAGCCGCTATTTGTCTTTGCACCTTTGGCGCGCGTCGTGGTTCAAGATCCGGCGTGCGGTACAAGGCGAAACGGTCCATCCCTGACACTGCGCGCGCCATCTCGTCCGGGTTGGTCACTTTGGTAACAGCGGCTGAAGGGTTTTGCGGTTTGAGCGTATCGTCCAGCGCATCCAACCGCCCATCGACTCCCAGCCACCTGGCGAGACCGTTCAAAACCTCAAGATCGCCGAGGTCATCATAGTTGATGTAAAAGGCGGTCTGACCCGATCTTTGCAGGTGGTTCAGCAAAGTCGTCTGGTAAGAGGCGAGGGTATCGACATAGTCCGAGAACTCAGCCGCGTCGAATGCGACCGTTTCCTCCAACCGGCGCTTGATGTTCTTCAGCTGCCATTGCTTGGTTTTCCGAACGATCTTCAGCGACAGATAGCTGTCCAGCGGATTGCGGCTGAGGATGATTTTGGCGCAGAGCGGGTCGTTCAGGACCTCAGGCAGGACGCGCGGGTCGTGGTCCTGAAAATACCGAAACCCGTGCAACCCGTCCGGGGCCGTGCGAATGGCTGCCAGAAGTCTGTCCGGGTCGTCGTCCCTTTCGTCTAGTGTTAGACCCAGAATCTGGTCTGATTTCACCCGCCCGATGAAATGCGGGTTGAAGGCCTCGCCATGGCAGGTGAGGCCGTCGATCCGGCTCAGATTGGCCTCTAACAGGTTTGATCCAGTGCGCATCGCACCCAGGATCACGAACGATTCAAAGGGACCGGCCATTGAGGATCACTGCACCAGATAAGGTTTGCGGAAAGGTTTGGTGCGGGTGCCAAACACATCATCGACGGGGAAATCGCCCATCAGTTGCGGATGCATGCCTTGGTTCTTGAGGTTCTGGAGAAACTGCCCAAAGCCCGCCAGATCGACCATCAGCGGTGCCTCGGTCAGGTGGCGGGCGGTCTGTGGCGCGATCTCGTCCAGAATGGTTTGCAGAGGCTCCATCGGGGCCTCAATGAACTCCGCCAACGTCCAGCTCCGCACACGCGCTTTTGTCCAAACCGAGCTCAGCACCTCAAGCTGTTTGCTCTCGATCTGTTGCAAGCGGGCAGCTTCGCACCGGATATCGGCGAAGTTCATGTTCGAACGGAACAGTGGGATCGCCCACGCCCCGGTAATGACCGAGATCTGCGCGTTCTTGTCCCGCGCCAGAAACCAGTTGATGTCCTGCGTGTCCCGCGGGCCGAACTGGAAACATTGGCGTTGGCCACGCGTGTTCCAGATCAGGTTCGACAGGAACGCCTTGGGGTTATAGTCGCGCAAGGTGGCACTGTCGCTGAGCGCGCCATTGGTGATCGTCTCACCCTGGGCAAATTCGGCGCGGTTCGGGGCAAAGAGGTGCCCGTGAACCCGTGTGTTTGTCGCAGTTTCCAGCCAGGTTTCGAATTCCTCAAACAGGTCCGAGAACCCCTGAAACACCGAATAACCCGCCGCGGTCAGGCTGTTCTCGCTGCCGTGACGAGGAAAGCGGCTTTGCATGTAAAGACCATCCCGCCCATGGGTGCGGCGCTCGACCGCCTTCGAGAAGACGCGGTCGATCTTGCCCGGGTTAGGTTCGGCCGGTCGCATCGCGTTGGTCTGATCGGTCAGGAAAGAGTGATACAGCCTCTCGGCCCGGGGCCAGATTTTACGGGCAACAAAGCAGTCTGACCGGCGCAGCAGTTGCAGGTGATCATCGTAAAAGATGTGGGGCCGCCCCTGGTAGTCGAATTTCGACAGGGTCAGGGACCGGCTTTCGATATGGGTGGAATAAAGTCGCGCGAGGGTCTGAAAATAGCTTTCATCCGGTATCCAGACATGGCGGAAATAGCGATCATAGACCTTACGCCTGGGGTCCTGCAAAATGGCCGAGAGGGTCTGCCGGGTCAGGCACCACCATTGGCTGCCCATATGCGGCGTCAATCCGTCCGGGATGCGGCGGCGCATGCCCGTCGCACGTTGCAGTTTTACATAGGCGTCAAACAGTTTGCGCTGATTGCGCCAGGAAAACGGGAACCGCAGTGTAAAGCGTTCATGGTCCAGCCCACCGATCGTCCAGCTGACATCAGCGGTTGTAGCGCTTTCGATGAAATCGACGCGGGGACGGTCGGACAGGTAGTCGATCAGCTCTTGCACCGGGCGCAGAGGCAGACACGCGCCGGACGACAGGAACACGTGCCGCACGTCTGGGAAGTTCTCCAGCATCTGCTCGGATGCGGATTGTGAGGCGGCCACGATACCCCAACGGCCCCAATCGCAAGTATGACGATCCGAGAATCCGATCAGGGGGTTGTCCGCGCAGGAGGCGACAAAGTTTGAATACGTCTTTTCGGCGACCTTGCCGTCCACATGGATTACAACCGGGCAGCCCGCGGCCGTCCAGTGGCGGGCGACCTGCTCGGCCCGGTCCAGCGCTGTGTGGACAAGCATGACGATGCCCAGCGAACTCATGCCCAGTTGCCTTTCGACATGAGGCCCAGAATCTCAAGCTGTCGCCAGTTGATGTATTGCTCGGACCAATCACAGCGGAAAACGGGCTGCTCCTCTAGCTGTTTGGCGTAGGCCTTGTACTCACCGGACCCACGATAGTGCTGATTGCGCTGCATCTCTTCGCGTGCCTTTTCGCCTAGGGTGTTGATCAGTTTGGCATGCAACAACGCGCCACTGGTCTTTTCCCCGCCCCATTCGTCATAAACCTGGTTCAAACCCCTCGGCAGCAGTGAATGGGTCGAGCTGATGTAGACATAGCGCCGATCCCACTTCACCAAGGGTATCTTGTTCAGCGCCGGGGCCTTCGAGGGGTTGTCCTGAAAGAAAACACGGGCCCTTGGGCCACCCTGAATCCAAAGGTTCTTATATTCGGGGTTCTTGGAAATCATGTAATTCCCGGCATCGAACCAACGCGCGATTTCAAACGGATCCTGACCCTCGTCATAGGGTTCGTCGTCTACTGGACCCTCGGGATACATGTCGATCAGCATGGTGCCGAAACTTCGCACCGCACAGCTGTCCAGCCAATCCGTCAGCGCGCTGATCGGGCGAGTGTCGCAGAACGGATAGATGAAGAACTCATCAGGATCGACGGTCAGAACCCAATGCCCATGCGCGTATTTGCGCAGCAGATAGTTGGACCAATCCAACCCAAAACCCGCCTTTTTGTAGCTGGTTTTCGTCTGCCAGACCGAGACATCGGGCTGCGCGCGCAGAAACTCGAGACTGCCGTCGTCGCTGTCATTGTCGACAACCAGAAAATGGTTCACGCCCAGCGTGCGGTAGTAGTCCAGAAAGAAGGGCAGGCGGATCTTCTCATTGCGAACAACGCTCATCAGTAACACATCGTCCGGGCGGATGGCGGCGGTATTCGTGCTGATGGGCTTCAGCTCACGCCGTCTTTTGACGCAGCGCACGAGACGGCGCTTGCGCCGCAACCTCATGCGATAAGATTCCAAAAGGCCCACGCGACTGCCCAACCCTTGTTATTGACGCGAGCTTCCCCGGATTGATTGCTGAGTGTCCTACACCCGGGTTCCGCCGACTATGCCATTTTTTCATCTTGAGGGGCAATGCATTTACAACAGGTTAGTGACCCTAGCCTTGCTGATCCGGCCAATCCCCAGCATTCATCAGCCCCAGTTGCTGTAGTTTTAACCAACCGGTATAGACCTCGGACTGGTCCGTCCACATATCCGGCTGCGCGATGATCCCATCATAGTATGTCTGGAATTGGTCGGGATCATGAAAATGCTGGCGGCGCTGTTTCTCGATTTGCGACTTTGTTGTGATCTCGGGCAGGAACTTCGTGTGCAAAAGCGCGCCCGACGGCGCGGCTCCGTTCGGCCCATCATAAAGCGCGTTCAGGCGACGTGGCAGCGCGGAATGGGTCGAGTTTACATAGGCATAGCGCCGAGACCACTTGACCAGAGGGATCTTGTTCAAAGTCGGTGAGCGCTGGCGTGTATTGGCGAAAAACACCCGCTCGCGCGCGCCGCCCTGGACCCACAGATTGCCCATCGGGGTTTGCCGCTGCGCGCGATAGGGGCCGGCGTCGAACCAGTTCAGGGTTTCGGTCGGATCGCTTTCTGGGACATTGGCTTGCGATCCCAGCGGCCCCTTCGGGTAGAGATCCAGCATCAAGGCGCCGAACCCGGCGCGGCCTTGCTCTTCCAGCCAGCGGGTCAGGTCCTGCAAAGGTCGTGTATCGTGATGTGCGTAGATCAGCAACTCGTCCGCGTCGACAGTCAGGCACCAATGGCCGTGGCCATACCGGATTTGCAGCGAGGTCAGCCAATCCAGCCCAAAGCGCGCGGCGCGGTAGCTGGCCTGAGTGTGCCACAGCGATACGTCGGATTGCTGCGCGAGATACTCAGTCGATCCGTCGTCGCTGCCATTATCCACGACTAGAAAATGGTCGACGCCAAGCGCACGGTAGTGCCGGAAGAACCACGGTAGACGTTCCAACTCGTTGCGAAGGGTGATGAAGGCCAGAATATCTCCGCGCTGGATATCCAAGGTTCTGTTCTGCAAACAGGCCAACTGGTGCCGGCTGCGCCAGGATTGCCACAGCAGCCTGCGTCGTTTCCAACGCAGCCGGTATTTCTGGGCCGGGCTGATGCCGGGAAGCTGGGCGCTGACGGGGGTCAAAGGCGGCTCATTTCTCGTAGGTGACGGTTTGATGCCAGCGCCACGCGTCGATGATCATCGTCTCTAACGTTGAGCATTTTGGCCTCCAACCCTGCTCTCCGTCGGTGCTCACCGAGCCTGACACCAGCTTGGTGCAATCCCCTGCACGGCGGGGCCCGACAAGCGCGGTTGGTAACGGTTTTGGACTGCTCGATGACCCCAAGAACCGAGAACTCCGACCCGGTGCCCAAATAGAACTTACGGCTGCCGTTGCCCGTTTGCATCCAGTTCAAGCCGAGAAAATGCGCATCGACTAGTTCGCAGACATGAACGTAGTCGCGGACGCTGGTTCCGTCTAGCGTGTCGTAGTCTGTGCCGTGCAGGGTCAAGCCATCCTGTTTGCCATCAATCGCATCCAGCACCACATTATCTTGATCGACATAGGTTGCGCAGGTTGAGGAAAAAACGAAATCCAGACAGCCTGCGGCCACTGCGGCCTCGATCAGAGTCAGCGAGCCAGTCACATTGTTCGACCAATAGCGCGCGGGCTCTTTCATGGCCTCACCCACTTGGCTGAGGGCGGCGAAATGCATCACGGCCTGAGGTTGATACTTGGCAAAAACCTTGTCCAGGCTCGCGCGGTCATTCTGGCCGCCCTGTTCAGACAGGCCAACCTTGACCGCATCCTGCCAGCCGGTGAAAAGACTGTCGTAGGTAACCGGCACAAAACCCGCCTGCGCCAACGCTTTGCAAGCATGAGAGCCGATGTAGCCAGCGCTACCCGTGACAAGGATCGTTTTTGTATCAGGTCCAGTGGTCATAGTTGGCTGCTTCTAAGCCAACTTGGCAGGCTCGGTCAGGGGGAAAAGGGATCACTCCAGCCCCATATCTGCCATCATCGCTTCGATCTTGGGCACGTCCTGAGGGTTGTTCAGCTCCCAGAACTGGCGGCCTTTGGCTTCGACCTCGACGCATAGAACTTTGCGGCCGTTTTCCATGAAGCGCAGCTGTTCCAAACCTTCCAGCTGTTCCAGCGGACCGGTGGGCCAGCTGGGATAGGCGGCCAACGCATCCGGACGGTAGGCATAGACGCCGACATGGTGAAACACAGGGGTTGGATCTGTGCCCGCATAACTGTCGGACGTGAAGGGCACCACCTCTTTCGAGAAATACATTGCGCTGCTATCGCTGGCAAAAACGGCCGTCGTGCCGCCAACGCGTCCGTGTTTGCGATCATTGAGCAGGCTGTTCAGCGCATCACCGTCGCAACGCAGAACGGGCGTCGCGACACCGGCCTCTGGTGCCGCGCGAAGGCCCGAGATCAGGTCCTCGACAAACCAATGCGGCGTCAGCGGCGCGTCGCCTTGCAGGTTTACGATGATTTCATAGCCACCGCCCAAAACCTTATGTGCCTCTGCACAACGTTCGGTACCATTCTGACAGGTTTCTGAGGTCATCACGACCTCGGCCCCGAACCCCTCGGCGGCGTCCCGGATGCGGTCGTCATCTGTGGCGACAACGACCTTGTCCACGCCTGACACAGACTTGGCCGCTCGCCATGAGCGCTCGATCAGGGTCATGGCTTTGCCCGTTGCGCCAGTTAGCGGCACCAAAGGCTTGCCCGGATAGCGGGATGAGGCGTAGCGGGCGGGAATGGCGATCAGAACGGACATCAGGCTTCCTTCAACTCAACACCTGGAGCGTAGGCGATGAAGAACGGGTTTGCATAGCCGTCCTTGCCATAGGTCAGCGGTGTGTGGTTGTCGAACCGGACCACCTGACCACCAGCCCCTGCCAGTACAGCGTGCCCGGCGGCGGTGTCCCACTCCATCGTGCGCCCGACCCGTGGGTAGAGATCCGCCTCACCCGTTGCGACCAGACAGAACTTGAGGGACGAGCCCGCGCTCTTGCTGTCCTGCACCTGATATTTGTTGATGTAATCCTCGGTCGCCTGATCCCGATGCGATTTGGAGGCGACGATCAAAAGGGCGGAATTGTCTGGGTTAGAGACTGAAATCGGCGTGATCTCCCCGGCGTGGGCCTTGTCCAATGCGCCGGTTTCCTCGACCGATTGCCCATCGGCTTGGGTGTAGAACATGCGACCGCGCGCAGGGGCATAGACGACGCCGCGCGTGGGGGTGCCGTTTTCGACCAGAGCGATATTGACCGTGAAATCCCCGCGCCGATTGATGAACTCCTTGGTGCCATCCAGCGGATCAACGATCAGGAATGTCTCGCCCTTCTCGGAATGCGAGGCGGCCTGTTCTTCGGTCACCAGCAGGATGTCGGGGAATGCGGCGCGCAGTCCTTCTGAGATCAACGCATCGGCGGCCTCATCAGCCTCGGTCACGGGGCTTTCATCTGATTTGACCTTCACATCGAACGTATCCGAATTGTACATCTCCATGATCTTGTCACCGGCTTCCAGTGCCAGACGTCGGATGACGGGGATAAGGGCGTCGTAGGTCACAAAAAAGCTCCGATTTGGTGGTTTATTGATCGAATGTGGTGACGGACTTATGATGTGCTGGTTACCGAACGGCAAGGTATTCGTGAAAGACTGAGGTCAACAGAGCAGGAAAGACCCGACACGTGTTCTATTTCAGGAATAACAAGACCCTGCTGGGTGGTGCCTTCACTACGGCCGAACTGATCTTTCATGCGGTTGTGCGTGACATCCGGACCCAACACGCAAACGCGGTGGTCGCGATTGTACGCAGTATCGTTCAGGTTCTCGTCATGGTTCTGGTGTTCTACCTGATCATATCCTTCATGGGCACGCGAGTGGCCAAAGTGCGTGGCGACATTGTTCTGTACCTCTTGTCTGGTGTTTTCCTTTTCATGTTGCATATCCGGGCCGTGAAACAGGTCGCGGGTGTAGGAGCGGGTAACAACCCGATGATGCTGCACTCACCTATGAACATGGTGATCACGATCGTGGCCACGGCGTTGGGGACGCTCTACACAATGATGGTGACGATGTTCATCATCCTATTCCTCTACCATGCCGCAGTAAAACCGTTGGTGATCGAACAACCGGGGCCTGCTTTCGCGATGGTGCTTTTGTCGTGGTTCACAGGATGCGCTGTTGGGCTGGTTCTGATGGCGCTGCGACCTTGGTTTCCAATGACGGCAGGCATTCTGACCACGGTGTACCGACGGTTGCAAATGATCTTCTCTGGCAAGATGTTTCTGGCCAATGCGCTGGGCGGATACATGTTGATGTTGTTCGCTTGGAACCCGCTTTTTCATTTGATCGACCAGTGTCGCGGCTATGTTTTCCGCAATTATTACCCACGCAACACAAGCTGGGAATATGCGGTCTGGGTTGGCGTCGCGCTGCTAATGATCGGTCTGTTGGGCGTCTTTTTCACCAAGAAACACGTTTCACAAAGCTGGAGCGCGCGCCGCTAACGCGCAACGCGCAGGGTTAGGTTGATCCGCCCGCCTTTGGGCAGCAGTTTGGATGACTTGAACCGGATGCGGTCTACGCCATGATAGGTCAATCGCGCTGGGCCGCCCATGATCACCACATCGCCCGAGTTCAACCAGATGGATTCCGTCCTGCCTCCGCGTGTTGTGTTGCCGATGCGGAACAGCGCGTCATCGCCGAGCGAGACCGACAGCACAGGCCATGAGAAATCGGCCTCATCTTTGTCCTGATGCAGGCCCATCTTCGCGTCTTCGCCATAGTAGTTGATCAGGCAGCAATCCGGTGCGCGATCACGCCCTACCAGATCCTGCCAGATCGCAAGGACAGGTTCGGGGATCTCGGGCCAGTCCATGCCTTTGGGATGCTGGTCCTGATAGCGGTAGCCCGCCTTGTCCGTCACCCAGCCCAAATCCCCGGCCGAGGTCATGCGCACCGACATCTCTTTGCCCGATGGTGTCATGGGGCGGAATAGGGGCGCGGATTTCAGAATCGGGCGTAACGCATCGATCAGCCGGTTCTGTGCAGCATTGTCCAGATAGCCTTTCCTGATCTCAAATCCCCGTAAAAGCAGCCGAGCCATGCCGGATTCCCCATTCCTTACCAAATCCTTGCCAAAAAAGGCCGCAGATTCCCGAAAACCTGCAATTCAGAATGCTTGCAGGCCTCTGGTCCGGCCCTTATATACGCCGGGACGCGCGATGGTGTAGTGCTGTCGCGCACATCAGATCGGGGACGGGATGCCATAACGGGTCCGGCCCTCGGGACATCGCCTTAAAGAGAAAGGGATTGAAAATATGGGAAAAGTAATCGGGATTGACCTCGGCACCACCAACTCGTGTGTTGCGATCATGGATGGCTCGCAGCCGAAGGTCATCGAAAACGCCGAAGGGGCGCGGACCACGCCCTCGATCGTCGCCTTCACCGAAGATGAGCGACTGGTCGGTCAGCCTGCAAAGCGTCAGGCGGTCACCAACCCCGACAACACAATTTTTGGCGTCAAGCGTCTGATCGGTCGTCGTGTGGATGATGCCGAAGTCGAAAAAGATAAGAAAATGGTGCCCTATGCCATCGTGAATGGCGGCAATGGCGACGCGTGGGTTGAAGCCCGCGGTGAAAAATACTCCCCAAGCCAGATCTCGGCCTTCACTCTGGGCAAGATGAAGGAAACCGCCGAGAGCTATCTGGGTGAGGAAGTCACGCAAGCGGTTATCACCGTTCCGGCCTATTTCAACGACGCACAGCGTCAGGCCACCAAAGACGCCGGTAAAATTGCCGGTCTGGAAGTGCTGCGGATCATCAACGAACCGACAGCCGCTGCTCTGGCTTATGGTCTGGACAAGGAAGAAACCCAAACCATCGCGGTTTATGACCTTGGTGGCGGCACCTTTGACGTGACCATCCTGGAGATCGATGACGGCCTGTTCGAGGTCAAGTCGACCAATGGTGACACCTTCCTGGGTGGTGAAGACTTTGACATGCGCATCGTCAACTACCTGGCGGATGAGTTCAAAAAGGAACACGGTGTCGACCTGAGCCAGGACAAGATGGCCCTGCAACGTCTGAAAGAAGCCGCTGAAAAAGCCAAGATCGAACTGTCCTCGACCTCGCAGACCGAAATCAACCAGCCGTTCATCTCAATGGGTTCGAACGGTCAGCCGCTGCACATGGTCATGAAACTGACCCGTGCCAAGCTGGAATCGCTGGTTTCGGACCTGATCAAAAAGTCCATGAAGCCTTGCGCCGCCGCTCTGAAAGACGCCGGTCTTTCGGCTGCAGACGTGGACGAAGTTGTTCTGGTCGGTGGTATGACCCGGATGCCGAAAGTGATCGAAGAGGTCACCAAATTCTTCGGTAAAGAGCCCCACAAAGGTGTGAACCCGGACGAAGTTGTTGCCATGGGCGCCGCCATTCAGGCCGGTGTTCTGCAGGGTGACGTCAAAGACGTGGTTCTGCTGGACGTGACCCCGCTGTCGCTGGGCATCGAGACGCTGGGTGGCGTGTTCACCCGTCTGATCGACCGCAACACAACGATCCCGACCAAGAAGTCTCAGGTCTTCTCGACCGCCGAGGACAACCAGAACGCCGTGACCATCCGCGTCTTCCAGGGTGAGCGTGAAATGGCTGCGGACAACAAGATCCTGGGTCAGTTCAACCTCGAAGATATCCCACCGGCACCGCGCGGTATGCCTCAGATCGAGGTGACTTTTGACATCGACGCCAACGGCATTGTCTCGGTTTCGGCCAAGGACAAAGGCACCGGCAAAGAGCAGAAGATCACCATCCAGGCTTCGGGCGGTCTTTCCGATGAGGACATCGAAAAGATGGTCAAGGACGCCGAAGAGAACGCGGAAGCCGACAAGGAACGCCGCGAGCTGGTCGACGCCAAGAACCAGGCGGAAAGCCTCATCCATTCGACCGAGAAGTCGATGGAAGAGCACTCCGACAAGGTCGATCCGACCACGATCGAAGCGATCGAGCTGGCAATTGCCGCGCTGAAAGACGAGTTGGAAACCGAGAACGCCGACAAGATCAAGTCTGGCATCCAGAACGTCACCGAAGCTGCTATGAAGCTGGGCGAAGCCATCTACAAGGCGCAAGCCGAAGAGGGCGAGGAAGAGCCTGCAGCAGCAGACGCAGGTCCTGCGGATGATGACATTGTCGACGCCGAGTTCGAAGATCTGGACGACGACAAGCGTAAGTAACCGGTAACCGGGCCAATCTGGGCCGGTCCGCTTGCCGGGCCGGCCCGATTACGTTGAGGCAGAAGGGAAAACTGATGTCAAAACGCGACTACTATGATGTGCTTGGTGTCACCAAGGGCGCATCTGCGGATGAGATCAAGAAAGGTTTTCGCAAGAAAGCCAAAGAATTGCATCCCGACCGCAACAAAGACAACCCGGATGCCGAGGCGCAGTTCAAAGAAGCGAACGAAGCCTATGACGTGCTGCGCGATGCTGACAAAAAAGCAGCCTACGACCGTTTTGGTCATGCCGCTTTTGAAAACGGCATGGGTGGCGGTGGCCGTCCGGGCGGTGGCTTTGGGCAGGGTGACTTCTCCAGCGCGTTCTCGGATGTGTTCGATGATCTCTTCGGCGATTTCATGGGCGGCCAACGTGGCGGCGGCGGTGGACGTCGCGCCGCACGCGGGTCCGACCTGCGCTACAACTTGCGCGTAACGTTGGAAGAGGCTTTCTCGGGCCTGCAGAAAACCATCAACGTCCCCGCAGCCGTGGCTTGTTCGGCCTGTGACGGATCGGGCGCTGAGGGTGGTGTAGAACCTACGACATGTCCAACTTGCTCTGGCATGGGTAAGGTCCGGGCTCAGCAGGGCTTTTTCACAGTTGAACGCACCTGTCCGACTTGTTCGGGCCTTGGGCAGATCATCAAAAACCCCTGTAAATCCTGCAACGGAGCGGGCCGCGTCGAAAAAGAACGCGCCCTGTCGGTCAATATCCCCGCCGGTGTTGAGACCGGTACGCGCATCCGCCTGGCGGGTGAGGGTGAAGCCGGTATGCGCGGCGGCCCTCCGGGTGACCTCTATATCTTTGTTGAGGTCTCGGACCACAAACTGTTCGAACGTGACAGCGTGAACCTCTATTGTCGCGTGCCAGTCAGCATGGCCAAAGCCGCGCTGGGTGGGTCCATAGAAGTGCCGACCATTGATGGCGGGCGCGGACGGGTGCAGATCCCGGCGGGCAGCCAGTCGGGTCGCCAAATGCGACTGCGTGGAAAGGGCATGCCTGCTTTGCGGGGTGGTGGCATCGGTGACATGTTCATCGAACTGGCTGTGGAAACTCCGGTCAACCTTACCTCTCGCCAGAAAGAACTTTTGCGTGAGTTTGATGATTTGGGTGAGGATAACCATCCAGAATCAAAAAGCTTTTTCTCATCCGTGAAGTCCTTCTGGGATGGGATGAAAAGCTAAGTTCAGGCCGCTCTAACTGGGGCGGCCTTTTTCGATCGAGGCTCTGATCCCGCCGCCCCACACGTCTCTGTCGCCGGGTGGCTCGGCCTTCCAAAGGATGTGATCCTTCATTCATCTGTCGCAAATAGCTTCGGAGCGTGGGGCAGGTTCCCGCAAACTCCACCGTTCCTCTGGCCTAATTTTATTGAAGATATTGGCCATACGATACGCGGATTGAGGCTTGATTTTCCAGACCGCTCCTGAGATTGTCCGCATCAACCGTTGGGGTGCCCTTATCGAAGGGCTGAGAGGCGCAAGCGCTAACCCATCGAACCTGATCCGGGCAATTCCGGCGTAGGGAACGGTCTAAAGCAAACAGACGTTTTCCATGCCCGAGTTGCTCACAATAGATGGAGCAACGACGTGGCACCTATTGCCTTGACCATAGCAGGATCCGACAGCGGCGGCGGCGCGGGCATCCAGGCCGATCTCAAGGCGATGTCGGCTTTGGGTGTTTTCGGGGCCAGCGTGATCACCGCCGTTACTGCTCAGAACACGCAGGCAGTTACGGCCGTGCATGGTATTCCCTCGGAGGTCATCTCGGCCCAGATCCAAGCGGTGCTCAGCGATCTGGATGTGCGCGCTATCAAGATCGGAATGCTGGCGACGCCGGAGATTATTGAGACCGTGGCGCAGGGGATTTCCGAGTTTCAAGGACGGGTCGTTCTGGACCCCGTGATGATTGCGAAATCCGGTGATGCCCTTCTGGCCGATGAGGCAGTTCAAACGCTACGCGACGTTCTGCTGCCCCGTGCAACCGTTCTGACGCCAAACCTACCCGAGGCGGCATGTTTGCTGGATCGAGGTGATGCCGACACGCCTGAGGCGATGGTTGAACAGGGCAAAGCGCTGTGCGCTTTGGGTGCACAAGCGGTTTTGATGAAGGGCGGTCATGGCAAGGGGGATGTCTGCCATGATCTGCTGATCGACGAAAACGGGGTGATTGCCGAATTTCAGGCCCCAAGGAAGGCCACCCGAAACACCCATGGAACGGGTTGCACGCTGTCCTCATCTATCGCTGCCGGTTTGGCCCAAGGCCTGACGCTTGTCGATGCCGTGGCGCAGGCGCACGAGTATCTGCAGGGCGCAATCGCGCGGGCTGATGAGCTGAAGATCGGTGCGGGCCACGGACCTGTTCATCACTTCCACCGGGTTTGGCCTGCGTGACCCTCTGGTCCGTCATAGGCGCCGGTGTAGCTGGTTTGGCCGTTGCGTCCGAGCTGGTCTCGCGCGGGGCAAAGGTACAGGTTTTCGATCCCGGCGGCCCCCCAGGCCCGCATGGATGTTCCTGGTGGGCGGGCGGTATGCTGGCCCCGTGGTGCGAGTATGAAAACGCGGAGGAACCTGTCCTTAGGCTCGGTCAATCTGCCATCGAGTGGTGGGCCTCCCGAACAACTGTGCAACGATGCGGTACTCTGGTCTTGGCAAATGCGCGGGACATCCCAGATTTACGCAGATTTGCCCGTCGGACGAATTCTTATTCCGAAGTAGACCGGGCGAAAATCGCGAATTTAGAGCCTGATCTGCATGGATTCGGAAAAGGATTGTACTTCGACCAAGAAGCACATCTTAACCCCCGTCAGGCATTGCTAGACCTGCACCGAGGTCTCAAAGACAAGGGCGTCGAATTCCACCGCAAACTCGCACCTGCACAGCTAGAAAACGCAATCGATTGTCGAGGGCTGCACGCGCGGGAATACCTGCATGATCTGCGTGGCGTAAAGGGCGAGATGCTGGTGGTGCGTTGCCCCGAAGTGACGCTGAACCGTCCAGTGCGCCTGCTGCACCCGCGGATGCCGCTCTACATCGTGCCGCGTGGTGAGGGCATCTACATGCTGGGCGCGACCATGATCGAAAGCGAAGACAGCAGCCGGATCACCGCGCGCTCAATGCTGGAACTGCTCAGTGCGGCCTACGCTTTGAACCCGGCCTTTGGTGAGGCTGAGGTGCTGGAAATTGGCGTCGATCTGCGCCCAGCCTTTCCTGACAACCTGCCGCGCATCCGGCGCTTGGGCCGGACGATCTATGCCAATGGCCTCTACCGCCATGGCTACCTGTTGGCCCCAGCCCTGGCACAGGGCGTGGCCGATCTGGCGCTTGAGAACAAACATTCGGAGATGGTCGATGAAGATCGTGCTTAATGGCGACCCCAAAGAGGTAAAGGCCTCGACCTTGGCAGAGCTGCTAGAGGAATGCGGTTTCTCGGGCCGTGTTGCAACGGCGGTGAACGAGGAATTCGTGCCCTCCAGCCTGCGCATTGCCCATGCCCTGTCCGAAGGTGACCGGGTCGAAATCCTGTCGCCGATGCAAGGAGGGTGAGGATGAAAAGCTTTTATGGCGTCGCTCTGCCCAACCCTCTGATGCTGGGCACCGCGCAATATCCCAGCCCCGCTATTCTAGAACAGGCGTTCCGCGACAGCGGCGCGGGTGTGGCGACTGTCTCTTTGCGGCGGGAATCGGGGGCCGGGCAGACCTTTTGGCAGATGATCCGTGATCTGGGCGTGCTGGTGCTGCCCAACACTGCCGGGTGTCATACGGTCAAAGAGGCGGTGACCACCGCGCATATGGCCCGCGAAGTGTTTGAGACCAAGTGGATCAAGCTGGAGCTGATCGGCCATACCGACAGTCTGCAGCCGGACGTCTTCCAGTTGGTCGAGGCCGCGCGCATCCTGACCGAGGATGGGTTCGAGGTCTTCCCTTACGCCACCGACGACCTGATCGTGGGTGAACGGCTGCTTGAGGCCGGATGCGAGGTCCTGATGCCCTGGGGTGCGCCCATCGGCTCGGGCCGGGGGCTGAACAATGAATATGCCCTGCGCGCAATGCGGGCCGAGTTCCCGGATGTCCCGCTGGTGATTGATGCCGGGATCGGCCTGCCCAGCCATGCGGCCCACGCGATGGAGCTGGGATATGACGCCGTATTGTTGAACACAGCCGTCGCTCGCGCCGGTGATCCGGCGTTGATGGCAAAGGCCATGATGCGCGCGGTTGAGGCCGGGCAGCTGGCCCATCAGGCCGACCCTATTGAGGCTCGGGACATGGCCGAACCCTCAACCCCCGTCGTCGGAAAGGCGTTCCTGTCATGAGTTTGGACCGTTTCTACCCGATCTTTGACCACTCCGACTGGCTGCAGCGGATGCTGCCTATGGGTGTAAAGCTGGTGCAGCTGCGCATAAAGGATCAGCCGGACGATGTTGTCCGGGCCGAGATCGCGACCTCTCGCGATCTGTGCAATCAGCATGGTGCCGTTCTGGTGGTGAACGACTATTGGCAGGCCGCCATTGATGCGGGTTGCGACTGGATTCATCTGGGGCAGGAAGATCTGGATGACGCCGACCTCAAAGCAATCCGAAAAGCGGATCTAAAGCTAGGCGTTTCCACCCATGACGATGATGAGCTAGAGCGCGTTCTGGCCATGGACCCCGACTACGTCGCGCTGGGGCCGGTCTATCCGACGATCCTGAAGAAGATGAAGTGGGAGCAGCAGGGCCTGCCGCGAGTTACCGAATGGAAAGCCCGTGTGGGCGATATTCCACTGGTCGGGATTGGCGGTATGAGCGTCGAACGCGCGCCCGGCGTGCTTGAGGCGGGTGCCGATATCGTCTCGGTCGTCACGGACATCACCCTGAACGCCGACCCCGAGGCGCGGGTGCGTCAGTGGATCGAGGCCACCAGATGAGCCGCTACGCTCGCCAGATGATCCTGCCGGAAGTTGGGGCCGAAGGGCAGGCGCGCCTGTCCAAGGCGCGGGTTCTGGTTGTCGGGGCGGGTGGATTGGCGGCTCCGGTTCTGCCTTTGCTGGCCGGGGCAGGCGTTGGCCATTTCACGATCCTCGATGCGGATGACGTGGCCCTGTCGAACTTGCATCGGCAGACGCTGTTTACTGAGGCAGACTACGGACGCCCAAAGGCCGAAGTTGCAGCCGATCGCTGCCGTGCTTTGAATTCTGATATCGACGTCGCCGCGCAAAAACAGGCTCTAACAAAAGAGAATGCGGCCGGTTTTGTTTCACAGGCCGATGTGATTCTCGACTGTGCGGACAGCTATGCCGCCAGCTACACGCTTTCGGATATCTGCCTGACCTTGGGAAAACCTTTGGTCAGTGCCTCGGTGTTGGGCCTGTCTGGCTATGTTGGTGCGTTCTGCGGCGGTGCGCCTTCACTGCGGGCCGTGTTCCCCGACGCACCAACCAGCGGGGCGAGCTGTGCCACGGCAGGTGTGCTGGGGCCGGTCGTGGGGATGATCGGCGCGATGCAGGCGCAGATGGCTTTGGCTTTGCTCCTCGGCCTCGACCCGTCGCCCCTTGGCCTGATGGTGCAGGTGGATGCCCAGACCTTCCGAAGCTCTAGCTTCCGTTTTAATGCCGCGCCTGAGCCTGAGCAATCCTTCGCCTTCGTTGCCGCCTCGCAACTGTCCTCAAATGATGTGATTGTTGAGCTGCGGAGTGAAGACGAAGCTCCTCAACCCATCCACCCTCTCGCACGTCGCCTAAGCGTGGAGCACCTGAAATCAGAGCCTAACAAAGCAAAAAGACTGGCTTTGTGCTGTGCAAGCGGCCTGCGCGCCTGGCGTGCGGCTGAACAGATTGAACCGGATTGGCCGGGCGAGATTGTCCTCGTCGCGGCCTCAACCTCGTGAGTGAAAAGGAAACGCGAGACATGAAAAAGCTGATGACAGCCATCGCCCTTCTGGCCGCTGCGCCGGCCTGGGCCGAAGACAAGATGACCGTTCTGCTGGATTGGTTCATCAACCCCGATCATGGGCCCATCATCGTGGCGCAGGAAAACGGCTATTTCGCCGAGCAGGGCCTCGAGGTTGAGATCGTTCCCCCCGCCGACCCGTCCGCTCCGCCGCGTTTGGTGGCTGCTGGTCAGGCCGAACTGGCCGTATCTTATCAGCCGCAGCTGCACCTGCAGATCCATGAAGGCCTGCCGCTGAAGCGTGTCGGTACGCTGGTTGCGACCCCTCTGAACTGTCTGCTGGTTCTGGAAGACGGCCCGATCAAGTCGCCTGCGGACCTGAAGGGCAAGAAAATCGGCTTCTCGGTCGCTGGCGTGGAAGAGGCTGTTCTGACCACCGTTCTGGGCAAATATGGCGTGGCGCTGGACGATGTTGAACTGATCAACGTGAACTTCTCGCTCTCTCCGTCGCTGATGACCGGTCAGGTGGATGCGGTGATCGGTGCCTATCGCAACTTCGAGCTGAACCAGATGGATATCGAAGGCCGTCCCGGCACCTGCTTCTATATCGAGGAAGAGGGCGTGCCGTCTTATGACGAACTGATCTACGTCGCCAACCCCGAGACGATGGATAAGGACAAGATCGCGCGTTTCCTGGCGGCGACCGAAAAAGCGACCCAGTACATTGTCAACAACCCCGAAGAAAGCTGGGAGATCTTCGCCGCGACTTCGCCCGAGTTGCAGGATGAGCTGAATGCTCGCGCGTGGGTCGACACTCTGCCGCGCTTTGCTCTGCGCCCGGCGGGTTTTGATGCGGGCCGCTACGCCCGGTTCGAAACCTTCCTGAACGAAAGCGGCATGATTGACAGCGTTTTGCCGGTCAGCGACATCACCATCGACGTGACCGCGCAATGAGCGACTATGGCAAAGCCTTCACGCTGATGCGTGATGCGGCGCAGGGGCCGTGGCGGGACTACACCCGCCACGCCTTTGTTGAAGGGATGAAGGACGGCTCTCTGCCCCGAGAGGCATTCCTGCATTACCTGCGTCAGGACTATGTGTTCCTGATCCATTTCAGCCGCGCTTGGGCGTTGGCGGTAGTGAAATCGGAAACGCATGAAGAGATGCTGGCAGCATCCCGCACCGTCAATGGTCTGATCAGCGAAGAGATGAAACTGCATATCGGCGTTTGCGAAGCGGCAGGCATTTCGCAATCTGAATTGTTCGCCACGCCTGAACGGCAAGAAAATCTGGCCTATACCCGCTTTGTCCTCGAAGCCGGGTATAGCGGCGATCTGCTGGACCTGTTGGCCGCACTTGCGCCCTGTGTGATGGGCTATGGAGAGATCGGCGCTCGGCTGACCTCCGAGGCCACATCCGAGGCCTATCGCGACTGGATCAGCACCTATGCTGGTGAGGACTACCAAGGCGCGTGCAAGGCGGTCGGCGAACTGCTGGATTCGGCTCTAACACGACGGATTGGGGCAGATTTCGAGGCCTCTCCGCGTTGGGGTCGTCTGTGCCAAACCTTCCGAACCGCCACCGAGCTAGAGGTCAATTTCTGGCAAATGGGTCTGACCCCATGACCCCTGCGCCCGATCTCACCATCAGCGGACACGCGAGCATTGGCGATACGCCCTTATTCGCACCGCTGACCCTGACCCTTGGAGCGGGACAGTGGACCTGCCTATTGGGTGGATCGGGCGTTGGTAAAACCACCGTTCTGCGCCTGATCGCCGGGTTGGAGACAGGCGCGGATTTTACCGGTCAGATCGTAGCCAGCGATGGCCAAACGGTCCCAACCCGCGTGGCCTATATGGCGCAGGATGACCTGTTGCTGCCTTGGGCGACGGTGGCGCAAAACGTCTCACTCGGCGCACGACTGCGGGGTGAGAAACCTGATCTGGATCGCCGGGACCGTCTGATTGAACGGATGCGCCTGCAAGACCACATGGCCAAGAAACCGTCGGAGCTGTCCGGCGGCCAAAGACAGCGCGTCGCCTTGGCGCGGACCCTGATGGAAGATCGCCCCATCGTGCTGTTGGATGAACCATTCTCGGCCCTCGATGCGCGCACCCGCGCGGATATGCAGGATCTGGCCGCCGAGGCGCTGCAGGGTCGAACAGTCCTTCTGGTCACCCACGACCCGGCCGAGGCCGCACGTTTGGGCCAATCCATCGTCGTGATGACGCAGCAGGGGCTGACGCCCTGTGCTCCGCCTGCCGCGCCCGCACCGCGCCATGTGGATGATCTGGAGACATTGGAAGCCCAAGGCGCGCTACTGAAACTATTGAGAGAGGCGGCATGAAACTCCTCTCTGCCCTCGCCGCAACCTTGTTCGCTCTGGCCGTCTGGCAAGCGATTGTCAGCCTGACCGGCCTGCCCAAATTCATCCTGCCCGGCCCGGCGCTTGTGGCTGAAACCTGGTGGCAGAACCGCTGGGTGATTGCGGAACATACTTGGATCACAGCGGTTGAGGTCGTGATCGGCCTGGCGGTGGGAACCGTTCTAGGCGTCGTCACCGCGCTGCAACTGGCCAATTCACGGGCCGCACGGGTGCTGGTGCAGCCGATGCTGGTTTTCACGCAGGCTTTGCCGGTCTTTGCGCTGGCGCCGCTTCTGACCCTGTGGCTGGGCTACGGCCTTTGGTCCAAGGTCGCGATGGCGGTTCTGATCATCTACTTTCCGATCACCTCATCCTTCTTTGACGGTCTGATGAGGACCCCGCCCGGATATCTCGATCTTGCGCGCACGATGCAGGCAAGCCCGCGTTCGGTTCTGTGGCACATACGTATCCCGGCAGCGCTGCCTTCGCTAGCCTCGGGGATGCGATTGGCGGCGGTCTATGCGCCGATTGGCGCGGTTATTGGCGAATGGGTCGGGTCCTCGCAAGGGTTGGGCTACCTGATGCTGCTGGCCAATGGCCGGGCCAAGACCGATCTGATGTTTGCAGCCATGCTGACTTTGGGCGTGTTCTCGATCCTGCTGCACATGCTGGTACGCCGCGCCACAGCGCGCATGGCCGGTGAGGCGCGTTAACCTTTCAGAAACCGATTCTGCGCCAAGGTGAGGCCCATGACACAGGACGCCTTTGCCGAAGCCCCAATGCTTTTCGACACGGACGAAGCGCCAGCGCAGCCGCTGCCGACGGGTCGGTTACCCTCCTACATCAAAGACCATCGCAAGCGGCTGCGCGAACGGTTCATGTCTGGTGGTTCAGGCGCTATGCCGGATTATGAGTTGCTGGAGCTGGTGCTGTTCCGATCCATCCCGCGTCAGGATGTGAAACCTCTGGCCCGGCTGCTGATGGATACGTTCGGGGACTTCAACCGCGTATTGACCGCGCCAGAGGAGCGGTTGCGCCAAATCAAAGGCGTTGGCGAAACCGTCATCACCGATCTGAAAATCCTGGAGGCCTGCGCCCATCGCATGGCCCGCGCGCGGGTGATGCAGCGCCACGTGATTTCCGGCTGGGACGCTTTGCTGGACTATTGCCATACGACAATGGCGCATCGAGAGATCGAGCAGTTTCGCGTGTTCTATCTGGACCGCAAGAACGTGATGATTGCGGATGAAGAGCAGGCGAAGGGCACCGTTGATCATGTCCCGGTCTACCCGCGCGAGGTGGCGAAACGTGCGCTGGAGCTGAATGCCTCGGCCCTGATTTTGGTGCATAACCATCCCTCCGGCGACCCAACGCCGTCGCAATCGGATATCGACATGACCAACCGCATTCAGGATGCCTGCACGGCCTTGGGGCTGACCCTGCACGACCATCTGATTATTGGAAAATCAACCGAGCTGAGCTTTCGGTCCGAGGGGTATTTGTGACGGGAAGAGTTGTGTTTTCAGTTGATTGCCCTAACGACTGAAGTTGTTGTCTGGGTTGAGAGTTCCACTTTGGCCTATTTATTTCGATGAGGACAGTTTCTCGCTTTCGCCCATGTTGCCTCTATCCAAATGCGTCACAGGGTCTTTGCGTTTTTTCGAGTCTCGCCGGAAAAACCGCCGCGTATCTAGAGATCAGAAGTAGTCACCATACGGCTGCGATGTACCCAAATTGATTGCTGAGGCGGTTTCGTCGGAGTTTCTGTCCGACATCGTCACTCTCTAGTTTACCCAAACCTCAACCCGGCGGTTTGTTTTTCGGCCCCACTCAGTGTCATCGCAGGCCATCGGCATCGCTTCTCCGAAACCTTCGGTTGTGATCTCAATACTGTCGGGGATTTCGGTTTCAACGGCGGCCAGAACAGCATTGCGCACCGTTTGTGCCCTGCGAAGAGCGATCCGGGCATTGGCGTTGGCGCCTCCATCCCCGTCACTGAACCCAGCGAATACAAGCTTGCGAGGGGTCAAACTGCCGGATTCAAGCGCCTGCGCCAATTGCAGAATGTTGGACCGCGATTGCGCATCCGGGCGAGAGCTTCCCGGCTCGAACCGGAAGGAGATTGACAGTCTAGACAATGGCCGCAGAGTTTCGACCATGTGTTGAAGCTCTTCCAGTCCGACCTCGGCTCCACCAGAAACGATGGCATTGGCGAGCCGATCCCCCTGCAGCCACATGGGCAGGTTCTCGGTCGCCTGATCCACATACCCGGCCTTCCGTATGGCCATCTGCGCGTCGGCTGAGCGGGTATAGGCCAGAAACTTTCGTGCGATCCGTGGCAGGCGGCGTTGCGGCAGGTAGAGAAACATCGGAGAGGTCAGCGGGTAGTCCTCGGTTTTGATTGACTGGCGGGTCGCCTCAAGGGCATGTCCGCAGCCTCCAGCCAAAGGCAGTGCGCGGGTCGGGCCTGAGGCCGCCTGCGTCGTGATGCCGATCGAAAACGGGTCATTGGCCACTGCTTGTACAAGATCGCGATTGCGCTGGTGGCGGAGAACGGTGTCAGATAGCTCAGCCTGAGCGGGGAAGAGTAGCTGATCCTCGACATCCTGGGACAAGCCTGACCCGGTGTCCGGCATGTGAAGGGCAATCGGAGCGTCCGGCCCTTCCAGATCTGTCCAGTTGGTGATCGCGCCCGACAGAACACGGACCAGATCCGCGGGTGAAATCTGCTGAACGGTGTTCTCTCGCGCAACTACCGGCACGATCGCATCCAGTGCTACAATCCGCGCGCGGCGGGGATGGGTCAGATCGCCCAGACCTGCGGCCTCGGCCATGTCGCGTTCCTCATCCCGGATTTCGCGTTGCGCCATTACGATGTCGGCGTCGTTGTCCATGAGGTCGGCAAACCCCTGATCCGTCGTTCCAACGCGAAAGAACAGGCGGGCGAGAGGGGCCGTGCGGTCTGGCTGGCGCAGCTCATAGGCAAAGCTGCGTTCATCCACGCGCGATGGGGTTGCTGTCAGACCTTCTTGTCGGGCGAAGCCGATGATCAGGGCAGGCAGGACCGTCTCGGCCATGACGGATGATCCCGAGAACCGGACCTCGGCCACGAAATCGGTCAGGCTGGGGCAGGCCGGGCCGTCGCATGTGACGCCAGAGCCATCGACTGTCAGCTCACCGAATTGGGTGTCGACCCGGTAGAATTCGCCGTCAAAGCCCAGAAGGGTGCCGGAGACTTCGATCTTGCCATCATGCGATGTCAGAACAATATCCTGCGCTGCGGCTGAAACAGCCAGCGAAACAGAAAACAGTACAGCCAGCGCCGCACGAATAAGTGTCATGAGAAGTTCGAGCCTGCCTGCGGTTTAATTTGCCGCGATTGTCAGGTCTTGGAACAGATTATTCAACACCAGAAACTCACCGACTTCGGTACACATCGGCATCGTCAGGATCAGATCGCGCGACCGCAGCCGACGATCACTGCGCAGTTCCAAGGATTGGACGTTCAAATCGCGGCCACAATTGGCCTCAGTCACTTCGGTTTCCACCGTCAAAGCGACCGAGCCCGATTGTTCCGAACGCGCTGCCGGGAACGAGTAAATCTGGATATTCTGTCCATCATGGAAGCCCGCACTTCCCAGATGGACCACGGAACCCGCGCCCTGCGATGCGCTATTGGCCGAGATATGCCCGTGCTCACCATAGCTAGCACCGAACTCCAAGGCGTGGATTTGCAGATCGGTCTGACCCTGCCATTGCAATGCGACCCTGTCGAACTGGTCAATGTCCATGATGTGAGTGGTGGCGACCGTGCCGGTCTGATCCTCGAATGAGATCAGGAAAATGGCGTATTCGGACAGGGCCGGAATGGTCAGATCCAAGGCACCGTTTTGGTCGGTTTGCTGTGTCAGTGTCAGACCGCTGTGGTGAATTTCAACACGTTCGTTGCTGCGGCAGGGGGCCTTGATCCGCAGCCGTGCATTGGCACCCATTTGGGCGGTGGCACGCGCGCTGATGCTGCAATTGGTGTGCTTTTGTGCGGCCTTCGGCGCAGGGCGCTCAATCGGTTGAGAGGGGGTCTCGTCAGAGGAAGAGGTCTGCACGATGCGTTCAAGCCCGGCAATGACCGAGGCCTGATCCGCGACAGAAGCCACGGCGACAGGTTCCTGCGCGCCGTTCGGCTGCGCAGGCGCACTATATTGCATCAGGTAACCAATACCTAAGGCACAGGCGACTGTGCCGCACATGGTCACGTAATTTCTGACTACGAACAAAACACCCTCCCCAGTTGAAGGAGCGAGTCGCACTCTCGTTAAAAATCGCGGCCAATTTGTGGCCGCGAAGCGGAGCGATTGTGACTGGTATTTGTTGACGTTAGGTCAATCTGCCGTGGCAGTGTTTGAATTTCTTGCCTGAGCCACAGGGGCAGGGATCGTTGCGCGAAGGATTGCCCCAGGTCGACGGATCATTCTCGTCAAAGCCGGGCAGTGCATCGCCCGACGCGACGGCCTCGGCCTTGGCCTCGGCAGCGCCAGCAGCCTGATCAACGGCCTGCTGAGCTTGCGCTTGCTGGGCCGCCATCTGTGCCAGCATCTCGCGCTGTTCTTCTTCGGTCAGCGGGCGCACGCGCGACAATTGCTGGGTCACGGTTTCGCGCAAACTGTCCAGCATGCCTTCGAACAGCTGGAAGCTTTCGTTCTTATACTCGTTCAGCGGATCGCGCTGGGCGTAGCCCCGGAATCCGACGACCGAGCGCAGATGTTCCAGCGTCAGAAGATGCTCGCGCCATTTGCCATCGATGGTCTGCAGAAGGACCTGCTTTTCGATGTTGCGCATGTTCTCGGGGCCGAAGGCGACGGCCTTTTGCGCCATCATCTCATCGGCGGCCTTAACCAGACGCTCGCGCACCTGTTCGTCATCCACGCCTTCTTCGGCGGCCCAGTCCTGAACCGGGGCATCGATGGTCAGCTTTTCTTTGATCGCCTCATGCAGCCCATCGGTATCCCACTGATCTGCATAGGATTTCGGTGGCATGTATTCGTCGATCAGATCGTCGATCACCTGTTCGCGCATGTCCGAGACGATCTCGGACAGGTCGTCGGCTGACATAATCTCGCGCCGCTGGCTGAAGATCACCTTACGCTGATCGTTCATCACGTCGTCGAATTTCAGAACGTTCTTGCGCATGTCAAAGTTGCGGCCTTCGACCTTGGATTGCGCGCGTTCCAGCGATTTGTTGACCCAGGGGTGCACGATGGCTTCGCCCTCTTTCATGCCCAGCGTGGTCAGCACCTTGTCCAGACGTTCCGAGCCGAAGATGCGCATCAGATCGTCTTCGAGGCTGAGGTAGAATACCGTGCGACCGGGATCGCCCTGACGGCCCGAGCGACCACGCAGCTGGTTGTCGATGCGGCGGCTTTCATGGCGTTCCGAGGCCATGACATACAAACCACCCGCATCCAGAACCTTTTGTTTTTCCTCGGCGTGCTTGGCCTCTTCCGCGGCGCGCAGTTCAGCCGGGTCGGCCTCGGGGTTTTCGGCCAGGGCCTGCAGAACCTTCATCTCGACATTGCCGCCCAGCTGAATGTCAGTACCACGACCGGCCATGTTGGTGGCGATGGTAACCGCACCGTAGCGGCCCGCATCGGCCACGATCTGGGCCTCTTGTTCATGCTGGCGTGCGTTCAGAACGTTGTGCTCGATCTTTTCCTTGGTCAGCATCTGGCTGAGAACTTCGGATTTCTCGATCGAGGTGGTGCCGATCAGAACCGGCTGACCCTTTTCCTGTGCCTTCTTCGCCTCAGAGATAATCGCGCCGTACTTTTCCATCGCGGTGCGATAGACCTGATCGTCTTCGTCCAGACGTGCAATCGGACGGTTGGTGGGGACTTCGACCACGCCCAGACCGTAGATCTCCTGAAATTCTTCGGCTTCGGTCAGCGCGGTCCCGGTCATGCCGCCCAGCTTGTCATAGAGGCGGAAATAATTCTGGAAGGTTACGCTGGCCAGCGTCACGTTCTCGGGCTGAATCTGGACGTTCTCTTTCGCCTCGATCGCTTGGTGCAGACCTTCCGACAGGCGACGACCCGGCATCATACGGCCAGTGAATTCGTCGATCAGAACCACATTGCCGTCACGCACGATATAGTCCTTGTCGCGCTGGAACAGTTTATGCGCACGCAGACCCTGATTGACGTGATGCACCACGGTGGTGCTTTCGGGATCATATAGAGAATGATCCTCGGGGATCAGGCCCGCAGCAATCAGTTGCTGTTCCAGAAACTCGTTGCCTTCATCGGTGAAAGTCACGTTGCGGGATTTTTCGTCCAGCGAATAGTGATCGTCACTCAAGCTCGGGATCAGCGCGTCAATCGCGGTGTACAGATCAGAACGGTCCTGCGCCGGACCCGAGATGATTAGCGGCGTCCGCGCCTCATCAATCAGGATCGAGTCGACCTCATCCACAATCGCGAAATTGTGGTATTTCTGATAGATGTCGGCCATATCGGCCTTCATGTTGTCGCGCAAATAGTCGAAGCCAAGCTCATTATTGGTGGCGTAGGTCACGTCACAGGCATAGGCCGCCTTTTTCTCGGCATCTGGCTGGCCTGACCAGATCACGCCGGTGGTCATTCCGACGGACGCAAAAACCTTACCCATCCATTCCGAGTCACGCTTGGCGAGATACTCGTTCACTGTGACGACATGCACGCCCTTGCCGGTCAGCGCGTTCAGGTAGGCGGGGAAAGTGGCAACCAGCGTCTTGCCCTCACCCGTCTTCATCTCGGAAATATTGCCCTGATGCAGGAAGGTGCCGCCCATCAGCTGCACATCAAAGGCCCGCAGACCCAGTGCGCGTTTGGCACCTTCGCGCACGTTGGCAAAAGCTTCGGGCAGCAGGTCATCCAGGCTCTCGCCATCCAGCGCACGTTTGCGCAGCTCGGCGGTTTTTTCGATCAGACCCTCGTCAGAGAGTTTTTCGAACTCGGGCTCCAGCGCGTTGATCTTTTCGATCAGGGGGCGGGTCGCCTTGATCTTGCGGTCGTTCGGTGTTCCGAACACCTTTTTGGCGAGCGTTCCGAGTCCCAGCATGTTCACTCCAGCGGATCTGTTCTTGTCTTGGTTGCGACAGGCTTGCCCACCTTGCGCGCAACCCATAGATACGGGGGGTGAAAGGCGGCCCTGTCCAAGGCTTCAAAGCGATGTAAGCGGCAGGTTCTGAAGTGTCAACGCTGCGCCCTGTCGCGGCAAAGAAATAGGATGATTCCATGCCCAAAGGCCTCACTTTTCTGCCATCGCTGGCTTTGACTGCCGTGATGGCGCTGCCGCTGGCCGCCGAAACCAAGCCCGATGCAGGTACCGTTCTGGCCACGGTCAACGGGGACGAGATCACACTGGGTCACGTTGTCGCCACCGTCGCGGCGTTGCCGCAGCAATATCAGCAGATCGAGGACGATGTGCTGTATGACTTCGTGCTTGAACAGCTGATCCAACAGCAATTGCTGGGCCAACAGCAGGAAGAGCTGACCCAACAAAACGCGCTGACGCTGGACAATGAGACACGCTCTTTGCTGGCGGTGCAGACTGTGAACGCTCTGACCGATGATGTTGTGACGGATGAGGCTGTGCAAGCGGCCTATGACGCGCAATTCGCTGAGTTTGAAGGCGAAGACGAGTTCGATGCCAGCCATATTCTGGTTGAGTCCGAGGACGAGGCCAAAGCCCTCAAGGCGCAATTGGATGACGGCGCGGATTTTGCCGAGATGGCGCGCGAGCATTCGACCGGGCCGTCCGGCCCCAATGGCGGTGCGCTGGGCTGGTTCGGCAAGGGCCAGATGGTGCCCGAGTTTGAAAACGCCGTGCTGGGTCTTGAAAAAGGTCAAATCTCAGACCCGGTGCAAACGCAGTTCGGCTGGCATCTGGTGATCCTGAACGACAAGCGCAAATCTGAAGCCCCTGCGCTTGAGGCCGTACGCGATGAACTGGCCCAGACCATTCAGCAAGAGGCTATTCAGGCCCGTATTGATGAGTTGACCCAACAGGCTCAGATCGAACGCACCGCCCTTGAAGGGGTTGGTTCTGAAGTCATCCGCCAGCTGGACCTGATTCAGGAGTAACTCCCGTGGCCACGATCACCAAAACCTCGCCACTGGCCCCTGCCGGTTTCCCCGACCTGCCCGCGATTGACGGAGTGCGTTTTGCAACCGTCGAGGCGGGGGTGCGCTACAAAGGCCGGACCGACGTCATGTTGGCGGCTCTCGATCCCGGCACGTCCGTGGCCGGGGTGTTTACGCGCTCGGCCACACGCGCCGCTCCGGTGCTGGACTGTCAGGGCAAGATCGGCGGCGCCAGCGATGGACCAGCGGCGATTTTGGTGAATTCGGGAAATGCAAACGCCTTCACCGGCCACTACGGCCAAAACTCGGTCGCCGAGGTGACGCAAGCGGTTGCCAAGGCAACCGGCGTTGCGGTTGGGAGGGTCTTCACCTCATCCACCGGCGTGATCGGAGAGCCTCTGCCGCATGATCGCATTGTCTCGCAGCTTGAGGCGCTGAAATCCGGCCTCAGCCGTCACGCGATCGAGGACGCAGCGCGGGCCATCATGACCACCGATACCTTCCCGAAAGGGGCGTCGGCTCAGGTCGAGATTGGCGGCAAAACAGTCTCTATTGCGGGGATTGCCAAGGGATCGGGCATGATCGCGCCAGACATGGCGACGATGCTTGTCTACATCTTTACCGACGCTGTGGTTGACCAATCGGCGCTGCAATCCATGCTGGGCGCGCAGACAGACCGGACTTTTAATTGCATCACCGTCGATAGCGATACCTCGACATCGGACAGCCTTTTGCTGTGCGCAACCGGAGCCTCAGGTGTTGATGCCACGGGCAATGCGGCCTTCGCCGAAGCGCTGGAAACCGTGATGCTGGACCTCGCGCAACAGGTTGTGCGCGATGGCGAAGGGGCGACGAAATTCGTCGAAATCCGCGTGACCGGAGCCGCCTCGGACGCAGATGCCAAGGTGCATGGGCTGGCGATTGCGAACTCCCCTCTGGTGAAAACCGCCATTGCGGGTGAGGACCCAAACTGGGGCCGCGTCGTCATGGCCATTGGCAAATCCGGTGCCGCCGCCGACCGCGACCTGCTGAGCATTTCCTTTGGCGATATTCTGGTCGCTGAAAAAGGCTGGGTCAGCCCCGACTATCGTGAAGAAGACGCGGCCGCCTACATGAAAGGCCAAGATCTTGTGATCGGAGTCGATCTTGGGCTGGGCGAGGGGCAATCCACCGTTTGGACCTGCGACCTGACCCACGGCTATATCGAGATCAACGCGGACTATCGCTCGTGAAAACTGTTCTGGTATCTGCCGTCGCCCTAATAGATATCGAGGGCCGCGTCTTGCTGGCTCAACGACCCGAGGGCAAATCCATGGCTGGTCTGTGGGAATTCCCCGGTGGCAAGATCGAACCCGGCGAAACCCCCGAGGCCGCCCTGATCCGCGAATTGCACGAGGAACTTGGTATCGACACCTGGGCCTCCTGCCTCGCGCCGCTGACCTTCGCGAGCCACAGCTATGACGATTTCCACCTGCTCATGCCGCTGTTTGCCTGCCGCAAATGGGAGGGGATACCGCAGTCGAAAGAAGGTCAGGCGCTGAAATGGGTGCGGGCTAGCGATCTACGCAACTATCCGATGCCTGCGGCGGATGTACCGTTGATTCCGATACTGCGGGATTGGTTGTAGTTTAGACGCAGACAAAAGCTTGAAGGCGGCTACGAGTAGCTAACTTACTTCATAAACCCTTCAACTGCGTTGAAAGATGCGGGTCGCTTTGATCAATGGCTCAATGAAAACGCCGTAAAGCGTCCGATAGTCTTCCGTCTCAGGGCCGATGCCAAACTGAAGCTCTTCTCGGCCCTGAGGAACGTAGAGCGTACCACCCATCCGATCCCAGATTGCTAGTCCGCCACCCATGTTTTTGTCCCAGTGTTTAGGGTCGCTCGAATGGTGGATCTGATGCATAGCCGGTGAAATCAACCATTTCTCGACTTTAGGTCCATAGCTAACCCAGATCGGGCTATGACGTAGAACCCCTCCGATAAGGTTCGATCCAAAGAAAATGATGTTGGCGCCACCGATTTGGTAGGCTGTCAGATGACTTCCGAACAAGCCCAAAAAAACACCATTTACGATTGCTGCCGAGCCTATGACCCCGACTGCAAAGAATAGCCCATCAATCGGGTGATGCCGTTCAGCTGTCGCAAAATTCAAGTGCTCTGCCGAGTGGTGAATCTTGTGGAACTCCCATAGCACTGGAATTTTGTGCTGAAGGTAATGCAGCCACCAACGCATGAAGTCGTTGACCAGATACAGCGTTACGGTCAGCGCGACAGCAACCCAAATGGAGCCACCCGCATCCTGCAGATCCGCACCCAAACCTCTGATCCAATCGGTAGTCATAGGAGTCAGCTGCCAAAGAGCTTTAGAAATCCAATCGAGGCTGAGCGCAAAGATGACGGGATTGGCCACGAGAAGAACGTAGTCAATAAGCGCTGATCGGGACCCCCAAACCTCTTTCTTAAAGAAGACGGAAACGAACCTTCTGTCATCTCCACTAACGCGATGTGCAATGATCGCGATGCTCATTCCGCACAGGACATAAACCCAAAAAAAACGCAGATTTGCATTGCCAGTAATACCAGAGATTTTGGAGACGGCTATCTGCGCCAACTCTGATAGATCCATCATGTCGTGCCTAAACGAGGTTTCCTGTATCAGTCTTAAGTCTCATGCAAAATCGGCGGAAATATGACGCGATTCTTGGTTCCGTTACAAATGAGACACGTGTCAGTTTTGAAAACCATGCACCGGGTGATGTTCAATCGAGACTTGATTGTCGGGACCAAAAATAGCTTTGGCAGCATGGGTTGTACGCCTCCGACGGGCTGATCGCTTCGCTGTTACAATTCGTAAGAATTGAGAAAACATCAGGCAAAACTTGACGCTGATCCTCCGCCTGTCCCTAATCGGGGCATTGGCGTTCGGGCACCATCCCGGACCCGCCATTTCCGACCCGGGGTGGGGTCGGGTGGGGAGGAGAAAGAGATTGGCTCAGACGCAGTCGGGCGCTGAAGGGATGCAGTCCCTTCCGGCGCTGCTACATCGCAATGCGACAGAGTTCGGGGATACCCCGGCTTATCGAGAAAAGGAATTCGGGATCTGGCAATGCTGGACCTGGGCGGAGGCCGCCAAGGAAATCCGCGCCATCGCGCTTGGATTCCTGGAGTTGGGCGTTGAGAAAGGCGACCACATCGCTGTCATCGGTCGCAACCGTCCGGCGCATTACTGGTCGATGGTGGCTGCTCAGATGGTGGGCGCGGTTCCGGTGCCTCTGTATCAGGACTCGGTCGCCGAAGAGATGGCCTATGTGCTGGAACATTGCGGCGCGAAATTTGTCGTCTGCGGCGATCAGGAGCAAGTCGATAAGGTCATCGAGATTCAAGAAAACCTGCATCAGGTCAAACACATCCTCTATACCGACAAGCGCGGGATGCGGAAGTATGACCACTCTCAGATGAACGCGCTTGAGGACATCATGGCCGAAGGCAGCGCTGGGCACGCGCGGTTCGATACCGAGCTGGACAAGCGTATCGCGGCGATCACCTATGACGATACCTGCGTGATGCTTTATACCTCGGGGACAACGGGCAAGCCCAAGGGCGTGGTGCTGTCGAATCGGAATGTCATTGAAAGCGCCAAGAACTCGGCCGAGTTCGATCATCTGACCCGGAACGAAGACATTCTCTCCTACCTGCCGATGGCCTGGGTGGGCGATTTCATCTTCTCGATCGGTCAAGCTTATTGGTGCGGCTTCTGCGTGAACTGCCCAGAAAGCGCCGACACAATGATGACGGACCTGCGCGAGATCGGGCCGACCTATTTCTTTGCCCCGCCGCGCGTTTTTGAAACGCAGCTGACCAATGTGATGATCCGGATGGAGGATGCGGGCAAGCTGAAGCGCAATATGTTCCATCATTTCATGGCACATGCCAAGAAGGTCGGTGGTCTGTTGCTGGACGGCAAGCCGGTGGGCTTTGGCGACAAGCTGAAATACGCGCTGGGCAATATGCTGGTTTACGGCCCGTTGAAGGATACGCTCGGCTATGGCCGGTTCCGCGTTGGCTATACGGCGGGTGAGGCCATCGGGCCGGAAATCTTTGATTTCTATCGCTCTTTGGGCATCAACCTCAAACAGCTCTATGGTCAGACAGAAGCAACCGTCTTTATCACCCAGCAGCCGGATGGCGAGGTGCGCGCAGATACGGTCGGCGTTCCAGCCCCTGCGGTCGAATTGAAAATCGACGAGAGTGGCGAGATCCACTACCGCTCGCCCGGTGTGTTTGTTGAATATTACAACAACCCGGACTCGACGGCCTCTACCAAGGATGCTGAAGGTTGGGTTGCGACAGGGGACGCCGGGTTCATCGAGGAAAGCTCGGGCCATTTGCGTATCATCGATCGCGCCAAGGATGTGGGCAAAATGGCTGACGGGTCGATGTTCGCGCCGAAATATGTCGAGAACAAGCTGAAATTCTATCCTGACATTCTTGAGGTCGTGCTGTTCGGCAACGGCAAGGATCGCTGTGTGGCCTTCATCAATATCGACCTGACGGCGGTCGGAAACTGGGCCGAGCGCAACAACGTGGCTTACGCGTCCTACCAGGAACTGGCGGGTCATCCGCGTGTGTTAGAGACGATTAAGGCCCACGTGGAAGAGGTTAACAAATCGGTCGCTGCGGATGAGATGCTGTCGGGCTGTCAGGTGCATCGCTTTGTGGTTCTGCATAAGGAACTGGATGCCGATGATGGCGAGATGACCCGGACCCGCAAAGTGCGTCGCGGCTTTGTCGAGGATAAATTCCACGACATTATCGCCGCGCTTTATGACGGATCTTCGAGTGTTTCGACGACAACCGAAGTGACCTATGAGGACGGCCGCAAGGGGTCGATCTCGGCGACGCTGGAGATTGTGGATGCGCCGGTTGTACCGGTGGCGCAACACAAGGTGGCTGCGGAATGAGCAAGCGCATTGATCACGAAAAAAGCAACAGGGAAAGCCTAGCGAATGCGCGCGGACGAGAACGATCGGAATCTGAGACCCCGTTGACCCCAAAACAAAAGCTTCGGCTACAAGAAGGTGTCGAAAAGCGGAATGCTCGAGCTAAACGGTTGGTAATTGAATTGAAGGAGAGTGTTTCCAAGATGGGATCTCTCCCAGTGACGGGGCACGTTGATCGGCAGATTGTGCATTTGCAGTGGCTGTATTCTCAATTGTCAGCGGAAGACAAACGCCGTCGAGCTGTGGGAGGTTTTCTGAAGAGTTGCGTCAAAGAACTAAAGAACGGCTCGGTTGTTTCGCCCGGGAAACTCAAGAGTAGCAATAGCGGGGGACTTGATGCTGGATAATTCCGAAGGATATGTCACCGAAGACGGCCGCAAGATCGGCGGTGTGGTGATGGAGATGAAGAACATCACCCTGCGTTTTGGCGGCGTGGTGGCGATCAAGGATATCTCGTTCGATATTCGAGAGGGTGAAATCCGCGCCATTATCGGGCCGAACGGTGCGGGTAAGTCCTCGATGTTGAATGTGATCTCGGGGTTTTATGTCCCGCAGGAGGGTGAGGTTTGGTTCCACGGCTCCAAGCGCCCTCCGATGCGTCCGTTTGAGGTAGCGCAGCAGGGGATTGCGCGGACTTTCCAGAACATCGCCTTGTTCGAAGGCATGAGCGTTCTGGACAACGTCATGACCGGACGCCTGAGCTTTATGAAGACCAATATCCTTCAACAGGCTTGGTGGAAGGGGAAGGCCGAAGCGGAAGAGACCGAGAATCGTGAGGCGGTTGAGAGGATCATCGACTTCCTCGAGATCCAGCACATCCGCAAGACGCCTGTGTCACGCCTGCCGTACGGGTTGAAGAAGCGAGTGGAGCTTGCGCGTGCTCTGGCGGCGGAGCCGAAGCTGCTGCTGCTGGATGAACCCATGGCGGGCATGAACGTCGAAGAGAAGGAGGACATGAGCCGCTTCATCCTCGACGTAAATGACGAGTTTGGCACCACCATTGCTCTGATCGAACACGACATGGGCGTGGTGATGGACCTGAGCGATCGGGTCGTCGTGATGGATTACGGCAAGAAAATTGGCGACGGCACGCCCGACGAGGTGCGCAACAACCAAGAGGTCATCGACGCCTATCTGGGGGTCAGCCATGACTGACATCGGGGTAGTAAATTGGGGAGGCACCTATGCCTGAACAACTCGTATTTGCGATGGAGGTCATCCTCAACGGTCTGATGGCCGGGGTGCTTTATGCGCTGGTCGCGCTGGGCTTTGTGCTGATCTACAAGGCCTCGGGGATTTTCAATTATGCCCAAGGGGTTATGGCGCTTTTTGCGGCGATGACGCTGGTGGGGATCATGAAGGGGCAAGTGCCGTTTGCCCATCTGATCAATGCGATTTTTGGGACGCATATCCACTACTTTGGCTGGAACGTGCCTGCGCTTTTGGCGATCCTTTTGACCATGGCGGTGATGGTGTTGCTGGCCTGGGCGGTGCAGCGCTTCGTCATGCGCCATCTGGTCGGGCAGGAGCCGATCATTCTTTTCATGGCCACCATTGGTCTGGCTTACTTCCTTGAAGGCGTTGCCGACCTGATGTGGGGGTCTGAGATCAAGACGCTTGACGTGGGTCTGCCCCAGGGCATCAACCTTTGGATTGATGAGACGACCTATAACATCTTCGACTACGGCTTCTTCATCGATAATCTGGACATCGTGGCTACGATCATTGCGGCGCTTCTGGTGGCAGCTCTGGTCGCATTCAGCCAGTACACCAAACAGGGCAGGGCAATGCGCGCTGTTGCAGATGACCATCAGGCGGCACTGTCGGTTGGGATTTCGCTGAACTTCATCTGGGTCATGGTCTGGTCGGTCGCCGGGTTCGTCGCTCTGGTCGCAGGGATCATGTGGGGCACCAAATCGGGCGTTCAGTTCTCGCTTTCGCTGATCGCGCTCAAGGCTTTGCCGGTATTGATGCTGGGCGGCTTCACCTCGATCCCCGGAGCCATCGTTGGCGGGCTGATCATCGGCGTGGGCGAGAAGCTGTTCGAATTCGCCTTGGGACCTGCGCTGGGCGGCGCGACTGAGAACTGGTTTGCCTACGTGCTGGCGCTGATCTTCCTCGTGTTCCGACCTCAGGGCCTGTTCGGCGAGAAGATCATCGAGAGGGTTTAGCGATGACCAAGCTGATCGCCATCATCAACGTGATCGCATGGGCCGGGTTCTGGGCTTTTGGGTATATTGCCCTCACCTCGGACGATCTTTCCGAAGGCCAGCTCACTATCGCGGCAATCCTGGCTTTTGCGGGTCTGATCACGGGCGTTCTGGCCTATTTGAAACTGGTCCGCGCGTCTGAGGCGAGCGGATATGCCAAGGGCTCAAACCAATTGGACGCCGCGGCCCGGAACCGGGCGCAGGAAGAATGGGGAAAGTAAGACATGTTCTATCGTGAGGCCGGGGATTTCAAAACCTCGTACATTGCTGACAGCCAGACTTTCCCGATCAAGTTTGACCGGTACCGCTACTATGTCGTGCTGGCGGTGGCGTTCGGGATCATTCCTTTCATCATCAACGATTATTGGGCCAACGCGCTACTGCTGCCCTTTCTGATCTACGCCATCGCAGCGATCGGGCTGAACATCCTTGTGGGTTATTGCGGGCAGGTCTCGCTGGGCACCGGTGGGTTCATGGCTGTGGGTGCCTATGCCTGCTACAAGCTGATGACCGCTTTCCCGGATGTCAGCATGTTCATCCACGTGATCCTAGCAGGGGGCATCACGGCCTTTGTGGGCGTGTTGTTCGGCCTGCCGAGCCTTCGGATCAAGGGGTTCTATCTGGCGGTGGCGACGCTGGCGGCGCAGTTCTTTCTGGTGTGGCTGTTCAACCGAGTGCCGTGGTTCTACAACTACTCGGCCTCCGGGCAGATCAACGCGCCGGAACGGGATGTGTTTGGTATCATCATCACCGGCCCGAATGCTCCGGCATGGGCGACATATCTGTTCTGCCTGATCTTTCTGACCGTCTGCGCCATCCTCGCGCGCAACCTGACGCGGGGCACCACGGGCCGGACTTGGATGGCGATCCGCGACATGGATATCGCTGCCGAGATCATCGGCGTGAACCCCCTCAAGGCCAAATTGACCGCCTTTGCCGTCAGCTCATTCTTCGTAGGCATCGCAGGGGCGCTGTTCTTCGCGGTCTATCTGGGCGCGGTAGAAGTCGGTGAGGTCTTTGGCATCCAGAAATCATTCCTGGTGCTGTTCATGGTCATTATCGGTGGATTAGGGTCTATTTTTGGTTCCTTTGCAGGGGCGGCTTTCCTTGTGCTGTTGCCGGTCGTGCTGAAGTTGATCGGCGTAGACCTGCTGGGTTGGCCAACGGACATCGTGGCGCACCTGAACCTCGTGATCGTAGGCGGGCTGATCATCATGTTCCTGATCCTCGAACCGCACGGGCTGGCGCAGCTGTGGCGTGTCGCCAAGGAGAAACTCAGACTCTGGCCGTTCCCGCACTAGGGACAGGCCCAATCAAAAAAGACGGGTGCAAACGCCCGAAACCACCATCGGATCAATCAAGGGAGGAGACACCCGATGAACAAGAAACTGGCAACCCTGGCGCTGGGCGCCGTGATGGCCGCAGGTCCGGTCATGGCCGACCTTGTGTTCCCGTCGCTCAGCTACCGGACGGGTCCCTACGCGGCTGGCGGTATTCCGTTTGCTGACGGTTACGCCGACTATTTCACCCTGCTGAATGAACGCGATGGCGGCATCGGGGGTGTTCCAGCCAAGGTTATCGAATGCGAAACCGGCTATAACACTGAAAAAGGTGTGGAATGCTATGAATCGACCAAGGGCGAAGGTGCTCTGGTCTATCAACCGCTGTCCACCGGAATTACCTATCAGCTGATCCCGAAAGTGACGGCAGATGGCATTCCTCTGCACACGATGGGATATGGCCGGACCTCGGCTGCGAATGGCGAGGTGTTCAGCCACGTTTTCAACTATCCGGCCAACTACTGGAACGGAGCTTCGGGCGCGATCAACTATCTGCTGGATGAAAACGGCGGAGACTTGAGCGGCAAGAAAATCGCGCTGGTGTACCACAACTCTGCCTACGGCAAAGAGCCGATCCGCACTCTGGAAACGCTGGCCGAAAAGCACGGCTATGAGCTGTCTCTGCTGCCCGTCGACCACCCAGGTCAGGAGCAGAAGTCGCAGTGGCTGCAAATCCGCCGCGAAAAGCCCGATTTTGTGATCATGTGGGGCTGGGGCGTCATGAACCAGGTTGCGGTTCAGGAAGCGGCCAACATTCGCTTCCCGATGGAGAACTTCATTGGCGTCTGGTGGTCAGGTGCTGAATTCGATGTCGAGCCTGCAGGTGAAAAGGCCACCGGCTACAAGGCGCTGACCTTCACGGGCCTAGGTATGGACTATCCGGTCTATGACGATCTGCAGAAATACGTTGTCGATGCCGGTAAAGCCGCAGGCGCAGGGGATCAGCTGGGCACGGTTCAGTACAACCGCGGACTCTATGCTGCGATGTTGGCGGCTGAAGCGGTAAAGACTGCGCAGGAAATGCACGGCACTGCCGAGATCGACGCGTCAATGATGCGCGATGGCATGGAAGCGTTGGAAATCACCAATGCCAAGATGGAAGGTCTGGGCATGGTCGGTTTCGGACCGGAATTCTCGGTTTCATGTGAAAACCATGGCGGCCCCGGTCTTGTGGGTGTGGTCCAGTGGGATGCAGCAGCCGGAACCTGGAACCCGGTTCAGGACTTCAAACCGACAGATGCCGAAGTCATCAATGCTCTAATCGCAGAAGACTCGGCGGCTTATGCGGCTGAAAACAATATCGAAACGCGCTGCAACTAAAGCGCTCTGAACCAAGCGGGGCGGCGGTTTACTGCCGCCCTGACCCGAACACGCGAACGAGGATAGGCGCTGATGCTGGATGCGGCCCAAACCACGGATGTGCAGGCGGAAACCCTGCTTGAGGTCAACAATATCGAGGTGATCTACAATCACGTGATCCTCGTGCTGAAGGGCGTCAGCCTGACGGTTCCCAAAGGCGGCATCACGGCGCTGCTTGGGGGGAATGGTGCGGGCAAGACCACGACGCTTAAGGCGGTGTCGAACCTGCTGCATTCCGAACGGGGTGAGGTCACCAAGGGCTCGATCAAGTATCGCGGCCAAAGCGTGCATGAAAGCGACCCGGCGGATCTGGTGGAAAAAGGCGTCATTCAGGTGATGGAGGGGCGTCACTGTTTCGAGCACCTCACGGTCGAGGAAAACCTGCTGACCGGGGCCTATACCCGCAAGGACGGTAATGCCGCGATCCAGAGCGATCTGGAGCTGGTCTACAACTACTTCCCGCGCTTGAAAGAACGCCGCAAAAGTCAGGCTGGCTATACCTCGGGCGGGGAACAGCAGATGGTCGCGATGGGCCGCGCGCTGATGTCAAGGCCGGAGACGATCCTGCTGGATGAACCCTCGATGGGGCTCGCCCCGCAGCTGGTCGAAGAGATTTTCGGCATTGTAAGAGATCTGAACGAGAAAGAGGGTGTCTCGTTCCTGTTGGCCGAGCAGAACACCAACGTGGCGCTCAGATTTGCGCACTACGGGTACATTCTGGAATCCGGTCGCGTGGTGATGGACGGCCCCGCTGCCGAGCTGCGTGAGAACCCGGATGTGAAGGAATTCTACCTCGGCATGTCGGACGAAGGCCGCAAAAGCTTTCGCGATGTGCGCTCGTACCGCCGCCGCAAGCGGTGGTTGTGATCTGATGGAGGATATGGCGATGACCTATTTCGACGCACTTGAAACGCGCTCGGCGGATCAGCGCGCCTCGGATCAGGCGGTGGCGCTGCAGGCGCAACTGGAGCGGGCGCGGTCTGCGCCGGGGTTCATGGCGCATTTCGCTGAAACAGACACTAATACGGTGAAAACGGCCGAAGACCTGCCCATGCTACCGGTGCTTCGCAAGTCGGACCTGACCCGCGCGCAAGGAGAGCGCCCGCCCTTCGGCGGCTTTACAGTCAAACCGGCGCGGCACTTTCACCATGTGTTCCAATCCCCCGGTCCGATCTATGAGCCGGGCCGCACCGACCACGATTGGTGGCGCATGGGCCGGTTCCTGAACGCTGCCGGTGTCGGTGCGGGCGACATTGTTCAGAACTGCTTCGGCTATCATCTGACGCCTGCGGGCATGATCTTTGAAAACGGCGCACGCGCGGTTGGCGCGGCTGTTCTACCCGCCGGGACCGGCCAGACCGAGCTACAGGTGACCGCCGCCCGCGACGTTGGATGCACGGCCTATGCGGGTACGCCCGACTATCTGAAGGTCATTCTGGACAAGGCCGATGCCATGGGCGTCGCGCTGAGTTTCTCAAAGGCCGCTGTGGGTGGGGGGGCGTTGTTCCCTTCGTTGCGGCAGGAATATGCGGATCGCGGCATTGCCTGTTTGCAATGCTATGCCACGGCCGATCTGGGCAATATCGCCTATGAAAGCGCCGCGATGGAGGGGATGATTCTGGACGAACATGTCATCGTCGAAATTGTCACTCCCGGCACCGGCACTCCGGTTGCGCCCGGTGAGGTTGGTGAGGTCGTGGTGACCTCTCTCAACCCAGATTACCCGCTGATCCGGTTTGCGACCGGCGACCTGTCGGCCATCATGCCGGGTCAGTCGCCTTGTGGTCGTACGAATGCTCGGATCATGGGATGGATGGGGCGTGCCGATCAGACCACCAAGATCAAGGGCATGTTCGTCCGGCCCGAGCAGGTGGCAGCGCTGGTCGACAAACATGCCGAAATTGTAAAGGCCCGTGTGATCGCGGCCCGTCAGGGTGAGATGGACACGATGACCGTCCAGATCGAAAGCGCGGGTGGCGATGACATGGCCTATGCGAAATCCGTGGCCGAAGTGCTGAAGCTGAAAGGCGCAATCGAGGTTGTGGCCCCCGGGTCCTTGCCCAAGGATGGCCTGGTGATCGAGGATCAGCGCGTCTATGACTGATATCTGCGGCGTTTGATGCCGCAGATTTGTTGCTAGATTTATTGCTCTGGGCACTGGCGTTTCCTAGTGTTTTAGTCGAGAAAGAGGACGCCCTCGCCACTTACAAGCCCGGACAATGGCCCAGATCGAATATTCTGAAAATGGATCACGAAACCGCGGCGTGCGTGGCACGCGGCTGTTGGCGGGTATTGCCTATATCGTAGCGGCGGCCTGTTTGTTGCCGATGGTCGCGGTGGTTCTGGCGGCGCTGACCGGTGGAACGGAAACCATCTCGCACCTCGCTGAAACCGTGCTGCCCCGCTACACGATGACCACCGCCATATTGGTGGTTCTGGTGGCCGTGGGCACGTTCAGCATCGGGACCGGAGCCGCGTGGCTGGTGACGATGACGCGGTTCCCCGGCGTGCGCCTTTTGGAAATCGCTCTGGTCCTGCCATTGGCCTTCCCGGCCTACGTTCTGGCTTATGCCTACACGTTCATTCTGGATCATCCCGGTATCGTGCAGGCCACACTGCGCGATGTGACGGGTTGGGGGCCGCGCGACTACTGGTTCCCCGAAATCCGCTCGACCGAAGGGGCAGCGTTGATGCTGACGCTGGTGCTTTACCCCTATGTCTACCTGTTGGCGCGGGCAGCGTTCCTGCAGCAAAGCGCTACCGCGTTTCTGGCGGCGCGGGCGTTGGGAAACAGCCCCTGGCTGGCCTTTCGGCGGGTCTCGCTGCCGATGGCGCGTCCTGCCATTGCCGGAGGCGTTCTTCTGGCGATCATGGAGACTATCGCCGATTTCGGAACCGTCTCGTATTTTGGCGTCCAGACCTTCGCCACGGGCATTTATACCAGTTGGTTTTCGCTGGGTGATCGCGCCGGGGCTGCGCAACTGGCCTTGTGCTTGTTGACCTTCGCGCTTGTATTGGCTGTGGCTGAACGCACGCGGCGCGGCAAGGCCAGGTATTATCAGGCGGGCAAGCAACATGCGGCTCTGCCCGCGGCGCAACTGACTGGATGGCGCGCGATCGGGGCCTTTGCCCTCTGCGCCATTCCGGTGTTTTTCGGGTTCCTTTTGCCGGTGGTTGTTCTGTTTGAGATGGGGTTGAAGTCCGAGCAGAGCCTACTGTCGCCCCGCTACCTTGGCTTCATTCAGAATTCGCTGATCCTCGCCGGGACGGCTGCTGTCATCACCGTTATTGCGGCCGTCAGCGTTGGGTTCTTTCAGCGCTTGAGACCGGGGCGGCCCTCGACCATCGCGGGCTATATCGCGAGGCTGGGCTATGCGGTGCCGGGCGGGGTGATCGCGGTTGGTCTGCTGGTGCCTTTTGCCAGCTTTGACAATGCGTTGGACGCGTGGATGCGCGCGACATTTGATGTATCGACGGGATTGCTGGTGACCGGGTCCATCTGGCTGTTGGTGGCCGCCTATATGGTGCGGTTCCTTGCGGCGGCCCTAAGTGCTTATGAAGGCGGGCAGAGTACGGTTCATGCCAATATGGACGCTGCGGCCAGGTCCTTGGGGCAAACGCCTCTGGGCACGCTCAGGCGGGTGCATCTGCCGATCCTGACGCCCTCGTTGCTCACGGCCTTATTGATCGTCTTTGTCGACGTGATGAAGGAACTGCCCGCAACGCTGATCATGCGCCCCTTCAACTTTGACACGCTGGCAGTACAGGCCTACAGGCTGGCCTCGGACGAGCGGCTCGAGGGGGCGGCGGTGCCATCATTGGTCATTCTGACCGTTGGATTGCTGCCTGTGATCCTGATCTGCCGACAGGTCGGGCGGCGGTAACACAGGTTGACGAATTATGGCCCGCTTGCGCATCGGGCTTGATTCAGCCGCGTTTTCCGGCAAGGCTTGGGATATGAACATGCAGCCTCCCAGCCGGTTCCCTACAAACTCGGCCCAGATGCCCGTCGCGTTCGACCGGCGCGAGATGTCCCATATCCTGTCCGTCTATGGTAAGATGGTCGCCGCCGGAGAATGGCGCGACTACGGAATTTCCAACCTGGGCGACATGGCGATTTTTTCGATCTTCCGGCGCACCGCCGAGCATCCCATCTACAGGATCGAGAAGCACCCCCGTCTGCGCCAAAAGCAGGGGATGTATTCCGTTGTGGGGATGGACGGACGGATCCTGAAACGCGGCCATGACCTGCGCACGGTCTTGCGGGTATTGGAGCGCAAGCTGATCCGCTCAGTTTCACCGGATTAGAGCCTAAAGCTCCGGATGCCGCCCGTAGCCAGTTACGGCGCCGAATTCCTTTTGACCGATACGCGCGATGGCCTCCTCCAGAGGCTCTTTCGCGACGGCCATGTGATATGCGTTTGAATGCAAAAGCGTATCTTGATCCAGCATCATGCCCACATGACCTTTCCAAAACACCAGATCGCCTCGACGCAGGTCAGGTTTTAAGATCGGCTTGAAAAACCTGGATTGCATGTCACTATCGCGCGGGCAGGCCATTCCGCAGGACTGATACGCAATCTGAACCAGGCCAGAACAATCAATCCCAAGCCCCGTGTCACCGCCATAAAGGTACGGGGTCGTAAGAAACTGTTCTGCGACGGTCACAGGATCTGACGCCATCCAGTCCAATTCGGCCAGCTGCGTTTCGCGAATATACCGAGCCGTCGGGACGTAACCCTCCTCCTTCACGCAAACCCAGCCGGTTGATCGAATGGTGTTTTCTCGGTCCGGGTCACGGCGCGGCCAGTATTCAACGAGTGTTCCGAAAGGTAGAATCCTCTCATTCGCGTTTTTGGTCACATCAGGGTGTTCCAACGAGACCGCTCTGGGTACGCGAATCCGATGGGTCGGCTCAATCGGGCGCTTTTGAATTCCGGGCCTGATCCATCCGACATAGCCGTCTTTCTCGCGGTATCCGAACAGAGAATCGTCCGTCTTGTCGAGAATGACGAAGACCTCTCCGGACACCATTTGGCACTGACGAGTGCCATTGGGTTCGTCCAGAATGTCCTGCACAAACCTTTGAATTCGAAAGGGTTCGCCGTCTGTAAAAACCTCGGCCTCGACCTGACCTTTCAGCGAAGAATGCGCGACCCGACCGTTGAAGGGTAGAAGCCTGTGATCGGTCATAGGCCCAAAATCTCGGGCAGTGCGGTCAGTAGGGCGCGTGGGCCTTGCCCCAGCCCTCCCTTACTGCGACCCGGTTGTTTGCTGGGCTGCCAGGAATAGATGTCGAAATGCATGTAGCTGCTGTCCTCGACAAAACGGCGCAGGAACAGGGCTGCGGTGATGGAGCCTGCGAAACCGCCCGAGGGCGCGTTGTCCAGATCGGCGATACCGGGTTCAATCATCGTCTCATAGGGTGTGTGAAACGGCATGCGCCAGACCGGATCGGCGGCTTGGTCGGCAGCTTTGCTCAGCGCCTCGGCGGCGCGGTCGTCATCTGTATAGAACGGCGCCAGATCAGGCCCCACGGCCACGCGCGCAGCGCCTGTCAGAGTTGCCATCGAGATCACAAGGTCCGGTTTCCCCTCGTCCGCCAGCGCCAGCGCGTCGGCCAAAACCAGCCGTCCCTCGGCATCAGTGTTGTTGATCTCGACGGTCAGGCCCTTGCGAGAGGTCAGGATATCCCCTGGCCGGAAGGCGTTGCCTGCGACCGCATTCTCGACCGCCGGAATCAGCACTCGCAGTTGCAGCGGCAGGTTCAGCGCCATGATCATCCGGGCAAGGCCCAGAACACTGGCGGCACCCCCCATGTCCTTTTTCATCAGACCCATCGACGCGCCCGGTTTCAGGTTCAGCCCGCCGGTATCGAAACACACACCCTTGCCGACAAGCGTCAGCGTCGGTCCGGCCGCGCCCCAATTCATCTCGATCAGTCGCGGGGCCTGATCTGCGGCGCGCCCAACCGTATGGATCAACGGGAAATTCTGTTCCAGCAGCGCGTCGCCGGTTATCGTTTTGCACGTGGCTCCGAATTCGTCCGCCAGCGCCTCGACTGCGGCTTGAAGTTGATCAGGTCCCATATCAGAGGCTGGCGTGTTGACCAGATCGCGGGTCAGTGCTTCGGCATATGCCAGTACCTCCAACCGCGCGGCATCAACGCCTTCGGGAGCTACCAGACGCGCCGTGGCGGCGGATTGAGGCGCATAACGATCAAAGGCGTAGCCGGTCAGCAACCAGCCCAGACACTCCATCTCCAGATGCTCCGTCGGGACGCCGGTCGCGATGTGATAGCTGCCTTCGGGCAGTGCATCCGCTGCAGCGGCCAGAGGGAACCGCTTGCGGGCGCGCTTGCCCTCGGTCCCGTATCCGGCCAGCGCAAACCCCGCACCGCCGTCCGTGCTTGGCACCGTCAAGACTTGACCTAGCGCGCCCTTGAACCCGTTCGCTGCAACCCAATTTCGGATGTTATCGGACTGACCGGCCAGCCAATCGTCCAGATCAGGTTGCGCCACCACATGCAGGGGCACAGAGGTGTCAGAGGGTTGAGCAAAGCTGAGGGTCATAGGTGTCTCGGGCTGAGTGAATTTGCGACCAGACTATCCGCCTGCGGTCTGCCCGCAACCCCCGTCACACCGAAAGGTCCTGCTGATCCCAGATCGCGGTCAGAGAGCGCTCTCCAACCCGGATTAACCGCCCTAGCGTTGCACCTGCTGCAACGGCATCGCCCGCATCCACGGTGTCGGTGACATCGTTCGCAACCCGCGCCAGCGCCGTCATTCCGATCTGATCGGCGATTGCCACCAGCGATTTGGCGCATTTGCGCAAGGCCTCCCAATCGCGCTGCCGCCAGTGCCGTTCGCAGTTTGACAGGCGCACGGCCAGTTCTTCGACCGTGCGGCACAGCACGTCCAACGCGTTCTTGTCGCCCAATTGCCGGTACAGCCCGCTGAGGCGATCCGGATCCAGTCGCACGGTTTCCTTGTGTTCAAGCCTGAGTATGTTTTCCACCACATTCACCCTAGTTTCGTCGCCCCCACGGCGTGGCATTGATCCTTGCTGTCAATTCCTTTGCAAAACCTTGCGATGAATTTGGATAATGGCTCGAATTTTTCTTGAATTCGGTTTACAGCAGCCTACGCAACGAAAGACGGGAATGCCGAAATGGATTTAGCCAAACCTTTGCCGACCTATCTGGTGAAACGGTATCACGGCTGGAAAGCGACGACCTATTCCGAAAATCAGGTCTGGTATCGACGTTTGGCAGATGAGGGGCAGCGCCCCCGCGCGATGGTGATTTGCTGTTGCGACAGCCGGGTTCATGTAACCGCGATCTTCGGTGCCGATCAGGGTGAGTTCTTCATTCACCGCAACATTGCCAACCTCGTGCCCCCTTACGCCCCGGATGGGGATCACCACGGGACCAGCGCAGCCATCGAATATGCTGTGACCGCGTTGAAAGTGGCGCATCTGATCGTGCTTGGTCATTCGCAATGCGGTGGGGTGCAGGGCTGTATCGACATGTGCAAGGGTGAAGCCCCGCAGCTAGAAGCAAAAGAAAGCTTTGTTGGCCGTTGGATGGATATCCTCAAGCCCAAGTATGAACAGGTTGCGGATATCGAAGATGGTGTCGAGCAGGCCCGCCAGTTTGAACGTCAGGCCGTCGTTGCGTCGCTGGAAAACCTGATGACCTTCCCGTTTGTGTCAGACGCTGTCAAGAACGACACGCTCAGCCTGCACGGGCTTTGGACAGATATCGGCGCGGGCGGGTTGGAGTGTTTCGATCCCTATCAGAAAAAGTTCGTTCCGGTCTAACGCCCTAGCATCGCGGTAAGCGGCGGTTCCGTCCAGTTTTCTATGATATGCTCCGGACAAAGGAATTACCCTTTGGAGCATATTATGAAATTGAATAAGCGCGTTTTTCTTGGCCTGATCGTTGTTGTACTGGCACTGGTCGGCATTGCGTACCTGCTGCCCTCAAAAGCTGATGTATCCCGCAGTATCACCATCAACGCCGCGCCTGAGGTGATTTTTCCCTATGTGAACTCGATGCAGCAAACCGAGCATTGGTCACCCTGGTTGCACCGGGACCCCGAGGCCAAGCTGATCTATTCCGGGCCAGAGTCGGGGGTTGGGAATATTTTGAACTGGAGCTCTGACGACCCACAGGTCGGCACCGGATCGCCAGAGATTGTGGCGAGCGTCGAAAACCAAAGCGTCCAGACCGCGCTTGATTTCGGCCCGATGGGGACCGCCACAGCCGCATTCCTGCTGCAGCCCGATGAAGATCAGACGCGGGTGACATGAGGCTTCGAGTCTGAGTTGGGCATGAACCCGATGTCTCGTTGGATGGGGGTAATGATGGACCGCTGGCTTGGCCCGGAATATGAGCGCGGTCTGATGAACCTCAAGGTTTTGGTGGAAGGGCAGGGATAGCCCTGCCCTCGGAAACGCCCTTTAATTGCGTATTGGTTCCGTCGCCAGCCAAGGCTGTTCGACTTTCATCCCCTGATAAATCGCGTGCAGGAAGGTATGTGCAACAACCGGATCGTTAGAAAAGGGTGAGACGTCCAGCTTTCCTTCTCGGATGCCTTCTTTAGCTTCGTAGACAACTGTATTGTTCTTCACGGTCACCAGAACCTGTAGCTCGGCCAGGGTTTCGGGGTCCACCGCCGTCGGATCGTCCGAAAGGATTACGAAGTCAGCTACCTTCCCAACCTCGATCGAGCCCTTCTGATCCTCTTCGAAATGCTGCCATGCGGGCCAAATTGTCATGGCCTTGAGCGCGGTCATGACATCGACACGTTGATGAGGGCCCAGAATGTCGCCCGATCGGGTGCGTCGCGTCACTGTCGCGGCTAGAACACGCATGCTGTCGGGCAAGGCGACCGGCGCGTCGTGATGGGTTCCGAACATCATTTCACGCTCTCGTATCCATCCGGTCGGCGAGATATTCTCGCCGTTGATCGGGCCGACGGTATGGTCGCGATGCCAGTCTCCCCAATAGAATGTGTGCATAGGAAAGACCGACGGGAATACACCCAAGCGCTTGAAACTGACGACCTGATCCTCGCGCAGAAACTGGCCATGGATCAGAACCGGGCGATTTCCGGGGTCGCCATACTTCATTTGGGCTTCTTCCAGAGCGGCGATCAGCATATCCGATGCGCCTTCGCCATTCGAATGCACCAGGATCTGAATGCCGTTCTCATAGCACCAGTTCACCGCGCTCTGAAGCTGCTCCATCGTGATCGCAGAATAGCCCGCATAGCCTGCGGGGTAAGAGCCGACCGGGTCGAAATATGGACGGTCGCGCAGCGCCGTGAACCCCTGGGGTGAACCATCAATGGTCAGCTTGCAGCCGCCCACGCGGACCCTATTCGTGTAATCCTCTGAGACATTGCTGCCAATGTAGTCCTGCGCCTCTAGAACGTCGGGAAAGGCAACCACGTCAATGGGCAGTTCGCCATCGGCTCCAACCTTTTTCAGCACCTCGACGATCTCACCGGATGATCGGCCCTCTTGCCCGGTGGTGTATCCGAACCGCGCCCAAAGCGCGCTGCCGGCACGGGCAAATTCAGCCAGACCGTCTTCGCCCAGATCACCAAGAAGAGGCACTAACAAGGCGAAAAACGCGTATTCTTCTAGTACGCCGTTGGGTTCTCCGTTTTCATCCCGCTGGATAACGCCGCCTGGCGGCGCTTCGGATTCGGCGGTGATGCCCGCCAGTTCCAGTGCCTTTGAGTTGCCCACGCCCAAATGTCCGGATTGGTGGATGATCACGACGGGTATGGTTGTGGAAACCGCGTCCAGATCCTGGCGCGTGGGATGCCGCAATTCGGCCAGTTGCGCATTGTCATACCCAAAGCCAATGATCATGTTCGCGTTTTCCACGGCTTCGGCATTTGCCTCGGCCCATGCTGTCAGAGTGGCCTGCAGGCTGGCGATGTCTGTCACCTCTCCGTCCGGAGGTGCCAGCATGTTGGCCGACAAGGCTTGCAGCCCGCCCATCACAACGTGCCCGTGGCTGTCGACAAATCCAGGCAACATTGCGCGCCCTGCAAGATCGAACGCTACGGTCCCGTCGCCTTGATGCGCGGCCATATCCGCAAGCGATCCAACCGCCAGAATGCGGCCATCTCGGACCGCCACGGCCTCGGCCGAGGGTTGGTCATCATTGATCGTCAGAATGGGACCGCCGGAATAGATCGTATCGGCGATCTCCTGTGATTTCGCGGACAGCGGAGAAAGAGCGGCGAGTATAATGAAAGGAACAGAGAAAATGCGCATCGTGAAACCCTTTGGATGGTTTTCTTAAGGCTATGGGCGCAACTTAGCACGGATTGCTGTGTCTGTCCTTTGTCTTGAACGGGATCATGTCGGAGTGCACGCAAAGAAAAAGGGCCGCTTCTGATGAAACGGCCCCTTGCGAAGAATATCATGTCAGGGATCAGCCCTTTTTCAGAACCTCACGGCCCAGAAGCTCGGCAATCTGGACTGCGTTCAGGGCGGCACCTTTGCGCAGGTTGTCCGAGACGCACCACAGGTTGATACCGTTCTCAACGGTCGAGTCCTGACGGATACGGCTGATGAAGGTCGCGAAATCGCCAACGCATTCGGTGGGCGAGACGTAGCCGCCGGCCTCACGCTTGTCGATCACCATGATGCCCGGTGCTTCGCGCAGGATATCGCGAGCCTCATCTTCATCGAGGAATTCCTCGAACTCGATGTTCACGGCCTCAGAGTGGCCAACGAATACAGGCACGCGAACGCAGGTGGCCGTGACCTTGATCGACGGATCGACGATCTTCTTGGTCTCGACAACCATCTTCCACTCTTCCTTGGTCGAGCCGTCTTCCATGAAGACGTCGATCTGAGGGATGACGTTGAAGGCGATCTGCTTCTGGAACTTCTTTGGCTCAACCTCGTTGATCGGGTTGTAGACGGCCTTGGTCTGCTCCCACAGCTCGTCCATGCCCTCTTTGCCTGCACCGGACACCGACTGATAGGTTGACACGACAACGCGTTTGATCTTGGCGCGGTCATGCAGCGGCTTCAGCGCGACGACCATCTGCGCGGTCGAGCAGTTGGGGTTGGCGATAATGTTCTTGTTTTTGTAGTCGTGGATCGCTTGCGGGTTGCATTCCGGCACGATCAGAGGGATCTCGGGGTCGTAGCGATAGAGCGACGAGTTGTCGATCACCACGCAGCCCGCCGCAGCGGCCTTTGGCGCATAGTCCTTGGTCGCGGCAGAGCCTACAGCGAACAGGGCCATATCCCAGCCGGTGAAATCAAAGGTATCCAGGTCTTTGGTCGTGAGTGTCTTGTCGCCAAATGTCACCTCAGTACCCAGCGAACGACGGCTTGCCAGCACGGCAATTTCGTCCACGGGGAACTGGCGTTCCGCCAGGATGTTCAGCATTTCGCGGCCCACATTACCTGTGGCGCCGACGACGACGACGCGATAGCCCATTTCATGTCTCCAAAGTTAAGGACGCGCGTTCATAGCCGCGTTGCCGTCGGGACAAAAGGGCTTTTGCGCCGTATTTCGACGAATGACGCCGATTTGAGGCGCTTCACTCGCTCAGCAGGCGCTTGTAGAGGGCCACGAGGGTCTGTGCTTCACCTTGGATATCGAAATTCTGCTCAACATGGGCGCGGGCGGCCTGTCCGGCCTGGGATAGGGAATCACGGTTTTCCAGCATTTCTGCCGCCGCATTGGCCAGTGCCGGGATGTCACCCGGGTCCACCACCCGGCCCAGAGACGGGTCGGTCACGATCTCAGAAAACGCGCCGACATCGGTTGCAACAACGGGCACGCCGCAGGCCATCGCCTCAAGCGGGGTGAGGCCGAAGCCCTCCCACCGTTGGGGGGCGATGAACAGGTCCAGTACCTGATACCATTCGGCAATCTGATCGACCGTCACCTCGGGCATAAAGAGGATACGGTCCGACAGGCCCGCCTTGGCGACCTTGTCTTTCTGCTCGGCCAGAAAACCCGTGTGTTTATCCGTCGCGCGACCCATGACGATGCCCGAGACGCCCTCGGACCGGGCGCACAGATCAATCATGGCGTCGACGAAAGCGTCCGTACCTTTCTGATGGCGGATGCGTCCGTAGCAGCCTAGCAGCAGGCCGTCCGGCAGGCCCAGCCGTGCGCGAAGGGCGGCTTTGTCCTCAGGCGGGGTAAAGTCGTCCAGGTTGATGCCATGCATGATCACCTGCGCGTCCCGTTCCAGATAGCCCGCGGTCTTGCGCGAGGTCGCGACAATCGCGTCCATCTTGTCGATCAGCCATTTGGTATAGCCCGTATGCGCCCGTTGTGAGGCGCTGGTGAACAGCAGTTTCAGCTTCAACCGGAACACATTGCGCAAGATCAGGCCAAGAAGCATCTCGGTATTGCGGCGCGCGTGCCAGACCCGCAGCGTTCGACGGGACAGGAATGGTAGGCGGCCCAGTGGGATATGCGGGATGTCAGCGGGCAGCCCCGGCCCGGTAGCGGCGATGTCGATCTGTTGCGCCTGCAAGGGGACCAGCCGCGCAATCGTTGCCGTCACGCCCGAAAGCCTGCGTTTGAGATTGGGGGCAATGACGACGGGGTCTTTCACCGGGCTCTCCTGATCGTTGCGTCAGTCGACGCTATCCCGGCTGAATAGATAGATCACGCATCCAATGGCAAGGGTCACAGCGAAAAAGCCGAATATCGCCGTGTAGGGGGCCGTGGGGCTTGAGCCCGCATAGGCGGCGTGAATTTGCCCGGTGGCAAATTGCGCAAGCCCTACGCCGCCGATGCCGAAAAGGTTCAGCAAGGTCACGCCGCGCCCAGTCAGATGCGGCGGAATGAAGGCGCGACCATGGGCCATTATGACTGGAAAGCTCGCGCCCAAAAACCCGATCAGCGACAACATCACGACGGACACCCAAACAGCGTTGTCGACCCATAGGCACAAAAGCCCAAGCGCAGCCGCACAGAGGACATTGCCTCCGACAATCACCCATTTGCGGGTGCCCAGAAGACGGTCCAACGGGCCGTAGACAAAAGTTCCCGCGATCATTGCGGTTCCCATCACCAACGTGGCCGTGCCGATTTGCGTGGTGGTCAGGTTGAACACATCGTTCAGGTATGGCCCCGCCCAAAGCCCGCGCAGTGCAGCCGCCGGGGCGTAAGCGACCAGCATTAGTGGCAGGATGAGCCACAAGGCAGGCTCTTTCAGCAAGTCCAGTAGAGATCCTTTGTGGTCGGTCTCTACCTTTTTCGGATCGCGCACGCTGAACCAGATGCCCAAAGCGATTGCGGCGGACAGAACCGCCAACCCAACCATCGTGGCGCGCCAACCCATCAGCTCGACAGCTAGCGCCGTTGGGTAGGACGCAACAAGATTGCCAACCGACCCGACGCCCAACATCAGCGCCGCAAGCGTAGCAAACCGAGCCGGAGGATATTCGCGCGCAAAGATGAAGTACGAGGCCATCAGAACCGGGGAACAGCCAACACCGATCAGGGCCATCGCGATGCTGACATGCAGCGAGTTGGTGGCGGCAGCAAAAACAAGCGCCCCTCCGGCCCCGCCGATCATCAACAGAACGGATGCGCTGAGCCGTGGTCCAATGCGGTCCAGCGCCCAGCCCACCGGTAGCTGCATCGCGGCAAAGACCAGAAACCACAGGCCCGAGGCAAAGGCCAGATCCTCGGGCGAGGCTCCGATATCGCGCGCCAGATCAAGGCTGAGAACGGCAAGGAACGCGCGAAAAAACTGGCTCAGGACATAAGCCAGACATAGTACAACCAAACCAGCCTGCATGAACGGCCCTTTCCTGCGCATTTCCACCGCCCTGATTGGCACGCCGTGGCAAAACGCACAAGCACGTGTACTATGTTGCAAGGGTAGGACAGCGATCACATTCGGGCTAGCTTAACCTCCAATTGGAACAAAGGGGGGACGATGAAAGACCTCCATTCAGATTTTTACGAGTCCCTGCCGCTTTGGCGCGATTTTACCCTTCTGTCGGACCCGGCGCAGTTTGCCTCGGTTCCGGACGATTGGGTTGTGGGTGTTGCCGACATCGTGGATTCGACCGCGCAGATCGCCCAGGGACGGTACAAAACCGTCAACATGGTCGGTGCTGCGGTGATCTCGGCCATGATCAACGCTCTGGAAAACAAGCCTTTCCCATATGTCTTTGGTGGCGATGGGGCAGGCTTCGCCGTGCCACCCAGTGCGGCGGATATCGCGGCTGGAGCGTTGGCAACCCTGCGGCGCTGGGCCGAAGAGGAGTTTGAGATGCCGTTGCGCGCGGCCCTGGTCCCGGTGGCGGAACTGCGCAAAGCCGGGAAAGACCTGAGGGTGGCGCGCTATGCCCCGTCTACCGGTGTGGACTATGCCATGTTCGCGGGAGGAGGTCTGGCTTGGGCCGAGGCGCAGATGAAATCCGGGCACTATTCGGTCGACCCCGCCGCGCCCAACGCGCAGCCAAATCTGGACGGCCTGTCCTGCCGCTGGTCTAACAGCCCTGCGCAGCATGGCCAGATCGTCTCGGTCGTGGTGCAGCCGACGGCCCAGGCGACCGAGCGGGATTTTGCGGATCTGGCGCAATCTGTTGTCACCATGGCCGCCGAACTGGATCGTTCGGGGCATCCGGTTCCTGAAAACGGACCTCCGATGACATGGCCGCCGCCGGATGTTGGGCTGGATGCCCATGTCTCGCGCGCCGGGGGCAATCTGTTTGCGCAAAAACTGAAACTGCTCGGGCAGAACCTGTTGATCGCCCTGTTGTTTCTTACGGGCAAGCGGTTGGGGCAGTTCGAACCCGGTCACTATCGGCGCATGGTCAGCCAAAACGCGGACTACCGCAAATTCGACGATGGTCTGAAAATGACGCTGGACTGTGACCCTGCCACGTTGGACCGCCTCCAGCGTATGCTGGATGAAGCCCGCGGCCGCGGCAAAATACGCTACGGCCTGCACGTACAGGATGAGGCGATGATGACCTGCTTTGTCCCCTCAGCCATGCGGGACGATCATGTGCATTTCGTGGATGGGGCTTCTGGTGGATATGCAAAAGCCGCCGAGGCGATGCGGGTTTAGCTCACCAGTAGTGGATTTAAACCTATAGCTATCAGAGTCTTACGAGCCTTTCCTCTCAGGGCGACTTGAGACTTCCTGCTTTTTCAGCGATGATTCAGCATGTCCGATCAACTCCCATTGGTGTCGCGATCCCTGCCCATCGCTTTGTTGCGCGCCCGAGAAAGGGTGATGGGCCCCATTCGCAAATTGCTGATTGATGCCGGGGTGACCGAGCAGCAATGGCGCGTGCTGCGCCTTCTGAAAGAAGAAGGTGCAAGCGAGCCGACCGATATATCCGAACGGGCATGCCTGTTGTTGCCCAGCCTGACGCGCATCTTGCAAAAACTGGAAGACAAGGGCCTGATCAAGCGCCGCTGTCACCCCAAAGATCGACGACGTCAGATCGTCGAGATCACCGCGAAGGGCGAACAGATCATTCAGGACAATCTGACGGGCATTGTTCAACAGGCCGATCGCATGCGCGCGCATCTTGGTCCCGAAAAGCATGAAACGCTTCTGGATATCCTCAACGAGCTGAAAAATTTCAAAGAGTGAGCCGCTGAGCTAAAACCCCGCCGGAGAAGGTAGGGGGAATTCTCCGGCGGGGTGGCCAGACCCGGGTTGGATTCTGTGCCTGGCCCAAGGCCGTTGCGTGTCGTCTTACCCGACGGCCCGGCCCACGTGTCGGAGGGCGCGTCAGCCCTGAAACAGGGTCTAACACGGGCGAAACTCCCAGGGGGATGGGTGTCTTCGCCTGCCGTCTCCGATACGTTCACGTCCCAATGCGGACATGTTGAGGCGTCCGCAAGAGGTATCTTCAGGTCACTTCAGTCGTATTGATCTTTCCGGCAGAACTTCTGTGCCGGGCAGGTGGTGAGGGTGCCATCAATTCTCAAATCTACTAGGCGATTTAGCCCGATTTTACCTGTTTCCAAGGGATTCATACGCCCAGATGCGCCGCGGTAGGAATTGGGCGGCTTTGCGCCAGATCACGCCGCAGATGTCGGCGTGAACCGGCGCATCGCGACGGCTTGCCAGTTGCGTGCCAGACGATAAGCTGCGCGGCGCAACACTCAGGGGATCATCATGCCGTATCTGTTTTCACTACCCGAACCAATCTCCATCCCCGTGGTCGGCGAACAGGCGACCTATCCCATCGGTCGGATTTTCTGCGTTGGGCGGAACTATGCGGCGCATGCCGCTGAAATGGGCCACGAGGTAGATCGTGAGGCACCGTTCTATTTCACCAAGTCGTCCGCAAACGCCATTCTGACTGGAGCGAGCGTGCCATACCCGCCGGGGACCGAAAACTAGCACCACGAGATGGAACTGGCAGTCGCCATCGGTCGCCCCTTGTTCCGCGCCACCCCTGCAGAGGCGTGGGAGGCAGTCTTTGGCTATGGCTGCGCGCTGGATATGACCCGTCGCGATCTTCAGATCCGCGAGCGCAACCAACAGCGCCCTTGGGATCTGGGCAAGGATGTGGAGAACGGCGCTGTCTTTGCGCCTTTGACCCGAGCCGCCGAGTGGTCCCCAGAGGACAACAAGCGCATTCACCTGAACGTCAACGCCGAGGTTAGGCAAGACGCGACTTTGCATGAGTTGATCTGGAAAATTGATGAGATCATCTGCCACCTGTCCGGTTTCTATCACTTGCGTCCCGGCGATGTGATCCTGACAGGCACCCCCGCCGGGGTAGGGCCGGTTACAGCAGGGGATGAAATTGAAGGTGGGATAGTTGGGTTGGAGCCCATTCACCTGACCCTGACGGACGCAGAATAGAGTCTATTTAGTCTCTTTCAGCCAGTCATTGGCAAATTCGACCGTATCAAGACCGGCAAACCGGCGCAGTCTGTCCAATTCGGAATCCAGTCGTCGCTTGCGCGCATCCGACCAGCGTATCGCGCGCTCCGGCCAGAGGGCTTTGACGCGCAGAACGCCTTCGTCGCGATGGGCTTTCATGTCGATCCGGCCAATCAGCTTGTCGCCTTCCAGAAGCGGGAAAACATAGTAACCGTAGGTCCGCTTGGCCTCGGGCACGAAGACTTCGATCCGGTAGTGAAAACCGAACAGCCGCTCGGCCCGGTTCCGGTCACGCAGCATCGGATCGAATGGGCTGAGAACTCGGATGCGGCCTGTTGGTGCGGGCAGATCGCTCAAGCCATCGGTCAGATCGGGGCGGGTAAACAGTTTGCGAAGGCGTCCGTCGACGCAAGCGACCTCGACCTCCTCTAGTGCGCCTGATTGCAACCCTTGGGCGCACCAGGCCTTAGCCTCAGCCGCGCTAACGGTATCCCAAAACGCGGCCAGCTCACCCGAAGTGGCAAAGCCAAGCCGGTCCAGCGCCGCATTGCAAAGCCAATCAACCGTCGCCTCGGCGTCATAGGGTCGCTGACCGGGGCAGAGATGCGTTTCGATAACCCGTTCGGTCAGATCATAGCGTTTCTGAAACCCCTCCCGCCCGACAACGGTCAGCGCGCCCGAGCGCCACAGATACTCAAGCGCGGTCTTGGACGGGTGCCAGTCCCACCACCCGCCCGAGCCCTTCTTTTCATCCTTCCCCACGTCGGACGAAGACACAGGTCCATGATCGCGGATATGGCTCAGAACCGTTTCGAACTGCTGCTCGAACCCATCCCGACGCCAGTTCTTCCACCGCGATTTCAGCAGATCCGCATCGCGCTGAAACCGCAGATGCCAATGCGCGTAATACTCCATCGGAATGACGGCGGCATCGTGGGTCCAGTGTTCAAACAGCGCCCGGTCCCGCTCATACAAACGCTTGAGGTTCCCGCTGCGATAGCTGGGCCTGCGCGAGAACAGGATCATGTCATGCGCGCGCGCTACCGTATTGATGCTGTCGAGTTGAACGAAGCCCAGCCTCTGGATCAAATCCAGCAGATCGGTGCCCTTGGAGCCGCCCGAAGGAGGTTCGGCCAGCGCGTGGCGATCCATGAAGATCGCCCGCGCCGTGCGGTTGTCCAGCTGTTTCAGCGCCATAATATCAGCGCCGTTTCAGCGTATCCCCAAAGTTGACCTTGGGGGTCAGAGTCACGCGGGTCTCGATCTCGGCATTCGGATCGTCAAGCTGCGTGGCGATGATCTTGGCCGCTTGCTGTCCGATCTCAAGTCGGCAGGCATCCATCGTCGCCAGTTTGCGGGGCAGGCCCTGCAGAAGTTCGACGTTGTTGAAACCTGCCAAGCCGATCTGGCCGGGAATGTCGATGCCTTGCTCTAGCAGATACAACAGACCACCCGCGCCGATCATATCGTTGGAATAATACAGGAAATCCAAATCGGGCGAGCGTTCCAGCATAGCTTGCGTCATCTCACGCCCCTTGGCCAGAGCCGAGCCGCCGGAATAGAACTCCCGATCCTCGATCTCGATCCCGTGCTTGCCCATAACCTCGGTGAAACCTTCGAACCGTTTCCGCGCCCGGTGGTCCAGAGGCATCTTGGTGCCCATGAAGCCGATATGTTCATAACCCGCTTTCAGGATCGCCTGTGCCATCTCGCGCCCCGCACGACGATGAGAAATCCCGACCATCGCATCAACCGGTTTGCCATCGGTATCCATGATCTCAACCACTGGAATTCCGGCCGAATCCAGCATCGCCCGCGCCGCGTCTGTATGCTCGAGCCCGGCAATAATTACCCCCGAGGGCCGCCATGAGAGCATCTCATACAGCACTTTTTCCTCTTTCTCAGGCAAGTAGTCGGTGACGCCGACCACAGGCTGAAGATCGGTGTCCTCAAGCACCTGATTGATGCCGGTGAGGACCTCGGGAAAAACCATATTGGACAGGGATGGAATGATAACCGCCACCAGGTTGACCCGGCTTGAGGCCAGCGCGCCTGCGATTTTGTTGGGCACATAGCCCAGTTCCTTCGCAGCGGCCAAAACGCGGGTGCGCGTCGCATCCGACACATCGCCCCGATTGCGCAGGACCCGGCTGACCGTCATCTCGGATACCCCAGAGGCCTCAGAGACATCGCGAAGGGTAAGCGGGCGTTTTGTTTCTGTGTTCACGGAAGGCACCTGCGTTGTTGTTTTATCTGATGCTAGCGTAAACACCCTGCAGTTTACAACTGTTCAGCACGCCTACAGCAAACCCACAGTAAACCCCATGACAAGCCGAAAAAACAAAGGTAGAGAGGGCTTTGCACGGCCCCGTGGCTCAACTGGATAGAGCAGCCCCCTCCTAAGGGGCAGGTTGCAGGTTCGAATCCTGCCGGGGTCGCCACTGCAATTGCCGGAAATACCTTCAATCATCGGCGAAAACCCCATTTTGAGGTCGGTGTTGGCGCCATGGCATTTTCCTCAAGCAAAGGTTTGAAATCTGGGTTAGAAATCAAACACGATGTCAACGACTGGCATTGCGCAATACACAGGTACCTTCTTGCCCAGCGGACTAGCCCCTGCCGAACTAATCGCAATCCTTGTCGCCGTGACCGACAACCAGCCGCGTGTTATGACCTTGCAGGGGGGTGAGGCGCTGCCATCGGGGCCGTTCGAGTCTTCTCATCGCAGCCTGCAGAGCAGTTTGCGCGCTTGGATCGAGGCGCAGACCGGCCATCCCGTGGGTTATCTTGAGCAACTCTATACCTTTGCGGACAGGGATCGCGATCCTCGGTCTGGGGATGTAGAAACCTCGCAGCGGATTTCGATCAGCTATCTAGGGCTGGTGCGCGAACAGGATGCAGCCGGAGCAGGGCGCCCGTCCTGGCGCAGCTGGTACCGGTACTTCCCCTGGGAAGACCATCGCGACAGCATCCCCGAGGAAGTGCCGCGTATCGCTGATCGCCTGACGGCTTGGGCAGGGGCAGATCCGCTCAAGTCACAGCGTATCGACTATCTGTTCGGTCTGAACGGAAAGACGTGGAACGAGGAACTGGTTCTGCAGCGCTATGAGCTGATGTATGAGGCCGGTCTGGTCGATGTGCCCGAGTTTGGCCTGCCCATGGCGGGCGACAACCGCCGCATCCTTGCCACTGGCATTTCGCGGTTGAGGGCCAAGATCAAATATTCTCCGGTCGTGTTCGAGCTGATGCCCGAAAGCTTTACCCTGCTTCAATTGCAGCGCACGGTCGAGGCGCTGTCGGGTCTGCACTTGCACAAACCCAATTTCCGCCGCCAGATCGACCAGCAGGAACTGGTTGAAGAAACGGGCGAAATCTCGAGCGGCACCGGCGGCCGCCCAGCGCGATTGTTCCGGTACCGACCCGCCATTCTTGAGGCCCGCATGCTGTCGGGCGCAAGACTGCCTCTGTCCAAATCCTGAGTTGTGCTTGACATAATCTCGAATCGAGAATAATCACGGCTCGAATGTACTCGAATCGAGTATAAATGGAGGAGCCAATGAAAGATTTCCGCCTGCCAGAGTTGTATGACCGGGTTAAGCAAATCATTCCGCCAGCTGAATGGATGCAGTACGAAGAGGATCTGGAAGCCATCCTCGACCTGAAGCGGCAGAAGAATGCCGTCATTCTTGCGCACAATTACCAAACGCCCGAGATCTTTCACGGCGTGGCCGATATCGTGGGCGACAGCCTCGCCCTGGCGCGCGAAGCCGTTGAGGTCGACGCTGACGTCATTGTACTGGCCGGTGTGCACTTCATGGCCGAAACCGCCAAGCTGCTGAACCCAGAAAAAACCGTGCTGATTCCGGATACGGGGGCGGGATGTTCGCTGGCAGATTCCATCACGCCCGAAGATATCGCACTGTTGCGCGAAGCCCATCCGGGTGTGCCGGTGATCACCTATGTTAACACGTCGGCCGCGGTGAAGGCTGCCTCAGATATCTGCTGCACCTCGGGCAACGCGGTGAAAGTGGTGGAGTCCCTCGGGGTGCCGCGTGTGTTGATGATACCGGATGAGTACCTTGCCAAGAACGTCGCCAAAGAGACCGATGTCGAACTGATCGCCTGGCACGGGCATTGCGAGGTGCATGAGCTGTTCACTCCGGACGACATTCGGGCTATGCGCGAGGCATGGCCGGGTGTCACGGTGCTGGCCCACCCGGAATGTCCACCCGAGGTCGTGGCCGAGGCGGATTTCTCAGGCTCTACCGCCGTGATGTCGGACTTCGTCGGCGAAAAGAAACCTGCAAGAGTTTGCCTTCTGACCGAATGCTCCATGAGCGACAACGTGGCGTTGAACCATCCAGACGTGGAGTTTGTGCGACCGTGCAATCTGTGCCCGCACATGAAGCGCATCAGTCTGCGCAATATCCGCGAGGCTTTGGAGTTAGGGCGTCACGAAGTCACCGTCGATCCCGCCATCGCCGACGATGCGCGCCGTTCGGTCGAGCGGATGCTGGCCGTGAAATGATCCGGCTTGAGGGGCTCCATGATAGGGTCGCCATCATCGGTGGCGGTATCGCAGGGCTGGTGGCCGCACTGGAACTGGCGCCGCAGCCCGTGGTGCTGATCACTCGCGCCGGGCTGGGGCAGGAATGCTCAAGTGCCTGGGCGCAAGGCGGGATTGCAGCGGCGCTGGGTGCTGATGACGATCCTGTCTGGCATCTGGCTGATACGCTGCGGGCCGGAGATGGGCTATGTGATGCAACTGTCGCCTCAGGCATCCTGTCAGAGGCCGCCGAGGCGATCGCTGTGCTTGAGCGATACGGCATTCACTTCGACAGGGCGCAGGATGGCACATTTGCCCTGGCGCGCGAGGCCGCGCATTCCCATCGCCGTATTCTGCATATCGGCGGCGACCGAACCGGGGCCGATATCATGTCCGCTCTGACCCGCGCCGTGCAGAATTGCCCCTCAATCACCTGCCTCACGGGCGTCGAAGCCCGGCGTATTGTGACCGCCGACGGGTGCGTTGCCGGAGTTCATCTGCAAGCGATGGGTCAAGCGGCCGTATTGCGAACCGCTCAGGTCATCATGGCGACAGGTGGCTGCGGGGGTCTGTTCGACGCCAGCACCAACCCATCCGGCAATTTCGGGCAAGGGCTGGTGATGGCCGCACGTGCAGGCGCAGCTCTGCGCGATATGGAATTCGTACAATTTCACCCGACCGCGCTGGCCACCTCCCAAGCACCCTTGGCCCTGATCAGCGAGGCGGTGCGGGGCGAGGGGGCAACTCTGATCGACCAGAAAGGCAAGCGGTTCATGGCACATATCGCGGATGCCGAACTGGCCCCACGGGACGTGGTGGCCCGCGCTGTGCATCAGGTCATCGCAGGCGGAGGGCGCGCGTTTCTTGACGCCCGCGCGGCGCTGGGCGCAGGCTTTGCCAAACGATTTCCGAGCATTCAGGCCCTGTGCGCAGCCCAAGGTATCGACCCAGCGCGCGACCCGATTCCGATACGCCCTGCTGCGCACTACCACATGGGTGGCATTGCCGTTAACCAGACCGGCCAGAGCACGCTGCCCGGGTTGTGGGCCATCGGTGAATGTGCAGCGACCGGCTTGCACGGGGCCAATCGCCTTGCCAGCAATTCTCTGCTCGAGGCTGTTGTAATGGCTCGTCGCGCCGCCAGCGATGTTGCGGCCAGCAAGATGCGAGACCGGGCTTTTGTCCCCAACCCCGCTGCGTTGCCTGATCCCGATCCCGGCGCTGTCCGGCCGATGATGTCGGGGCATCTGGGTGTGATCCGGCATGGGGCCGGGATGCGGAACGCGATCGCGAACCTTTTGCCGCATGTTCAGTCATGTGGGCCAACTTCGGACCCGGCCCTCGTGGCGTTTGCAATCGCGGTTTTCGCCGAACAGCGTCGGGGCTCCTGCGGCGGGCACTATCGTGGCGATTCCCCCGAACCAGAGACTAATCCGCGATCAAACCAGATGAATATGACCGAAATCCTGTCGCATGCGGGTTCGGTCGACCAAGAACGCCAGCTGAGGACAGCCTGATCCATGACCGCCATGCCCCTTACCCCGTTGCCGCGCACGATGTTTGAGCCGATGATCCGCCGCGCTCTGGATGAAGACCTCGGTCTGGCGGGCGATGTCACCTCTGCCGCCGTCATTCCATCAGATCATCGATCCGAGGTTGTGGCCTGCGCCCGTCAACCCGGTTGCATCGCCGGTCTGGACTGTGCCGAACTGGCCTGCGCCTTGGTTGATCCCGCCATTACTATGACTCGCCATGTGAACGACGGAGACTCGGTTTCGAGCGGCGCGCCGATTGCAACATTCCAAGGGCCGTCCCGCAGCCTGCTGATCGCTGAGCGGACCGCGCTCAATTTCATGGGTCATCTCTCGGGCATTGCCAGCGCGACCGCTGATCTGGTGCGCCGTGTCGAAGGCACGCATGTCTCGATCGCCTGCACCCGCAAGACAACCCCGGGTCTGCGCGCGCTGGAAAAATATGCCGTACGCGCTGGCGGAGGCATGAATCACCGCTATTCCCTAAGCGACGCGGTGCTCATCAAGGACAACCACATCGCCATTGCCGGAGGCGTCGGCCCGGCCCTGACCAGCGCGAAACAAACGGTCGGACATATGATCAAGATCGAGATCGAGGTCGATACACTCGCGCAGTTGGAACAGGTTTTGGAAATTGGTGCCGATGCTGTGCTGCTCGACAACATGACGCCGGCCACCTTGCGCGAAGCAGTGGGTATGATTGATGGGAGAGCCATTGCCGAAGCCTCCGGCGGGATCACACCCGACACCGTGCGCGTCGTGGCTGAAACCGGGGTCGATCTGATTTCCATGGGCTGGATCACCCACAGCGCACCCTGCCTTGATATCGGTTTGGACTTCGTTTCCAGTCACCCCTGAAAATATTGACCGCTCAGAACTGGGCGCTGCGGTCATCGCTGGCCCATAGGGTAAGCATCCCCTAAGTCTGGAATACAAAACATCATAGAGTCGAAAGTTTAGTGAATCTGACGGGACCTAGTCTCGTCTCATCCAGAGAGGGCAGTCATCCTCAGAAGATGCTTACCCGGTAGGTCTACGTATTGGATACATAGATGATACCAGTGATCATCCAATTGCTGAGAAGTTCTTTGCGCTCGGGACTTTGCGGACGCCGCTGATCTTGTCCGCAGCGAAAACGATATTTATCCGGTGGTATAATGGTGATCGAGGTCTTTCGGTACCCGCTGTGTGAAGTACAAGCCCCCTGCTTTCACAAATGAGAAGGGAACGGTTTTGCTCTCCAGCATGTACTACGCCCTTGGTCAGCTCCAATTAAAGCTGAAGGGAAACAGTAGCTTACCTGTTGGGAATGGTGCCCGGGGGCGGAATCGAACCACCGACACGAGGATTTTCAATCCACTGCTCTACCCCTGAGCTACCCGGGCACGGGAACGGCAATTGCCATTGGGTGGAGGCCTTCTATGACTTGCACCAAGCAGTGTCCAGAGGCTTTTTGACATTTTTTCAGTGTGGACGGCGGGGGATGTCTTCGGGTTCTGAAATCGCGTCTTCGATATCCTCTTCGCGTTGCGAGGGCACGGCGTAGGATCCGTTCAGCCACTTCGCCAGATCCAGATCCGCACAGCGTTTGGAACAGAACGGGCGGTATTTGGAAACCGTCTTTTCCTGACAGATCGGGCAAGTCATTCCAGCACCTCGCTCAGAGGGATACGCCCACGTTTGCGTTGCAGCTCGAAATGGCCCAGCGGCGTCCAGCCTGCGAGCGTTGTTTCGATCCCATCCGCCTTGAACGCGGCGCGTAGGGCCTGTTCAAGACCGCGACGGTCTTTCTTGGGCATCGGGGCCATGTCGATAGTGATTTGCCCGCCCAGACCACGAACCCTAAGGGCGCGTGGAAGGGTCTTGGCGCAGGCGAAATTGGCCTTTGTGCCGGCTGCGAGCGAAGTGTCGGCTCCGGTGTTTACATCCACCGCAATAAGCGCGCGGGTGGGTTCGATGTATAGATGCCCTCCGCCCGGCAGAGGCTCTGCAATGCCTAGGGCAATGTCCAGCGCGTCTAGAACGCCGTAATGTTCGAAGCCACCGGCCTCGGTTACGACATCCGCAGGTTCGGTCCAATCGCGCCATGCCAGAATATGAGGGCCGTCGCCCTCGGCCAGGGTTTCAGGCTCGGTGCCCGGATCGTTCAGGACCTGTTCGGTCTGCGTTAGCATGGCACCGATGTCTTCGGCGATGTCATCTGCATCCGCACCAACGCAGCATGACCGCAGAATCAGGCCATAGGCGCTGTCACCCATGACCTCGTGGGCGATTTCCAGCAGGCGGTCGCGCTCATCCTCATCCTTGATGCTGCGCGAGATGTTCAGGCCCGGAGCCTCGGGCGTGACAATCGCATAGCGGCTTTTAAACAGAACGCGATCGGTGACCGGAACGGCTTTGCCCGGTTCAGCAAAACCTGTCACCTGCACCAGCAGAAGCGCTCCGGGTGCGAGGCCCTTGACCTGACGCAGAAAGGCGGGCCCGTCCGGTGTGGTGAGGAACATGCCGCCTTGGCCTTTGACCGGGCGATCTGCGCGGGCCCGGTAGATCGTGCCGGGAGGCGGCGCGTCTCCGGCGATCAGAAAATCGTCGAGCTTGCCGTCGACCATCAACGCGGCTGCTTCGCGGCCCTCGATATGGTCCAGAACGATTGTGCGGCCTTTCATGGCGCCTCTCTGTACAATGGGTAGCCGATTGCCTGCAAAAGTGCGGCGGTCTCGGACAGGGGCAGGCCCACGATGCCGGTGAACGATCCGGAAATCCAGGGAATGAACGCCCCAGCCAGACCTTGGATGGCATAACCGCCCGCCTTGCCCTGCCAGTCATCTGTCGCAAGATAGGCGTTCACCTCGACATCCGATAAGCGTTTCATCTTGACCTGAGAGACCACGTCTCGCTGCAAAACCCGACCTCCGCAGCGCACCGCGACCGATGTCACGACCCGATGCCGACGCCCGGACAGAGCGTGCAGAAACTCGGCTGCTTCGCCTGCGTTTTCGGGTTTGCCCAGAATGCGACGCCCCAGCGCCACCGTGGTATCTGCGCACAAGACAATATCTGCACTATCCGCCTGAACGGACTGCGCTTTTTCGCGCGCAATACGGCTGCAATAGGGAACCGGAAGCTCACCCTTCAAGGGCGTTTCGTCAATGTCAGGAGGGCGCACGGCATCGGGCTGCACGCCAAGCTGCGCCAGCAGGTCCAGCCGCCTTGGGCTGCCCGATCCGAGGATAAACGCCATGAGGTAGGGCGTTACTTGAAGCGGTAGTTGATCCGACCCTTGGTCAGATCGTAAGGGGTCATCTCGACCTGAACCTTGTCGCCTGCCAGAACACGGATGCGGTTCTTGCGCATCTTGCCTGCCGTATGTGCGATGATCTCATGGCCGTTTTCCAGCTCGACCCGAAACGTCGCATTAGGCAGGAGTTCCTTCACGACACCGGGAAATTCGAGCGTATCTTCCTTGGCCATGTTGTCTCCATCATTACGTTGCACTCGCAGAATCTGCGAGGATGTTCGCTTAAATGAGCCTATTTTTCCCTTATTTCAAGGGCGGAATCATTAAAGCGCGGAGAATGTGACAGATTCGACTCGGGGGGATTGCTCGTCCCAGTGGGTTCGATTCAGGACATGCCCGTCGGCGCGGACATCGGCGATATCGCTCAGGTCGATATCGGCATAGGTCCAGCCCGTTTGGTTCAACACCCCTTCGGCCAGAACGCCTGTCTGTGGAAAGCCTTTGTCAGGTGGGCCAAAAATACCGCCCGTCCCGGTGTTCATATCCACGGCTTCCGACCAGTCATTGTTCCCCACCAAGGACGCCATAACCGTAACGCATTGATTTTCCAAGGCACGCGACATCGCCCCGATGCGCACGCGCCAATATCCGGCCAGCGCTTCGGTGCAGGAGGGGACAAGGATCAGATCCGCTTCGCTCAGCGCGCGGCCCAGCAGGGGGAACTCGCTGTCATAGCAAATCAGTACGCCGATCTTGCCCAACGCCGTGTCGAACAGTTTAAGAGGGCCGCCGGGGGCGATGTCCCATTGTTCGCGCTCGAACCGGGTCATGATCTGTTTGTCCTGATGATCCTGGCCCCCGTCCGGCGCATAAAGTTCAGCCCGGTTCACCGGACGCCCCACACCTGTCGCAACTGGTGCTGAGGCCCCGAGGATGTACGTCTTGTATTCCTTCGCCAAGCGCCGGTGCAGGTTTTGCACATCCTCTATCCGGTCCGAGACCGCTTGAATCGACCGTTCCAGATCACCCGCCACGTCGGCCCCGTCCAGCGTCGACAGCTCCATTGCGCCGTATTCGGGAAAGACCAGCAACTCAGCCCCGTTCCCGGCGGCCTGCGCCACCCATGCGTTCAGCTTGTCCTCATACTGCGCCCAACTGTCGAGCCAGTCGAGGTCATAGGCGGCGGTGGCGACTCTCATGAATCCGTCCTTCGGTACTGATTTGTCGGGACACTAAGTGACGATGCCCAGGCGTGTACAGGCCCAACCTTGCGGTCGGACGAAACGACGACAAAGTGAATTGGAGGTCTCAGGCCCATGTGGTTTAATCGAGCCCGGAGGACACCATGCAAAAGCCGGAAAGCTTCGAGAAGTTCTATTTCGCCAAGGTCGGCATGGGCGAGGCCTGCGGCTGCGCGGAACGTGTCATTGACGTTTATGAGTTTAATCGAAAAGGTGGCGCGCAAAGCAAAGACAGCGTGACCCCAAAAAAGCGTAAAACTAGGTCTCTCCGCGGCTGGGCCGTCAAATACGGTTTGATCAGTAGAAAGCGCTGAGCTTGAGAACTTTGCCTCGCGTGTCTTTCAAGACTTCCTAAGAACGTTGCTGCAGTTCAAGCCTGCGTTGATTGGCTATAGCACCAGAGACTGCCGGCAAGGCTCATGCTGACAAATCTCGGATCCAAAACTGCAATGGCTTGAGCGTCTCGCCCTCGTCCCCGACATCTTTCCACGAGAATTGCGCGATGGCTCCGGGCAATGGTTCGTAGCCGCGGGATCTCCAGAACGTATCAAGTGGGCGATAGGTTGCGGGCCGCATGGGGTGATCTGCTGGGCGTTGGACGCTGCAGAAGGCACATTTGGTGAAACCCTGTGCGCGGGCATGGGCCTCGCGCTGATCGAAGAATTTGTGACCAACGCCTTGGCCTCGGTAGTCGGACAGAAGGACGGATTCGGCACAGTAGAAAATCTGTGACAGATCTAGACCTGTACCTTGAAACGCGGTGGCAAAATCGTCGGCGTGGTCGGTCAGAGGCGCACCCGTCGAGGCTCCGATCAGGCGGTCATTGTCGAAGGCACCGACAACGATGGCCTTGTCACTGTCGCGATAGGATTGCAGGTAGTTGCGCTCGTATTCCAGGTCGCCATCATAGAGGTAAGGCCAGGACCGAAACACCTCGATCCGCAGTCGCGCCACGTCGTCCAAAGCGGCCTCAAGTGCCGCTCCGGTCAGGGGCCGGACGGATGTAACCTCAGCCATTCGAGACCTGTTTGGTCCAGTCCGCAAGGTTGTAGAAGGTGGTGACGCGGGTGATCTTGCCGTCATGCAGGTCAAAGAACGAGCCTGCAGGCAGGCGGTAGGTCTGGCCATGCGCCTCGGGCAGGCCCTCGTCGGTCTCCAGATAGGTGCCGTTGACGATAAACTCGGCCGCAGCGCGGGTGCCACCTTCGGCATCGAACACCACGATATCGGTCAGGTTCTCTTCGTAGCAGCGGTTCATATGGGCGCAGAAAGCTGCGAATTTCTCTTTGCCGACGCGGATCTGGCCTTCGTTCACATGATGGGCCACGTCATCGGACAGACAGGCCAGCATGCCATCGACATCACCGGCGTTGAAGGCGTCGAAATAGGTCTTCACGGTCTGGTTCATGGGTCACTCCGTTGGTTCGCCCCAGCGGTCTTTCAGATGATTTATGATCTGATCGCGGGTCTGTCGGTAGTGATGTAGCTTTGATTCCCGTGTCTCGCCCATCCCGGTAGGGTCCATTATTGGCCAATAATCGACATGGAGGTGGAAAATCCGGGTCAGCTCCAGCGCTTTGCGCTGACTGGCCGGGGACAAAGCGACGATCAGATCGAACGAGCTGAGGTCGTCGCCCCATTCCTGCATCTCGTCAAAGGATCGGGTGCGGTGGCGGGACAGTTCAACGCCCATTTCCTGACAGACCGCGATGCAGAAGCCGTCAATGTCCAGATCGTTGCGGACGCCAGCGGATTGCACATAGGTGCCGGTGCCGTAGAACTTTTTCATGATGCCTTCGGCCATCGGAGACCGAACCGAGTTGTGGTCGCAACAGAACAGAATGGACTGCGGCAGAGGCGTCACCCGTTAGCCTCCGAAATGTAGCACGCAGATCAGCGTGAACAGGCGTCGGGCGGTGTCGGTGTCTACGTCGGCCTTGCCTTCCAGTCGTTCCTGCAGAACCCGGCTGCCTTCGTTGTGAATGCCGCGCCGGGCCATGTCGATGGTTTCGATCTGGCTGGGCGGCAGAGATTTGACCGCGTCGAAATAGCTTTGGCAGATCTGGAAATAGTCCTTCACCACCTGCCGGAACGGCCCGAGGGACAGGTGGAATTCAGCCGCTTTCTGGCTGTCTTCGGTGCTGATATCAAAGACCAGACGTTTGTCGCGGATCGAAAGCTGCAGGTGATAGGGGCCATCAGGAATGGCGCGATCATCCCGCTGAGGAAGGTCAAAGCTGTTCTCCTCAAGCAGATCATAGATGGCGACCTTACGCTCCTGCTCGATCTCAGGGGTCGGCGGGGGCAGGTTCCGGTCATCCAGTTCGATATGCGAGATACGGGTCATTTTAACGGTCACTATCCTTCACGTCTGCTCAGACCTATAACAATGGATTTCAATGGGCAACGCACAGAAACGCCACAAGCTGGCGATCGTTGCGTCCCATCAGCCGTTCAGCCGGTTCAGACGTGCGGTGACGGACAAACCATGCGCCTCGAGGCTTTCCGATTGCGCCAAGGTCTCGGCTGCGGGGCCGATCGCGCGCAGCGCTTCTGGGGTCATCTGGCTTAGGGTGGTGCGTTTTAGGAAGTCCATCACGCTGAGGCCGGATGAGAACCGCGCCGACCGTGCTGTCGGTAGCACATGGTTGGGGCCGCCGACATAGTCTCCGATGGCTTCGGGTGTGTACTGCCCAAGGAAAATCGCGCCTGCGTGGATGGTCTTTTCGCTCAGCGCGACCGGGTCGGCCACGCACAGTTCCAAATGCTCCGGCGCGATGCGGTTCGACAAAGCGGCGGCCTCATCCAGATCGCGCACGGTGATGATCGCACCAAAGTCGCGCCAGCTGGCGCCGGCGATGGCGCGGCGCTGTAGGGTCTCAAGGCGTTTTTCGACCGCCTGCGCCACGGCCTGACTGAACTCGGCATCGTCTGTGATCAAGATCGACTGCGCGCTTTCATCATGTTCGGCCTGGCTGAGCAGATCCAACGCGATCCAGTCGGGCTCATTGTCCTTGTCAGCAATTGCGAGGATCTCCGACGGACCCGCGATCATGTCGATTCCGACCTTGCCGAACACCCGGCGTTTGGCTGCGGCGACAAAGGCGTTGCCCGGGCCGGTTATCTTGTCGACCGGAGCTATCGTTTCAGTGCCATAGGCCAGCGCGGCAACCGCTTGCGCGCCGCCGATACGATAGATCTCATCCACACCGGACAGTTGCGCGGCCAGTAGGACCAGCGGGTTTGCCTGCCCGTCCGGCGTGGGCACGACGATGGCCAGCCGCTCAACCCCTGCCACCTTGGCCGGGATTGCGTTCATCAGAACGGACGAGGGGTAGGAGGCCAAACCGCCCGGCACGTAAAGACCCGCCGCCGAGACAGCCGACCAGCGCCAGCCGAGCGTCGCCCCGGTCTCATCAGTCCACTGGTGGTCTTCGGGCATCTGCTTTTCGTGGTAGGCGCGGATGCGCTCTGCCGCCAGTTCCAACGCGGCGCGGTCTTCCGGAGTTACCTGTGCGACCGCCTCGGCAATTTCGTCAGCCGAAAACGCCAGTGTCTCGGGCGTCAGTTCCAACCGGTCGAATCTCGCGGTCAGCTCGATCACCGCTGCATCGCCACGGCTGCGGACATCGTCGATGATTCCAGCCACCACCGCATCCACATCCGGGCTGTCTTCGCGCTTGGCCGATAGAAGCGTTTGAAAGGCGGCTTCAAACTCGGGCGAGGTGGTGTCGAGGAAAACGGGCATGATCTGGCACTCCGGAGCGTTTCACGGGGACATATCGCCCGTAAGGGTTGGTCTCAACCCTTCTCGGCCGGGTGCAGCGATTTGCGCAGGGGGAATTGGGTCATACCGTGCCACTCTTCCTCATCACCCGCCGAAACCCAGCCATATCTGAGGTAGAAGGCCCGTGCTGTGTGTGTTGCATCCAGATAGGCCTGTGCGCAGCCCTGATCCGCCAACTCCTTTTCCAGCCTGGCCAGCAGGGCCCGCCCGGTACCACGCCGCACATGGCCGGGATCGACATAAAGCAGTGAGATCATCGAACCGTGGCGCAGCCCTCCGACGGCCACGATCTGTCCGTCTAGCTCAGCCACCCAGATATCCGAGCCGCTTTGTATCCAGCCGCGAACGGTCTGCGGGTCTTTATTGGCGGTCCACAACGCCACAAGTTCGGGGTCTTTGTGGTGATCCGCGGCGCAGAGATGGGTGATAGAGCGGATCAGCACCTGGCTGATCTGGAACACATCGAACACGGTCGCACGGCGCAGCTCCAGACCCGAGGCGGGTCCAGAGAAGGCCTGCGATATGCCGCGTTTATTCTGGATGATGCGGTGCCTGACCCGAGGGAGCCTGATAGGGGCGCGTCACGTCTTTCAGGGTGGCTTCAATTGCCTCGACCGTCAGGCGGATCGCGCCGTCGCCCGCAAGGGTCAGCAGGATCTGGCCTGCGCCGTCCTCGCCGGCCTCGAAATCGACCGAGAGCAGCGACATCACCATATCCGTGTCGCGGCGGTCGATCCCTTGACTGGCGACCGACAACACCGAGTCGAACACAAGAACCGACTGCACGCGCTCAAATGGGCGGTCGCGGCGCGTGGCGGCATCCTTGTCCTCCCACCTAAAGCGGTTCAGCAACAGCCCGAAACGGCGCTGCGAGGGTTGCCACTTCATCTCGGTCACTGGGAACACCGCATCCTGCGCAAGCGACGAGATCACCTGCAGGTCATCACCGTCTTCGGCGCCCAGATTCAGCGGCGCTTCGCGGCCGTCTTCAAAACTTGCGTCTGTCATTCGCCCTTGATCCGTTCGATTTTGGCACCCACGCCTTCCAGTTTACGCACCACATGCTCATATCCGCGGTCCAGATGATAGACCCGGCTGACAGTTGTTTCGCCTTCTGCCGCCAGACCTGCCAGTATCAACGAGACCGAAGCCCGCAGATCTGTGGCCATAACCGGCGCGCCTTTCAGCTGCTCAACCCCGGTGACCGTGGCCGTCCCGCCATGCACCTCGATCTGCGCACCCATGCGGGTCAGCTCCGGCGCGTGCATGAAGCGATTTTCGAAAATGCGCTCCTCGAGAACCGAGGTCCCTTCGGCCGTACACATCAGCGCCATCATCTGCGCCTGCAGGTCGGTGGGGAAGCCGGGGAAAGGCTCGGTGACCACGTCCACGGCCCGCACGCGACCATTCTTGCGCGCAACTTTCAGGCCCTTTTCGGTTTCCGAAACGCTGACGCCTGCGGCTTCGAGTTTTTCCACGAAGGAGCTGACCAGCGACATGCGCCCGCCCAGCAGTTCTACCTCGCCGCCGCAGATCGCAGGGGCCAGCATATAGGTGCCCAATTCGATCCGGTCCGTCACCACCTGATGGGTGGCACCGTGCAGGCGGTCGACGCCCTGAATCTCGATCGTCGACGTCCCTTCGCCCGAGATCTGAGCGCCCATCTTACGCAAACACTCGACCAGATCGACAATCTCTGGCTCGCGCGCGGCGTTTTTCAGGACGGTGGTGCCTTTGGCCAAGGTTGCAGCCATGACGATGTTCTCGGTCGCCCCAACCGAGGCAAAGCGCATCTCGTGCACCGCGCCTTTCAGCCCACTCGGAGCCTTGGCGTGCAGATACCCGTCTTTCAGTTCGATCTCGGCGCCTAGCGCCTCAAGCCCTTCGACATGCAAATCCATCGGCCGCGCGCCAATGGCGCAGCCACCCGGCAGCGACACGACCGCCTGCCCGAATCGCGCCAGCAACGGCCCCAGTACCAGATTTGAGGCCCGCATCTTGCGCACGATGTCATAGTCCGCCGTCTGGCTGGTCAGATCATGGCTGGACATCGCGATCACCTGACCGTCCTGCAGCGCGGACACCTCGGACCCCAGCGATTGCAGCAGCGCTGTCATGGTCTTGATGTCGCTGAGGCGTGGCGCGTTGGTCAGCGTCAGCGGTTCTTCGCTGAGAAGTGTCGCGGGCATCAGCGTCAGGCACGCATTCTTGGCCCCCGCAATCGGTATCTGACCGTTCAGCGGGCCGTTGCCCGTTACTAGAATCGAATCCATCTGCTCTTATCCCTCGTCCTTGTCGGCTTTGTCATCCGAGGCTGCCCGCGCCTTGGCCTGCGCCTTGCGCCGCGCCATGTTGGCCTTGAGCGCCGCTTTCAGCCGCTCTTCCCGCGCATCACCGGATTTGCCGTGTTTTTTAGGTGTATCTTTGTCTGCCATGGTCTTTCTCTACAGGAGGCGAAAAAAACCGTCCAGACACCCTTGCGCCGCGTTTCGTTTGAGTCTAATCACCCGCCCACGATGCTGCTGTAGCTCAGAGGTAGAGCACTCCCTTGGTAAGGGAGAGGTCGAGAGTTCAATTCTCTCCAGCAGCACCATGATTTCCCAGACAGAACCGAGACGTGTTTGCCAAGGTTTGAAGCTTTGCCCGAGTTTCGTTGGAGAAACCCGGGCAGAGATACGTCAAAGCGACAGTGTTTTGCCACGGTCGCGCAGTTGGAACTTCTGGATCTTGCCGGTTGAGGTCTTGGGAAGTGTTTCAAAAACAACCGCTTTTGGGGCCTTGAACCCGGCCAGATGATCGCGGCAGAAAGCGATGATATCCTCGGCGGTTGCCTCGGCCCCGTCGCGCAATTCGATAAAGGCGCAGGGGACCTCGCCCCATTTCTCATGCGGCATTGCGACCACGGCGGCGGCCTGCACTGCGTCATGGCGATACAGCACCGCTTCGACCTCGACGGATGAGATGTTTTCGCCACCCGAGATGATCACGTCCTTCAGCCGGTCGCGGATCTGGATGTAGCCGTTTTCATGCATCACAGCTCCGTCGCCGGACCAGAACCAGCCGTCCTTGAAGGCGCTCGAGGTCGCCTCGGCGTCTTTGTAGTACCCGGCCATGACCGTGTTGCCCCGGATGGCGATCTCACCTTGTGTGGCACCATCGCGCGGCACCGGCGCGCCGCTGTCGCGGTCGATCACCGTGACCTCTTCGACCATCGGGAAGGCGATGCCCTGTTGCGCTTGCAATTCAGCCTGTTCCGCGGGGCTGAGATCGTTCCACTCCTCCTGCCAGAGGCATTGCGAGATGTGGCCGTAAGTCTCGGTCAGGCCATAGACTTGCATGACGTCAAACCCCATCGCGCGGGTCTTCTCCAAGACCGAAGGGGGCGGAGGCGCGCCTGCGGTCAGCACGCGGATTGCGGGATCAAACGGGGCAGCGTCGATTTCGGCTTCGGCCAGCATTTGCAGAACGATGGGGGCGGCACCGAAATGGGTCACACCATGGGTGCGGATCGCCTCCAGAATACGGTCTGCGGCCGGGATGCGTGTAAATACAACCGTCCCGCCGAGCATTGCCATCAACCAGGGATGGCCCCAGCCATTGCAGTGGAACATCGGCACAACGGATAGGTAGACCGGATAGGGCGGCATCTGCCACGCGGTGCCCGTACCCAGCGCCATCAGGTAAGCGCCGCGGTGGTGATAGACGACACCCTTGGGGCGACCCGAGGTGCCTGAGGTGTAGTTCAGCGCAATCGCGTCCCACTCATCATCGGGCAGATCGATAGGCAGGGGCGGGGCCTTGGTAAGCGCCTCATAGGTCTGGCCGCCAAGGCTCTGACCAGTGGCGGCAGGATCGGCGATTTCGACCACAGGTATTGTGCGACCCAGCAGATCAAAGGCTTTGGACAGAAGCGGCACCAGTTCCCGGTCCACGATCACCAGCTTGGTGTCCGCATGATCCAGAATATAGGCGATGGTTTCGGGCTCGAGCCGGGTGTTGAGCGCATTCAGCACCCCTCCGGTCAAGGGCAGGGCGAAATGCAGCTCAAACAGTTCCGGGATGTTCGGGCTGAGGACCGAGACCGTATCGCCTTTCTGCACCCCAAGCGCGGCCAACCCACTGGCCACCGCGCGAATACGGGCGGCAGTGTCCGCCCAGCTTCGTCGGATGTCACCATAGATAACAGCGGTGCGCGCGCCGTGCAGGGTTTCGGCGCGGCGCAGGAAGGACAAAGGTGACAAAGGCACGTGGTTGGCCCGTGTCTTCTGAAGAGCTTCGAAATGGTGACGCATCCGAGTCCTGCCTGTCTTAGCTGTTGGGCCGCACGCGGGCGGCGGTTTTGTTGGCAAAGGCTTCCAGCCGTTCGCGCGCAGCGGGCTGCGTGTTAACCACGCCGCCGACCACGGCTTCGGCATAAGCTGCATCCATGCCGGACATGTTGTTCAAATGGCTGATTGCTGAACAGATCGCAAAGTTGGTCAAAGGCAGGTTCTGCGCGATTTGGTCTGCCAGTTCCATTGCCTTGGCCATGCTGCCACCGTCTTCGGTGATGTACTGCGCCAGCCCCAGATCGACGGCCTCTTGCCCCTGATAGACACGGCCGGTCAGGATCATGTCGATCATGCGGTATTTGCCGATCATGTCCGAGACGCGGATGGTTGCGCCTCCGCCCGTGAAAATCCCGCGCTGACCTTCGGGCAAAGCGAAATAGGTGCCGGGGTCGATGACGCGGATATGGGCGGCGCTGGCAAGCTCCAACCCTCCGCCAACCACCGCGCCTTTCAGGGCGGCGATGATCGGCACGCCACCATATTCCATCTTGTTGAACGCCTCATGCCAGCGCAGGCAAACATGCATAAAGTCATCGGGGCTGCGGTCGGCTTTCCAGTGTTCCACCAGATCAAGACCCGCGCAGAAGTGATCGCCCTCGCCAGTCAGCACCACCGCCCGCACGCCGGCCATACGCGCGCCGCTGAAAAAGCGGATCAGTTCTTCGATTGTAGCCACGTCCAGTGCATTGCGCTTGGTCGGGCGGTTCAGGGTCACGACATAGAGGCCGTTGTCACGCTCGGAAATCGCGAGGTTCTCATAGGTGGCGGGGTTCACGACATCATTCATATTGCGGATCCTTTTAAAGGTGTTATTCGGGGAAGGCCGCATCAAGTAGGCTGCGCGCGCCGTGTAAGATGCGGGTGTGTTCGGCACTGCATTCCGGCAGGATGTGCTGGGCAAAGAACAGCGCGGTGGCGATCTTCTGGGTCATGAACTGAGTGTTCTGTCCATCGTTCAACGCCGCCTGCGCCGGGGTGACGCCTTTTGCCAGTTTCCAACCCGCCGCAAGCGTACCTGCCAGCATCAGGAACGGGACCGAGCCCGCAAAAGCGGCGTCGATATCTTTGCGGCTGTTTTCCAATAGCCAATCCAGCGCGGCTTCAAACGCGGCGCGTGCCTGCGAAAGGCTTGCACCGATGGCTTGCGCGGTGGCATCGCCTTCTGCCAGCTCGGCCTCGGTTGCCGCTATACGGGCGGCGAACCGGCGGGCGGTCTCGCCCCCGTCACGCATGACTTTGCGGCCCAGAAGGTCGTTGGCCTGAATGGCGGTGGTGCCCTCGTAGATCGGCAGAATGCGGGCGTCGCGATAGTGCTGAGCGGCTCCGGTTTCTTCGATGAAGCCCATGCCGCCGTGGATTTGAACGCCCAGTGAGGCGACCTCGACCGCGCGTTCCGAGCAGAAGCCCTTGACCAGCGGAACCATGAACTCGGCCAGGGCGGCCATCTCCGGATCACTCTGATGATGTGCGATATCTAGCAAACCGGCTGTGGCCGCCGCCATGGCCCGCCCGCCTTCGGTGAGGCTGCGCATCCGCATCAACATGCGGCGCACGTCGGGGTGTTCGATGATCGTCACGGCATCCTTGACCTGACCATTCACGGGGCGGCTTTGGACCCGGTCCCGCGCATAAGCCAAGGCGCGCTGATAGGCGCGTTCTGATGTCGCGATGCCCTGAACGCCGACCGAAAAGCGCGCCGCGTTCATCATGATGAACATATATTCCAGCCCGCGGTTTTCGTCACCGATCAGGAAGCCCTTGGCGTCCTTGTATTCCAGCACCGCCGTCGGGCTGGCGCGTACGCCCAGCTTGTGTTCGATGCTGACACAGTTCACCGAATTCTCGGCCCCGACCGAGCCATCCTCTGCCACCATCTTCTGCGGGACGATGAACAGGCTCAGCCCCTTCGGTCCGGCGGGCGCGTCAGGGGTGCGTGCCAGAACCAGATGAATGATGTTCTCAGTCAGGTCATGTGCGCCATAAGTGATGAAGATCTTGGTGCCGGACACGCCATAGCTACCATCTTCGCGCCGCACCGCCTTGGTCGAGACGCGACCCAGATCGCTGCCCGCCTGCGGTTCGGTCAGGTTCATCGTGCCCGACCAGCGCCCAGCAATTAAGGGCTCTAAATAGGTAGCTTTCTGCGCGTCCGAGCCCGTGAGCAGCAGCGCCTCGATCGCACCATCGGTCAGCAAGGGGCACAGGCCAAAGCTCATGTCGGCAGCGTTCAGCATCTCGACTGCCGCCGCGCCAACCGTACGCGGCAGTCCCATGCCGCCAAACTCTGGCGGGTGCGTGAGGGCCTGCCAGCCCATTTCAACAAACTGTGCATAGGCCTGCGCGTCCCCTTCGGGCATCGTCACGCGACCGTTGTCAAACTGTGCGCCCAACGTGTCTCCGATATGGGACAGGGGCGCGATCTGTTCGCTGCAAAACCGGGCATAGCCTTCTAGCGCAGCGCCGATATCGGTCAGGTCGAAACCAGAGTATGCGTCCAGAGTGGACACTGTTTCCCAATGGGACAGGTGTTCGATACAGAACATCAGATCCTGCACGGGTGGCTGATAGGACATGCCAGATTCCCCCAATGGTCGTTGTGGTTTTACGTCATTTATATGCCGTTTAGCTTGCCGAAAAGCTCATATATTGCCAAGTTACTATCCGATATTGCCAAACTGGGGGCGATCATGGTCAGCAATGACCCCATCTCACTTACAACCGTTTCTGCCGGTTTCATCCGGGATTGGCTTGAGGCATTGGGGAAGTGTTGCAGCGCAGATCAGATGCAGTTCCTGCTGAGCCGTTCGGGCCTGCACGTCACTGCGTCAGAGCCTGCACAGCGCGTGACGCTTCAGGAAATCGCCCGCCTGTACCAACTTGCGGCGCCTGAGACCGGGGACGAGATGATGGGCCTCTGGAGCCGTCCCATCCGACCGCGCGCGCTGCAGCACCTTGTGACTGTCCTGCGGGAAGCAAGCAGTCTGACCTCGGCGCTGTATCGTTTCTCGACATTCTGGAATTTGTTGCTGGACGATTTCCACCTGGACCTTCGCACCGGGCCGGACGTGGCTGAGCTTTCGCTGGTACCGTATCGACAGAACACGGCACCCCAGCGCTTTGGCCATATGCTGATCCTGAAACTTGCGCATGGGCTGCTGTCATGGCTGAGCGGATCGGAAACGCCGGTGAAAGCCGTTCGCTTTGCCTTTGCGCGGCCAAGTTTTGCGGCGGACTATGCGGTTGTCTTCCCCTGCGCGGTCACATTCGATGCTCCGCAGACCAGCATTCTGTTCGATCCGCGCCGCTTTGATCCCCCGATCACGCGCAGTCCGGCTGAGGCGTCTCTATTTCTGGAACGCGCGCCGATCGACTGGATTTTCACCAACTCACGCGCCCATACAAACAGCCTGCAGGTCCGGGCGTTCCTGTATCGGACGTCCTGGAAAAGCAGCCAGCTTTCCGATGCGGCCCTTGCTCTGAAGATGACGCCCCGGACCCTGAACCGGCGTCTCAAGGACGAGGGCACCTCGTTTCAGGACATCAAGGACGCCCTGCGCCGCGATATTGCGATCCGCGCCCTGCAGCAAAGCGGCGACAGTATCGAGCAGATTGCGTTCGATACGGGTTTCTCGGCCCCGGCGAATTTTCACCGCGCATTCCGGAAATGGACCAACCGCAGCCCGGGTTCGTATCGCGCACAGGATCGCGCGGTCTGACCGTCGCGGCGCTTGCATGTCTCTGTCATATTGAGCCTTTATGGGTCGTTGAACAGCAACTGTTCGGGTTGTCTGCCCAAGGTTTGGCTTTTGTATTGAAAGGGGAATGGATGTCATCGGATGAGGATACCGGCATCGGCTTCATCGAAAATCGGCCGTTTGATGAGATAAGTGTCGGAGATACCGCCGAGCTGTCCCGCACCTTGACCGCGCAGGATATCGACGCCTTTGCAGCGATCTCAGGCGATGTGAACCCGGCCCATGTGGATGAGGCCTTTGCCCAGGCGGACGTTTTTCACAGGGTGGTCGCACATGGCATGTGGGGCGGCGCGCTGATATCCAATGTGTTAGGTACGCAATTACCTGGGCCGGGGACGATTTACCTGGATCAGACCCTGAAATTCCTTAAACCCGTTGGTATCGGCGATACGGTCACTGTGCGCGTCACCGTGACCGAAAAGCAGCCCGCGAATAAGCACGTCACTCTGGATTGTCTCTGTACGACTGGCGATGGCAAGCCTGTGATCACTGGCCAGGCCGTTGTGATCGCGCCGGACAAAAAGGTCAAAAGGCCCCGAATGGCGATGCCGGATCTGGTTTTGCATCACCGAGGCGCCTCCTATGACCGATTGTTGAGCGCGGCTCAGAAAATGGATCCGTTGCCGACGGCTGTGGTCCATCCCTGTGATGAAAGCGCGTTGGAGGGGGCGCTCTCGGCCCGCGATTTAGGTTTGTTAGAGCCTGTTTTGGTCGGTCCGCGCAGCCGGATACTACATGCGGCGGATGCGGCCGGGTTGGATATCGGCGGGCTTGAGATCATTGATACACCGCACAGCCATGCCTCGGCCGAACGCGCGGTGCATCTGGCGCGTGATGGTCGTGTTAAGGCCCTGATGAAGGGCGCGTTGCACACGGATGAGGTCATGTCGGCCGTCGTCTCCAAGACCAATGGTCTACGCAGCGAACGCCGGATGAGCCATGTCTACGTCATGGATGTGCCGACCTATTCCAAACCGCTTTTGATCACCGATGCGGCCATCAACATAGCGCCCGATCTGCAGACCAAGGCGGATATGGTTCAGAATGCGATTGATCTGGCCCGCGCCATCGGGATCGAGACGCCAAAAGTAGCGATCCTGTCAGCGGTTGAGACCATTACACCCCGGCTGCAATCCACGGTCGAGGCTGGTGCCCTGTGCAAAATGGCGGATCGTGGGCAGATCACGGGCGGTATGCTTGATGGCCCTCTGGCCTTTGACAACGCCGTGTCGATGCGCGCGGTCACGACCAAGGGCATCAAGTCCGACGTGGCGGGGCAGGCCGATATTCTGGTCGCGCCGGACCTTGAGGCCGGCAACATGATTGCCAAGCAGCTCATGTATCTGGCAGGGGCCGAGGCTGCGGGGATTGTCCTGGGCGCGCAGGTGCCGATTATGCTGACAAGTCGTGCCGATGACCGGCGCACACGCATCGCCTCGGCGGCGATTGCGGTGTTGTATGATCATTCGGTGCGCTGAATGGTTTACAGGGTCGCGGATTCGGGAAACCGGGCCCGCGTGCGGTTGGCGAAGGCCACCAGTGACAACATCACCGGTACCTCGACCAGCACACCCACCACCGTTGCAAGCGCCGCGCCGGAGTTCAGGCCGAAAAGGCTGATGGCGACGGCAACGGCCAGCTCGAAAAAGTTTGAGGTTCCGATCATGGCGCACGGGGCCGCGATCCGGTGCGGGACCTTCAGGGCATAGGCAGCTCCGTACGCCAGCGCGAAGATGCCATAGCTTTGGATCAGGATCGGCACGGCAATCAAGACGATGACCATGGGCTTGGCCAGGATCGTCTCTCCCTGAAGGCCGAAAAGGATCACCACCGTTGCGATCAGACCCATGATCGACCACGGCTTGACCCAGGCGGAAAAGGCATCGATGGCCTCCTGCGAGCCCAGCCGCTTGCGGGTGATCAAACCGGCCATCAGGGGCAAAACCACATAGAGAACGGTGGCCAGAACCAGCGTTTGCCATGGGACTGAGATATCGGTGACCCCCAGCAAAAAGGCGACGATCGGCGCAAAAGCCACCACCATGATCAAGTCATTTACTGAGACCTGCACCAGAGTATAGGTCGCATCGCCTTTGGTCAGTTGCGACCAGACGAATACCATCGCGGTGCAGGGTGCGGCCCCCAACAGGATCAGACCCGCGGTGTATTGTGCAGCATCTTCCGGCTGAATCCACGGGGCGAAGACATAGTCGAAGAACAATACTGCCAGTAGAGCCATGGTGAAGGGTTTGATCAGCCAGTTGACCGCCAGCGTCACGATCAGACCTTTGGGTTGCCGGGCCACGCCCGCGACCGCTTTGAAATCGACGCCGACCATCATCGGATAGACCATGGCCCAGATCAGCAGGGCCACGACCAGGTTGACGCTGGCCACCTCGGCCCCGGCGATCAGGCCGACCAGACCAGGCGCGGCCAGTCCGATCAGCACGCCGCCGACCATGGCGAGGGCGACCCAGATGGTCAGATAGCGCTCGAAGATGCTCATGAATATGCCTCAGTTGTTTGGTCGGTCAGCTTGCCCGAAGTGAGCGCCGCAAGGGCCACCATGACAGCCGCTGTGCCCAGCACAAGGGGCAGGCCGCCGACCTGATAGGTAAAGCCGGACAGGACGGTGCCCAAAAGGCGTCCTGTCGCGTTGGCCATATAGTAGAAGCCGACATCCATCGTGACCCGTTCGGACTTGGTGAAGGCGAGGATCAGGTAGGAATGCAGGGATGAGTTAACGGCGAAGATTGCTCCAAACACCAGAAGGCCTACGACCAAAGTGATTGTCAGCCATGTTTCCGGCCCGGAAGACAGCAAAACTGCTAGCGTTAGAGCCGCAGGAACGCAGAACAGCATGGCGGCCCAGCTGCGTGCGGCGCGGATTAAATCGCCCTCGGACCGGTCTGAGGCCCGCACGATTTTGGGCGCGTTGGCCTGAATGACGCCGTAGAGGATGATCCAGAACGCCATGAAGGTGCCGATCATGAAAAAGGCGGCGCGGTTGCCCTCTTCCGTACCATCCGAGAGGACGGCGTAGAAATAGATTGGGATGCCGACCACGAACCAAACGTCGCGGGCACCAAACAGAAAGACCCGCGCGGCGGACAGCCAATTGACGTTGGCAGATTTCGAAAAGACCTCAGAGAACTTTGCGCCCTTGCGCCCCTTGGGCAGGCCGGGGGGCATGAAGCGGATGACGGCGAACAGGATCACGGCGAGAACGAGTGCCATCACGATGATCGCCGCCTGAAAGCCCAGCGTTGCTAGCATGGCTGCACCAAGAAGGAAGCCCAGCCCTTTGACCGCGTTCTTGGATCCGGTCAGCACCGCTACCCAGCGAAACAGCCCGCCGCCCTCGGTCGGGGCCAGCAATTTCACTGCGGATTTTGAGGACATTTTGGCCAGATCCTTGGCCACTCCGCTTGCGCCTTGCACGATCATGACGAAGGCCACAGATGCGCTAATCGCCCAATTAGGGTCTAGTTGCGTCAGCGCCAGCAGCGCCACAACCTGCAAGCCCAGCCCTGCATAGAGCGTCGAGGTCAAGCCAAACCGCGCCGCGATCCAGCCCGCTGCAAGGTTCGTCACCATCCCGGCGATCTCATAGAGGACAAACAGATAGGCCAGTTGCACCGGCGAGAAGCCAAGCGTGTGAAAGTGCAACAGCACCAGCATCCGCAAGGCTCCGTCGGTCAGCATAAAAGCCCAATAGGCCGCCGTGACCGCGATATAGGCCGACAGCCCCTCGGGCCGATCGGTCACAGCGAGGCCCCAACCATCAACGCCACATCGACCAGGCGGTGGGCATAGCCCATCTCGTTGTCATACCAGGCATAGATTTTCACCTGTGTCCCGTTCACCACCATGGTCGACGGCGCATCGACGATCGAAGAGCGCTCGTCATTGGTGTAGTCGGTTGACACCAGCGGACGGGTCTCATAGCCCAGAATGCCATTCAATTCACCTTCGGCGGCGGCTTTGAAGAAGGCGTTGACCTCTTCGACGGTGGTTTCACGCTCAACCTCGAACACGCAGTCGGTCAGTGAGGCGTTCAACAGCGGCACCCGCACCGCATGGCCGTTCAGACGCCCCTTGAGTTCGGGGTAGATCAGTGTGATTGCCGTGGCCGAGCCGGTTGTGGTCGGGATCAGCGAGTTCAACGCCGACCGCGCGCGCCGCAAGTCCTTGGCGGGACGGTCGACGATGGTCTGCGTGTTGGTCACGTCATGAATCGTGGTGATCGAGCCGTGGCGGATGCCCAGATTCTCGTGGATGACCTTCACCACCGGGGCCAGACAGTTCGTTGTACAGGAGGCTGCGGTCACGATCTGATGGGTAGCCGGATCGTAGATGTCTTCATTTACACCCATCACGATGTTGGCGGTCGGGCCGTCCTTGACCGGGGCCGAGACGACAACTTTTTTTACGCCCGCATCGAAATAGGGGGCCAGTTTTGCCTCGGTCTTGAAGACACCGGTGCAGTCAATCACCACATCGACGCCGTCCAGCGGCAGAGCGCTCAGATCCTTGGTGCCGATGAAGGGCAGGCGGGTGCCGTTGATGGTGACGCTTTCGTCATCATGCTCGAAAGTGGCGTCCCAACGGCCATGAACCGTGTCGAACTCCAACAGATGCGCGTGCATCTCGGCATCTCCGACCGCGTCGTTGATCCAGGCGATCTTGGCGCCTTTCTCCAACAGCGGTTTCAGAGCCAGTTTTCCTATCCGGCCCAGGCCATTCACAGCATATGTGGTCATTTCAGTCTCCGACAGAGGTTCTGCCGATGTCATCGACAGCAGATTGTAGGGCGATCCGGTCAAGGCTTTCGACCGGCAAGGAGGTGAACGCCTCGATCCGGCGCTTCAGCGCGCCATAGGCGTTTTGAAAGGCGAGGCTTTTCTCGGCATCGGTTCCGGTAGCTTTCACCGGGTCTTCCATGCCCCAATGGCCGCTGATCGGTTGGCCTTCCCAGGCCGGGCAGTCTTCGTTCGCAGCTTGATTGCAAACGGTAAAAACAAAATCCATTTCCGGCGCCCCGTCGGTTGCAAATTCCGACATATGCTTGGAGCGCAGGACCGAAGTATCGTGACCCTTGTCCTGCAACACCTGCACGGCAAAGGGATTCAACTCGGACGCGGGCTGCGTTCCGGCGGAATAGACGGTGAACCTGTCGCCACCCAATTGGCGCAGCAGTGTTTCGGCAAAGATCGAGCGGGCGGAATTGCCCACGCATAGAAACAGGACGTTGAACTTGCGGTCAGTCATGTCTTCATTTCCCTGTGTGAAAGGCATGCAGATATCGGGACGACCCCGGCAGCAATCGACGACTAGAAAATCAAGCATTCCCTGCACTTTTGTCATATCGACGGAATAAAGCAGGGAAGTGCCTGAGCGTTCCTGAGTCACCAGCCCGGACCTTTGCAGCGCATTCAGATAGTTCGACATGGTGCTGGGCTTGATATCCAGCTCCGAGGCCAGCTCACCCGCGGGCACAGTGTCGGGAAACCGTCGCATTAACATGCGAAAGACAGTGATGCGCTGCGGATGGCCCAGAATGGCCAGCTGATCGGTGATCTCTTCTATCATATTTCATGAAATATGGAAATAGAAGTTGGTGGTCAACCGGAAAACCTGTTGTGTCACAGAACTTTCATGAAGCCGCAGCGCGCTGATCCGGGCTTGCAGGCGCAGACCTGACGAATTAAAAAAGCCTTCGCATCCTTCCGAATTCAGCTTCGGAGGACCAACGGTGCCGCTGTAGCTCAGCTGGTAGAGCACGTCATTCGTAATTAGCGGGTCCCCGCGAGAATGACTTGCGAAACCAAAGGCTTCGCGGCAAAGACATAGAACTAGTAGGGCCATAGTAGGGCCTGAAAGCCTCAATAGCTCAGCTGGTAGAGCAGGTCCTTCGTAAGGACAAGGTCGGGGGTTCGAGTCCCTCTTGAGGCACCACTATCCTGCTCAGGTGCAATCAATTTGGCCCGATCCGGACCTTCGACCTACCTTCCTGATGCCGCAGGGCCGCCCGTCAGAGAAGGCATTCACTCCAACTGCAGACTCTGAGTAGTGGCGAATTCGAGGTCTGCTAGACGGGGGCTTTTGTTGCGCTTCGCATATATGTCTCACTAGATCGGGGCTTGGTTGGAAGCCTTCCCGAACACGCCAGCAGTCTGGGAGAGTTTTTTCACGACCAAGGCGTTGTCGTTCCGGCCTCGCTGTTTCTGCATCGCGGAGGTCCATTCCTGAGATTGATCTCGCCCAGTCGCCTGTATCGTGTCAGGACTTTCTATTTGCACTAAAAAGTATTGACTTTTCTCGAGCGTCCAAGATTGCAGCCTCAACTTCAGTGAGGTTGGCTAACCGTATCTGGGCGCGGGCCGGCTCCAAGACATCAAGGTCCAAGTTTAGGCGTTTGATGAAATAGAAAGCCAGTGACAACCGCATCTCAATTCTACGAACCCCATCCTGCATATCGTAGTCACGTTCTATCGCGTCACTCTGTTCTTTGCTCAATTCAGGGTGGGGGCACAAGCAAAGCTCTGCCTTGGTCTGCCAAGCAAAGTCGTGATCGGGGTCAAAGTCCACCTCTCTCGATTTCCCGAGCTTCTCAATGCGGGTCAATACGAAATCACGAAACTCCTCACGTTCGCAGCACCAAGCCCGCGCGTGCCAACGATGACCATCGAATGCCAGTGCATGAGGAGCGATTTCGCGCCATCGAGAGCTGGTAAGTGACTGGTAGAGAACCGCAAGAGCTCTTTTGGATTTTATAGCACCCAAAATGCCCTGAAGGACTTCTGCCCTGACGTCTCGCACAATCTCCGGTGTGATATCGACCGGAGGGGTCTGGCTGAACATTAGGTCATCGCGTTTAAGAACGCCGTTAACCAAGGCCCTAAGCTGCAAAAGGAGCCGATTGGCCGAAACGCTCAGGAAACGAGGCTTCATCGATTTTGATGCGACAAAACGTTTCTCTGTCGCGTTGTACTCAATATTCTCCCCGGCCGCTTCTCGATAGTTTCTAAGATCAACCGAGGCCTGCGGCGTCGAAATCCCAAAACGCTCCTCAAGATCGCTCCGGTTCAGATGGCCTTCCCAGAATAAACGCCATTCGATGAATTCGAAGCGGGGAGTGAGGTTGCGTCCCGGTGGTGAAATATCAGGCATTTTTGACCCCTATTGCTTCTTGACATGTATAGCATCTATACCCATATAGTTTCAATAGTGTTGATGCGAATAGAGGGAGATTCGGGTCATGAAATAGAGGCTTGCAGCAGAGAGGCTGAGGAAATGAGCAGAGATCACGTAGGGCATAAGGAAATTGCACAGTTTGCCACTGATCGAGTAAATCTACCCAAAGCGAAGGCGGATGAGTTTAGAGCCCAGGCCCGGCGACTTCGTGAAAAGCTGGAAGGTTACCTCAATGAGCATCCCGACTTCACGCTGAAAAAGATGCTGCTCTCTGGTAGCTTGGCCAAAGGAACCGCGCTTCGGTCACTCAATGACATCGATGTAGCATGCTATGTGAGTGGCGCTGACGCTCCAAAGGACGTCGATGAACTCCTCAACTACATTGCAGAGCGATTGCGCAAAGCGTTTCCGAATTTCACTTCGGACCAAGTTCAGCCCCAGACCTATTCGGTTACAGTTTCGTTCAAGGGAACAGGACTTGATGTAGACATCGTCCCGATACTCTACAGCGGAGACCCACAATGGTATGGTGACTTAGTCAGCCAGGAAGACGGATCATTCCTTAAAACCAGCATTCCACTTCACCTTGATTTTGCGTCAAAACGCAAGAAGTCTCAGGAGACACATTTCGCTCAGGTCGTGCGGCTGGTGAAGTTTTGGGCACGGCGACTGAAAAATGAAGATCCGGATTTCCGATTCAAGTCATTCATGATCGAAATGATCTTGGCGAAGCTCTGCGATGATGGTCTTGACCTTGGCGACTATCCCGAGGCTCTCCAGCATTTCTTCACGTACATCGCGAAGAGCAATATGCGAGAACGGATTGTTTTCTCAGACTACTATTCGCCATCAAGCGTCGGTTCTCTTACGGACACGGTGCAGATCATCGACCCAGTAAATGCAGACAACAACGTCGCGCGCCTATACACGCCATCGAACGCAGACGCGATTGTAGACGCCGCGCTTGATGCTGGCGATGCAATAGATGCTGCTTTGGCGGCACCAACAAAACAGCTGACGATTGCCTATTGGCAAAAGGTCTTTGGCTCGACTTTTCAAGTTTGAGGTAGCAGCATGTCTTACAGTCTTACAATTTCTGACAGCACGACCTTCACGGTTACACATGCCCGTCATATGGCGGCAAAGATTGCGACTGATCTGAAGCGCGTTCAGCGCCTTTATGGGTCGCCAAGTGATCACAAGATTTCTCAGTATGAAACAGAAGCAATCGCATTGATAAAAGCCGGTTATCTGAATTACGTTTGGTACGGATTCAAGCGAAACGGTTTCTGGATAGAACCAACGCTGAAGTACACCGCTCAAGACCTTTTCAGTGGTTCTGCGGATGACGACCCGGGGAAAATCCGCCCAGGGGCCGACGTTGTAGGAGCTTCTTTCTACACATATCTGGACTACAGCGCCAAATGGCACGCTTTGAGCACAGCTGAACAAGACGCGTTTGAAGCAGAACTACCATACGTCCGAACCGGTGCAGCGGAACCCACGGTGAGTGGGTATCTTTCGAATGATAAGACATATTCTTCGGGTGGTCGCGCCCTCGAACGAGCAACCGTACGGAGTTTGTGATGGAGATGAAGCCAACCCTAGGCGAATTGTTTGACAGATGCCTCGTATATCCGGATTTCGAACCACAAGAGCGGCTCGCACGCCTCGTCGGTTTGGATCAGCAAAAAGACCGACTGGCGAAAGTTCTGGGCCTTTTGGTCAATCCCGGAGGCTTAGCCGAATGGGCCAATCGTCATCACCCCGGTGCAGCTGCGCTGCTGGATACCGTGCTGCGCAGACCTCCACTAGTTGTTCTCGCTGGTGACGTAGGATCGGGTAAGACCGAGCTTGCCGAAACCATTGGTGATGCCGTTGCCCGCCAAGAGAAGATAGACATTACTTTGATGCCACTTAGCTTGTCTACGCGGGGCCAGGGCCGGGTCGGTGAAATGACGCAACTGATCTCTTCAGCTTTTGAGTACACATTACAGGCGGCCGAAAAACTGGCCACCGGCGGCGTCAAAAATCGGGGTGCGGTTATACTGCTTGTCGATGAAGCAGATGCATTGGCGCAGTCGCGCGAAGCAAGCCAGATGCATCACGAAGATCGCGCCGGTGTGAATGCCTTCATACGTGGCGTCGATCAAATTGCGAATGCAAAGGTTCCTGCCGCTATCATCATGTGTACAAATCGGCTGAATTCTCTTGATCCCGCCGTCAGGAGGCGCGCAGCCGATATTTTGGAGTTTTCGCGACCTGACGATGCGCAGCGCCGATTCGTTCTTTCGAACCGTCTTGAGCCGCTCGGTCTAACGCCACAGCATTTGCAAGCGCTCGTGGCGGCGACAGGCCCTGCCGAAGGCAGGTCGCATGGATTTACATTTTCCGACTTAACACAGCGGCTCATCCCTGCGCTCGTACTCGATGCTTACCCATTACGACCTGTAGATGGTGCGCGTGCGGTTCAAATTGCACGAGAGATGAAGCCGACACCTCCATTTCACGACGCTGTTGCAGTTTGAGCTAAACCGATGACGCAGGCGGTGACCTCAAGGCGAGATGGTGACACCTTCCAGGCCCGTCAGTTCTGGCTCCGCGCGGCCAGGCTACTTGACCCGGACAGTCCGATCATTCGTGTCGGTTTCGAAAACGGGCCAAAGAGTTTTGATGATGTCTGGACGGAATATGCTTCCGGTAGCGAGCCGAAGGATGCGTCCGGCAAGCCGCTGAAACGAGAGCACTTGCAATGCAAGTGGCATGTTTCCCCGGGCACCTATGGATACTCCGATCTAGCGGATCCGGAGTTCATCAATGCAAATTCCCGCTCACTTCTTCAGCGTGCACGCGACGCGCAGCAGAAAAATGCACCAGACGGGTACGGCGCTCAATTCAAGCTGGTGACAAATTGGCAGCTAGATCGTGCCGACGCGCTCAATCCTGTCATCAGTCAGCGGTCGGGTTCTATCCGCCTGGATCGCCTTTATGCGGCCAAGACGGATAACAGTGCCGTTGGCAGAATCCGAAAAGCATGGAGGGAGCATCTCAACATCGATGAGGACGAATTGCGGCTTCTGGCAAATACAATGGCCTTCGGACACACCTCGGAAACCTTAAACGATTTGCGTGATAGGTTGGATTTGCTTTTTGCCTTTGTTGGACTGCGCCGAGTCCCACCTCATGAAAGCGCGTTCTTATACGATGACCTCATCTTTCAGTGGATGGGCCAAGGCAAAGTGGAGTTCGACCGTGATAGTTTCAGCGCGCTGTGCGAGGGAGAGGGCCTCTTCGGAAATACCCTAGAGCGTCCTAAGGTATATGGGGTGAAGTCGTTCGAGCACGCCTTTGATCGGCTCGAAGATCGATGTGATGAAGTTCTGAATTTTGTTCCCGTTTTTGACGAAAGATACATTCGTGATGACGCGGATTGGTCAGCTACAATTTATCCGGAGCTCTCAGAATTCCTCCGGTCCGCTGCAAGTGACCAAGTAAGGTTGCGACTGGCGCTGGACACTCACACCACTTTATCCTTCGCGGCTGGTAGCGTGCTCAATATTAAGTCCGGTCGAAGTGTCGAATTAGAACAGAGAACGATCGCGCGAAACATTTGGGCCGCAGATGACGTTCCTGCTGATTCAGAATGGTCGAGACTCGATCAGACGCTCATCAACCTGCCAACTGACGCACCTGACATCGCTGTGGCCGTTGGTATTACGCACGATATCGCTAGTGATGTTCTCCGTTACGTTGAAAACGAGCTGCCCTCTGTCGGGCGGTTGTTGGTACTTCGCCCCTCAACGGGATCGAGTTCGTTGGCTGTCACAGCGGGGCGGCATGCATTCGATCTCGCTCAATCTGCAGGGAACGCGATGCGCTCAGCAGATTGCACGCGACCACCTAGATCAGTAACCCATCTGTTTGTCGCAGCGCCCAATGCGTTAACGTTCTTCCTCGGTCAACAAGCACCAGGGCTCGGACGCCTGTGCCTATATGAGTTTGACTTTGAGGGTGGGCGTGACCGCAGTTATCGCCCCTCGCTGTCTTTTCCAATTTCAGCACAAGAAGGTCTCTAAATCGTTGATGCCAACTAGTTGATCGCACTTGAGCTGCATAAGGGCTCGGGTTGCGGACACCTAACAACCTCGATGTCCGCTATGACTGACTTGGGTTACTACTATTTGCATCAACCGCGAATGTCCTGAATCCTCCCGTTTAGTTTGGACTTCGCAAAGCTAGTTTCATGAATGCCCCCTGGGCCTCATATTGCTCCGCTGAGGCACTAAACGTAAAACACCAGGTACTCTGCCATCATAGCAACAAGGCGAGTGTACACTGCCCACAGAAGCGCCCAGGATGATCTGGTGCCCGCACGCAATGTTGAGCCGGGTAAACAAATAGAAGTATGGGTAATATAGGTAGTATGGGTAAACAGGCTAAACACCATAGACCAAACAAAAATGGGCGGCACCAAACCACCCATTTTGCCTATTTCACCCATATCAAAATGGCGGCGCACCGCCGGGATCGAAGTCGCCGTAATCTTTCGGAGGGTCGGCATCTCCGAGCCACTCGCTTGTGTCATTAGACCACGGAATAGTCTGACCTATGAAATCTTCGAAGCGTCTGCGACAGATCGAAAGGGAGGGAAAGTAATATCGTGTCGAACGGTCCAGAATGGGATCGCCTGAGCGTAGGTGACCGGCGATAAAACTCCCACTTAGCACCTTGCGCATTTTGCCGAACACTCTTGAGAGTTCCCGACCGAAGATGGTCTCCTGGACATAATCAGATTTAGGAAACTTGCGAACCAACTCGGAGTGCATTGCAGCGATCGTTGTGATCCCTGGACCGTTTCCAGGAGCGTCTGGTTGTGGCAACTGCCCGAGGTCCAAGACGTGGTAAAGGTATTTCTCTATCGGGCCTTGTGCCTGAATGATCTGGTCAAAAAGCTCCGGCGTTTTGATCGTTTTGCGTGGATCTGGTCCTTTTGAGATGTCACGCTCTACCAGGTCATACAACATGGCTTGGTATCCACCATTTTGCATCTGCTGCATTATCGCTGCGAAATAGGCTTTGTCGTCTCTCCTTTGGTCGGATACGTAGAATACTTGCCAACGGCGATCACCGACATCTGCGGGAACAACGGATCGTTCATTTGAGGTTACAATGAAGATCATGCGGTTCTTCATCATGATTGGATCAACCCCTTTTTGTTCGATCATGATGTATGGTTCCGTGATCATTGTCTTAATCACGCCCGCGTTTCGCCGATCACCTCCAAACATTGCTTCGTCGACATAGACTAACCGTCGCCCGAGCATGTGATGATTGAAGCGGCCTCTGACGTGATCGTCCTTTGTGATGGTCACAAAGTGCGGAAACCAAAGTGCACCATATGCATTAGCCCACACGCCCTTCCCTGTGCCTGGCAGGCCGATAAGCGCAGGGGCAGTGCCGATAACATGTGCTGGCTGCTGAACACCCAAAGCCATCCAGTTGAGCGTCCATTCGAATCTCTCATTGTCGCCGCTGCAGATGTTTTGGTGGATGTGCTCCTGCATGCCACTCCAGTCGCCCGGCTCCGGTTCGACCGCGAAACCACGCCATGTGTTCCACCGTTCGCCGTTGTGACCGGAAGGCAAAGATGGATCAAAAATCACCTCGTGGTAGTGTTGCGTATCAGCGCTTTGGAGCCAGAAATCAGTCTTGGAGCGCTGGCGGACATTTCCATTTTCATCGACCACCGAAAACCTTTCCGATTTGTTTCGGTCGATGAATGCTTGCTTGCTCAGCCAAGAAAGAACCTCATAGCTTGTGGAATTCTTTAATATGATGCGCGTCGTTGCAGCGTAGGTTAGCAGCCCATACTTGGCGTTGTATTCGCGAATTACTGGGTGCGTTTTCCCCTCCCAACCTCCATCTTTTGCGAGATGAAAAACCGTTCCGATAGTAAGAGTGCCGTCAGGTTCAATACTGTCCCAAATTTTACGGGATTCGTCCGCGCCATCATATTTTGTAGAGGAGGAGGCCCATCGATCCCAGAGTTCGAAACCCTGTTCTCCAAGGTTGTGTTTCAAAGCGAAAGCAACCTTTGTCCAAGTCTCGTAGTCATCGGAATCTATGAAATTTAGCGCTGCTTGAACCTCCTTTTCGTCCGCGCTTGAGCCATTGTCCATGGGGGCTGTCTTTGGCAATTGTCTTGTTTGTACGGACTTCTTCGGCCCTTTTGGAGCCGGTGGATCGTATAAAGACTCAACGTTTGGTGAGTAGAGTTCGTCGATCTTCAGCGGTTGATAATCGCCCCAAGGGACTGGGTGCAAAGCCGCATTTAATGGGACCGACTTGCGAGCAAAAGGAAACGCCACCAGGTTGCCGAGTTTCCCTTCAGCAACTTTCACATTCTTTGGAAAGACCTCGACGACCTTTTCGCGGACCCCACCCTTTGTTCCGTGCTTGAAGCCGCAGCTTTCTATGACAGCCCTTATGAACTGCTGAACTAGTTTTGCTGATTGTGGTTCCTCCCAAAACATCCAGACATGGAGCCCGGCGCCACCGCCTGAGCGGCAACAGAGTGTCTTCAAACCTCGACTGTGCAATTCTCTTATTATTGGTAACGCTGCTGCCTCCATCTCGTCCCACGACATATCTCCATCGTGATCATCAAAATCGATGACTGCGACACGCGTTGAATCAGAAAGAACAAAGTAACCACCGATTGGTCTTTCACCATTTAAATGTCGGACGATTGCGGCACGCGAAACACCTGACTTAATGGGGCGATACTTTGGCTGGCCGAGCGCATTGTAGATTGCGTGCGTCTGCGGGTTGCCGAGCGCGGCAATTCCATCCAGCAGATCAATTACAGCATCGCTGAGTTTGAGATCTTCAGACATCTGTGCCTCCATCGATGAAGGCCAGCAATGCTGAACGGCGATAGCGGACCGCTTTGTTTCCAAGCTTCAGATAGCTTGGTCCGATGCCAAGAGAACGCCACTTCTCAAGTGTCTGGTGGCTGAGACCAAGCAGCGCCGCAGCTTGCTTGGTGTTGAAGAGCGGGTCGTTTGTATTCTCCATTGGAAACCTCCTTCGTCTGTGGAGGTCTCCCAATAATCAAACAAATCTAGTCAGAGCCAATCATTCAAAATAGGTGCTTCATGTCCCGCACCGGCTCCCCTGGTTCGGCAACTGGGATCATGAACGGGCCAAGAAGCGACCTGGCTTGTTGGAGCCACCCCAAGTCATGCCCGGTCTCTATGCCGTCGTAGATCGTGACCTGATTGACGAGCTCGTCGCGCTGAGTTCGAAACTTGCGGGCTAGCCTGTTAACGACGCTATCCTCCTCGACCATCGTGCTAAACTCTTCCCCGAGTTCTTTGCGTTGATGGATTACTTCACGCGCCAGTGTTTTCACTCCTCGGCACTCTGATGCTAAATCGTCGCCCCAAACGACCTTGTTGTCACCCATTTGGTATGTGGCTCCTCCGCGATCTGCGATGTACTCCCGCGCCATTTCTGCCAGAAGTGGGAAGTCCCGAATGGTTTTCAGGTCGTCTTTTGGCTTGATGCCGAACAGCGCCTCCTTCGCGTCGCGGAGCCGTTCGAGTTCATTCACTGCTTTGCCTGACTGCATTGGGTGCGCGCGAATGAGTGCCAAAAGAAGTGTGTCGACAAATGCGTTTGAGAGCGGGCTTACGTCACGCCAGTCAACATCTTCAATTGTCATGTCGTCGAACCAATTCTCGTCGGAGCCGTTCATGATGCCTCCCTCATTTCTTCATTGGACACGAGCTCAAGGATTCTGTTTGCCACGGCAGCAACGGGTGCTCGAAGGCGCTCAACATCACTGACAATATAGCCAGCCGTGACATCTCCAGAAAGCCGATGGTTCAGCAGGCGTTTCAACGCGTAGTGGGGGATGTCGAGGCTTTCGGCGATAGTGATAAAGGTGCGGCGTAAGTCGTGCAGAGTGAATTTGACACCGCTTGCCTCGCAGACGCGGGATGTGAACTTCTTGGTTTCAACGATATGGCCAGTTCGCCCATTGCTGGGAAAGACCCAGGGCGAGTTTCGACGCGTTTCTCGACGTTCTTGAAGCAACTCCACTAAGAAATCTGACAAAGGCAAATCAAGTGGGTCTCCGTTCTTTGTCTTGGGGATATGCAGTGCCTTCTCCGAAAGGTTGATTTGTTCCCACCTTAGGCTCGCGATTTCGTTTCTACGCATCCCTGTGAATAGCGCAATCAACAGAAAGTCGCGCGAATATTCCGGTTCATTCATGACTGCGGTCCACCATGCAGGCAGATCGCCAGCTGAGACGGCGCTACGCCGTCGGGATTCAGGAAACCACGCGCGAGCCTGGGTCAGTATCTGGACAGGGTTTGGCGGGAACTCGTCGTAGCCAGCTGCGGTCACATTATAAACGGACCGAAAGTGGCGCATGACCGTGTTCGCAGTAACTTCCCCATGGTCTTTTGCTATCTGCTGGTGCCGCTTCAAGACCATTTGCCTGGTAATTGAGGTTAGGGGCAATGACTTCCATTTGCGCAGATAGAGCTTGATCGTGCGTGAGTACCTGTCGCGAGAACTTTCAGCTAAGGTTGTTCGCGTTTCGAAAAATCGGTTAAACGCCAGAGAGGTTGAAATGTTGTCCTGGGCGGCTTTTCGTTTCTCCGCGTTAGGGTCTATCCCCGAAGCCATACTACTCAGACTAACCAGTGCGCGCTTGCGCGCTTCATCGACGGACAAGACATCCGCACGCCCGATTGTAACCCTGCGCGTCCGACCGTTTACTTGGCCTTCGACGTAGAAAACCTTGGAGATTGCACCAACCCGAACCCCGAGGCCGCGTAACAACTGATCTCTGTGAAGGATTTGCCCCTCTGAAGGGTGTGGAAGCGCCTCTACTGCGCGCTTTGTGAATCGAAATGTAGCCATTGAGACCTCCTTTGGCCTCACCTCATTTTAGGACTGAAATCTCGAAATTACAATCAAAATCAGATAGTTAATCAGGCAAATCAAGCGTAGTCAGGCGCGCGCGCGCGTAAGTAGGCAAGGTAGGATCGCCCGTTAAACACTTACATGCTTTCCTGTATCCGGAGACCGCGGCTCGTTTGCTGCACCAGCTAGAAGGACCTAACCAGGGAAGTCTTCGCCGGTGTTTTCCATAACAAGATACCCGATGCTGTTTTGGCCGGGTTGATCAAAGTGCTTCGAGGCAACTTGCCAAAGAGTTGGCATAACTTTCCCAAGGTCTGTCGATCGCGAGCGGAGTAGGACGATAACCCGATCACCGATATTGAGCTCGGAAGCCGCCTCCTTGTAGCCACCTCGGTTGTCTTTGGGGATGTGCGCGCGGGCCTGCCCCATTTGTATTTGATCGTCCCACACCGAGCATACAACGTGACCACCTGCGCCCCGTGCGTGCCCCCAAAACCCTCTGGCAGTCTGGGGCATTTCCTCGACACCCGCCATTTCAAAAGCCTTAGTCCAAGGCAAGAACTCTGTTGTCATTCCAAGCGTCATCTCGATCCTGCTCACTTGGTTTTTGATAGCATCTGCGCGTTGCCTTGTGGAGACTGTCAAATTCAAACGGCTCAATGCTCATAGGGATCACTAGTGCTCGCCAAGTCGCTTGGACCGAGAGCGCGCCCTACCTGATCTGGACAGATACCCGTCGATGGGGTGGGGTGCCCCCAATCCTTGGGTGCTAGGATACGAATCTGTTTCTGAAGCGGGCCTCGACATCTCTTCATCAGCGGCAATAGTTTGTGGGTGGTGGATACCCCGTCGACCGCATCTACCAGTCTTATGCTTGGAAGAATTCATGAGCGCTCGCTTAACGAAAGCAATTGAGATCGGAAACGCTGCGCAAGCAATTTTGCGCAAGACCAAAACGATCCCTAACCAAGATTTTGATATCGAAGAGGGTGAGGATTGGGACGAGCGCATTCATATAGGTGTTGAGCCAATGCTCCTTGCTCTATCGATGGAATTGGCCCTTAAGGCATGGTTTGTGTTCGATTATGATGACCCGAAGTTTCCGAGAAGTCACAATCTAATCAAGCTGTTTGACCGACTTGCGCTAGACAGCAAGCAAAAGCTGGATACAGAGTTCAGACGTACCGTTGCTCCGATGTTCCCCAGCATCTTCGCTGAGAATGGAATCCGAAACGTCTTGTACCAGCATCAAAACGCGTTCGTTGATTGGCGCTATCTACATGAAGGCGGCAAAAGCATGAGTTTCAACGAGTCGGAATTTGTCTCTACGCTCGAACTGGTTCTTCGCGAGTTCAAAAAACGCTACAGAGTGGTTCGGCATCCGACCTAATTGTTCCCAACACGTGGTGTCAGCCTCCGAATGTACAACTTAACATAAGGGCGCTTAAGCATACTTGCCCTTGCGAAAAGTCAAACTCTTCTTTGCATCGCTTCCTAACTAGCGTCGCTGATTACGACAAAGCTGGCTCCGAGAGCCCCGCAGTTTGCCTTTGCGCCCAATAGTAGAGCATCGAGTTGCTGCATTCTCCGCGTCGTGGCGTTTGCATGCCCATCGGTCATTGCTTGTCTTGCGTTTGCAAGTGCTTCCTGTCGGACTCTTGGTTGCAGAATGACCACTTCCAGTTCGGCGCTTGAGCCAACGGCAGCCAAAGCGGCTAGAAACCCAGTTCTGTCAGCTTGGCGGACTCCATTGTGCCACACTGCATCGCGCAAAACTCCCTCTCCATTCAGTTCGAGCTTCTCGCGAAGGAGATTTCGATCAACATGTCGCAGGTTCTTGATGGCTTGGCCGACTACTACTTCGTAGTCAGAGACAGAAATTTGCCTAGTGTCGTTCTCAGACCCGCTACCTTTTGCGTGGATCAGAGTGAGTTTCGCAGCGCCCGGGGTATCGTCTAGGTGGATGAAATCGGCTGATTCACCGGCGCCATCGTCACAAACAAGCCAGCCAGAAGGGTCACCAAAGTTCACGGTGATCGGCCAATTACGCACAACCAAACCAAACAGTGATGTATCATCATCGTCACCTATGGCTTCAACAGCAAAGCGGCGGCCGTCCAAAGGTTTCTCTTGTTTTACGGAAACACCAGCAGCAGCCATGTCTATCCATTCCCAGTCTTCAAACTGCGCATCTCGGAATTGAGTTCGGTAGAACTGACCACGCGAATAGGTGTGGCCGGTGTCAAAGTAGAGCGTCAGGTTCTCCGGCTCGCTGCAGACCGCAAGAATTTCCTCATGATGTTCCCTAGTTTCATCCCAGGTCTGTTTTTCAATGATAAGTTTATGACTTCCGTCAGACTTGGCTTCGAAGCTAAACGCCAGTTCTCCATACTCCTCATCTCCCCAAATCACTCGGGCGCGGAAATCGCGCGAACCGTCTTGTTCAGTTACAGCAAAGTGAACTTGGTCTGCGAACTGTTGTAGCCAGCGATTGTCATCGCCCCGTGCGACTTCGTCAGCAAGCAATTGTTCAGGCACGACGATCGCTACGTCATAGGGATGTTCTACACCCTCAAGGTCTGTTGTGGGGCGCGCAAGCACCGGAATTGGACTATAATCGTCAGCCCCGTCGACCAACCTTTGTTTCGCCTGAAGAAGCAATTTCGCCATTCGGTCCGCAAATTGTTCCCAATCTTTACTTGGGCCAAGCCATACTCGAGCATGCTTCGGACTAGCTCCCACGATGGCAGGACGACCTGCATGCTCAAGTTCAGCATTTGATGATGTGGTGCGTACCGAACTGAAGAAGTAACTTTGGTCATCCAAAGGATCCAAGGCGTTTTCTAACTCCGCTCCGGAGAGCACTTTGGAGTCCGGCTTGACGAGCGAACGACGATGAGCGCCACTTAGCCACAGAGTCCGGACCTTTCCTTCAACAAACGCCGCTTCAACGTCGCTTGCGCCCATTCTTTCGATGCGTTTGAAGGATGCTTTTTCTGCTTTGATTATTGAACGTACAATCGTCTGCCTGGCGCCATTGTCTGTGCAACAAATGGAAAGAACATTTCCCAACGCAGACACAACGACGAGATGGTGCAGAGTGTTTTTCAGGTCATCCTGAGTGTACCAAGCTGGTGGACGTTTCTCATCATACGCCAGCCAGGTAAGCTGCATTCCATCCGGTGCGTCTGCTGGATCTTGGACGCTGGAGAAGCTGCGAGTTGCTGAAGATGCTTCGTTCTTTGGCAGTACGCTAGACCGCAGTTCAGCGATGATATCTTTTCTTAGATCCACAAGAAGGTCGTCACTGTCATCCACGATTGTGAATAGAGTGGCCGATAGATATGGTCGGCAATCGTCATAAGAAATAGTCATCTTTTACCTCAAAATTACTCCGCCTTCGGCACTCCGACGGCAACAAGAGACTTCTTTGAAAATTTCGGTTCAAGTTAAAACGCTTGGTGTTAGTCTACCTGTATACGATTTACCCATAGGATGCAGCATTTGAGCAAGAACATCGTCATTTTGTGCGACGGAACATCGAATGAGATTTCGCAGGATAGGACCAACATACTGCGGCTGTTTGGATGCCTAAACAAGTCGCCGGAACAGTCTGTGTTTTATGATCCCGGGGTAGGCACATTTGGAGCTGAGAACTCCGCTTCCTACTACTACCGGCGGGGCGTTGAGATTTGGGGTTTGGCGACCGGTTGGGGTCTAGATGCAAACGTAAAGGAAGCCTATCGCTATCTTGTGCAACACTACGAGCATCGGTCAGGAGACGGAGCTGATACCGAAGGCGATCGGATCTTCATTTTCGGATTCAGTCGTGGCGCTTACACCGCAAGGGTATTGGCGGGCTTTATTCATGCAGTTGGGCTAATGCATCCAGATAACCTGAACCTGTTGGATTACGCCTACCGAGCTTATAAGAGCATTGGCGACAACGAAAAGAGCGAGGGCGGCGAGAATGCGTTCGCCGAAGTTCGCCTATTTGAGCGAATACTGCGGCCAACTCGACCCAGAATCCGTCTATTAGGCCTGTTTGACACTGTTGGATCAGTCATTGAAAGCGGAAGATATGGGCCTAGACTTAGATCGCATGCGTTTACAACGACCAATCCCAGCATTGAGAGTGTGCGGCATGCCGTCGCCCTGGATGAACGAAGAACAATGTTTCAGCCACAACTTTGGCCAACCGGCAACCCTTACCGCACAAAGCACTTCGACCCGAAGTCGGAGATCGAGCAAGACGTAAAGGAGGTCTGGTTTGTTGGTTCACATGGAGATGTCGGTGGCGGCTATCCCGAAGCCAAGAGCGCGATTGCTAAGATACCGCTTGAGTGGATGGTCAATGAAGCGAAAAAGGCAGGCCTAGAGCTCAAGACGCGCACTATCAATACAATTGTTCTTGCGAAGAACGGTGGACACTACGTCGGTCCTAATTTGCAAGCGCCAATCAATAACTCAATGAATGCGGCTTGGTCTTTGTTGGAGGCAGTGCCAAGGCCTAAGAGGCGACACGTTTCAACGAGAAGAAAGAGAATTCTGGGTCTCTATGTTCCATGGTTCGAAGAAAGAATTGTTCCTGAAGGTGCCACCGTTCACTCAACTGTCTTTGAACACGATAATGGATCATCTCCAGTTAAAAGGTCCAACCTTCCAGTAAATTATGTCGTTGAGGATGCGTGAGCAGCTTCCAGCATTGGAGGAATTATCAACCGAGTTGAGGGGATGCCAAGTTTTAGGTGAACATACAGCATCTTGAAATGCTGCTGACGGCGGAGGGCTCCTGTTAAGTGAAGGAACCGGGAAGGTAATCATCGCGCCGTTGGACGACTGGCTCGTCACGCTCAAACAGTCAAATTGAACTACTTTATAGGGTCGATCATAACGAGAAAACAGATCTTAAGTGGTCGCATTCAGGTAATCACAGCCTATCGCGAATGCATGCTGGGTGGTGCGAGGTTGCCCTGCATTAGGATTACAACAACAGGAGTACGGGAGCCATCTTTTGGATACATGACCGAAACACAATCCTCGGCAAGATACGGTACGCTGGACTTCTTAGAGCAATCAAGAACGCACAATATCGAAACTTTTCTTCCGCTTGCCGTACTGTAGCTCGACGCTTGATCGATGTACTTTCTGCAATCTGCCAGCTTCAGCCGTTTATCACTAACAGATTTAAGCTCAATCCTAATTCCCTTAAAGGACAAATCAGCTATTCCAGCCCCTACTTGAGGATGCTGTTCCAACGCTTCCCCTATTCGAGGGTTACTCCTTAAAACTTGCCTGATCCTATCCTGAAACTCCGCCTCATTTATTACCCTGTCGATCGAGTTGTCGATCAGTAGTTGACCCGAATAATTTAGTAATACCGCAAGTGGCTGCATAAGGTCTGCCAGTTCATGGTCCGTTAGGTCTCCGCTACGCTGCAGTTCATTCCGCAAGGCAGTCAACCTTCGTTCCAATCTAGAAAAACCAACCAATGGAACAAAAGAAGATCTAGCTGATGAGTTTTGCCAAGTATGAGCAAAATGCCGATTTCCTTGGCTGCCGAACTCTCCAGCTAGAAATAAGGCTTCGTCAATTCTGCGATACGCCTCCAACAATGGTCCGTCAGGCTGAAGCGAGCCTCCAATTGCCTTGTTCAACACCGCCATAAGCACGTTCACTGTTGCAATGCGCAAGGTTTGTGCATTGTCTGGCGTCACGTGTGCGACTCCAATTGTTGCAAGTGCCTGCGCATAACACGCAGCTATGAAGGCCTGGGCAGATGAAACAAACCGCCAATGCTCCTCCGAGTAGTAGGTCTCAAATAGCTCTAAGTTAGCTGAAGCTCTGCCAAGTGGTTCCAAGAGTCCCAGAGAAACTATCATACGCTGGAGCACGGCAATGTCGTAGTGCGGGAAATGAGCAAGATCATCCGCGCTGGAGTTCATTTTCGGGATGCCAGAAGCAGTGACAGTGAGGTTGTTGTCACAGTAGTGCTCGTAATAAAGAGCCGACAAAACGCGTCGCGAGGAATTTGCAAATTTCTCGTCGAGCATATTTGAAGAGCTCGCTGCCAATATGTTGTCTGTCGTAATGGCCAAGTAATCATATTCGAACAAGACTCGTTGGACCTCGTCGAGATGAAGGAAAAACTCTTCTTTGTCGTTAAGTGTAGCCCGCACCGCAAAATCAGGGAATCTTCTTCCAGAGATCGAGAAGATTTCTCCACGTATCTTATCAGTCATAGAGTAAGAATTCGTCTTGTGAATCTGAAAATCGAGTACTGAATCGGCGTTTTGAAAGAATATAGGCTTCGAAGCAGGGTCCAAGCCGTACATCTCCTGACGAGTCCGTAAAAAACTTGGTACGGATCGATCGCTGCTCGTATTCAAAAGAATGTCATATCGATTGAGCTTCAGGATCAGGTCAAGAAGCTTTTGACGTTCATTCAGGTACATCGTCAGCGGGTGAAGATTTACCGAAAAGCCGGATATATGAAATAGCACAAGTGCATGGATGATTTCGATATCGGTTCTTTCCGAACGCTCGCTCCCAAACGAAAGAGAAGCTTCTTGATCCAAGAAATGAAGGAAAACTGGTCGCTCAATTTCGATTAGTGTGGACACAAAACTCTGCTCCGTCCGTTAAAATGTTCATGTTTGGCGCGGGATATTTGACTGATCGGTTGCGCAAGTTCTTGTCTGTCAGTCTTGTGGGTGCGTTCTTACGGCGCCAATGGTGTCCCTCTTCTGAAGCTTTTTGTATCGCAGCAAGTCACTATCTCAACGTCAAAGTACTTCTCAACAAAGCTAACTGCCTCGAAAATATCAGTGACTGAGCGATATATATTGTCGCGAGAAGCAATTAGTTTGAACTCAACATCGTCCAATCTGTCTACCGCACCAATCACCCGCGTTTCGCAATCTTCGTGACCGAAATAGCCATCAACTAGATATACATCGATCGGGCTATTATCGCCTCCGATAGTGTTCGGAATATATCCATAGTCAATCGGGTATACGAGGTCTGGCCAGTCAGGATGCGCGCTTCCCCTCGGCCTATCCAAGATGACTTCTACGGCCTTTCCAAGCCACGGTTGAAGACTTTCTGTATGTCTTGGCATGCTACTTTTCCAATAACTTTTTTAGAAACCCATTAAGTGACCTTTTTTCAAACACTACGTCTTTTCGCAGTATAACCGAAATCCGTGCTCCAACCACGTAGGCATCCTTAAGGTCTCGGAGATCGGGTATCAGATGGCTGCTGCATGCCAACATCCACAAAGGTTGCCAACCGAAGTCTCCTACATTGACAATTGTATCTGGCACCTTGCCTTGCATGTCTTTTGGGGTCACGCTGACAATTACATCTTCGTAACGCGCATTTAGAAATTGAGCCAATGATCCTTCTAGCCCGGACCGCTCCTCGCTCGAGGCGAGGGTTGTTAGGCGGCGCGTGAAGCCTGGCCCAAAATCGGACTCTTTCATCTCAATGACGTTTTCGTAATGATGAGGATTTTGTAATGCATCCGTTACCTTTGTCTGATCCAGCGCATTCAGCTTGCTGCCAAGAAGTGTAAGAAATTCGTCGTCTCCCATTGTCAGAACCATGCCTGCGGATATCCCAGATTCGATTGGCTCACCTGTTGCCGCCTCAATCAGTCTTATCGATTTGTCGAGAACGGCATCTGCAACAGTTTTCTGTCCTGAATAGTTGCCTCGTAGAATTACTTCGACGCGCAACTTATGGAGGCTTGCCAGCCTAAAGAGAGCGTTGAGACCCCAGCCAGATTCCTCGCTGCAGTCCAACCCGTACCTGAATACAGGTTCCTTTATATTGGCCTTATTGATTGGGAAGGCCCTGTCGCCGGGATTTACCTTTATTGCCGCTCCAGCTGAGAACGGGTACGCCGGAATATCATTTTGGATTCCGATCGCAGAAATATCTCGGTGACACCAATCTAGAAGATCGGCTGCACAGACTCCGTGCACGAGGTCATAGGCAAAACAAAGAACTGGAAGTTTCTCTGTCGCTTCCAAAAATGAAATGCGCTGAAAAAGTGTATCTTTTAGGTGGTGTATGTCGTCTCGGAAAATTCTAGGTGCGTGCCCGACAGCCTCTGCAACTACCAAATGCTTCTTTAGTAAAAGCTTTTTTTTCTCAGATATGTTTAGTATTTCGATTTCGTCAAGAATATCCGAAACGCGTCCGCCGAATAATTTCTCAAAAATAAAATCTGACGTATTGAAACGCTGACTCTGGATTCTAAGCGTGTGGCCCAGCGGTAGGAGGGCAATATCATGGATGATTGAGTATAGGCGCAGAACTAGTTCGAGTGAGAGTTCTTTTCCAAGTACCCTCCGCATCTCACTGACTATTGCATGGTTGCTACGAAGTAGATCGCCAGTTGAACGCGTTAGTCCATCAAACATCTTTGTGGCCCAGTACGAGGTACCCAAACTGTGTAGATATCTAGTGTGTTCGGCCAATGGGTATTCGTGGTAGGCCATTCCCATCTGTCGTAGCTTTCGCATCCGCTGCAGAGCTGTCGTTTGCAGCACCAACTCTTCCGCGTGCAAAAGCGTGTGGTCATGCCCAGGTAAGATTGGGACAGTCCTGGTCGGCGTAGTCAGCCAATTGAGGGTATCTGACACGGGTACCAATGGCACGTCTGTCTCAGATTGCGACGTAGGTGAAGACAAACGGGTCCTCCTAGGTTACTAAAGGTTGCGTTACTACGCTGGATATCCCAGACCGTAGGTGACCCACACGCAAGATCGACCAGCTTTTGGATGACCTGCACTCTCACGTTTCGACGCTAAGATGCGTGCTGAACTAAGTAAATCTCCTTGGTGCGCTTGTACTCAATGGAGATGCCTTCATTTCATCTTTACTGCAGTGTACTTCCAAGAGCGCTTTTTTGGTACATGCCTCCATACAAAGTCAGATTGAGTCTGCCGTGCTGGCGTCTCGAGACACTTTTAACGAAACTTGATATTGCGTACCTTCCGCTCGATATCCAATGCGCAATTAGGTGACTGAATTGAGCTATGATGAGCAAAAGCTGGGCAACATTCTTGATGCCAATAGTGAGTTCGATCGATTTGAGCATTACTCTCGCGTCGTAGGCCCCGTCGACGAGTTCGAGGGCCTAGACGAAACCCCAGCGAACATCCGCAACATCGGCTGGACGCTCGGGAACGACTGCCCCTACCGATGCACGCATTGCTACAGCATGAACGCGCGAGAGCGCGGGCGCGACATGAACAAGCCCATGATCGACCGCATCGTGAAGCAGCTTGCTAAGGTCGGCGTCGCCACAGTGAATCTGGGCGGCAACGAACCAATCTTCACCAATGGCATCAAGCTTGACGACTCGCTTTTACATTACATTATCGATGCGCTCGACGATGCTGGCATCCAAGTTGGCCTGACCACCAGCGGTATCTCGATCCTCAAGCTTTACGAGCGCCACAAATCGTCCTTCTTGAAGCTGAACGACGTCGACGTCTCATTCGATTCCCCGTTCGAGGAAGAACACAACAAAAACCGCGGCGCGAACATCTTCTATCAGGCGATAGAAGCGCTTGACCTATGCTCGGCGCATGATGTTCCGCATACCTGCATTATGGCTGCAATGAACTGGAACTTCAGCCTGCGCCATATCGATGCACTCTTCGTGCTGGCACGGACACACAATGCCAACATTCGGATCAATCCCGTCAAGCCGATCGAGCCACATCACTTGAGCATGGCGCTGCCGGTCGAGGATTACTACCGTGGGTTCTCGCGATTGATGGAGCTTTGCCACGCAGTCGATCTGGGCGAGCCACCGATTGCTGCGATGACGCAGTACTCCCAAGCCCGGCGCTGCCCTTGCGGACGGACTTCGTTCCGCATCCACTCGATCACGCCCAACGGCGAAATCTTAGTCAGCCCCTGCGTCTACCTGCATGACTTTAAGGCGCCGATGGACCTGCTGAAGCACGACCTGATCGACATCATCAACAGCCCTCAGTTTAAGGCGTTCCGTCAGCGCAACGCCAATCCCGAAAAGGTCGGAGACTGCGCCGAGTGCGCGTATCTAAAGGGCTGTGGCGGGGGCTGCGCGGCGCGCTCGTATCTCTACCATAGCCATCTGTCGGGTGGCGAAAAAACGATGCTCGCCAAGGATCCTTACTGCCCACGCGACATGGCGCCAGATGTACCCTTCCCGGTCGATCCGCCCATCGATGACAGCGAATGCCTCGTGCATATGGACTACTTGTGTACCTGGATCGGGCGGCCACGGGCGGACGTGGAGGTTTGAGCATTAAGAAACACTGCTTCCAGCTGCCAGCTGCGCCTTCCAGCCTATCGGCCCGCCTACCAACCGGCTGTCAAGCTGCCCAAATCCGGGTGCAGTTCGGTCTGAAGGTCCGGAATGACTGATAGTGCAGACTTCAGTGCAGATTGCAGCATCCAATGCTTTGGGCTCTTAGTTGCCGTTCGCTGTAAGTTGCCCGAACGTTCGCCGTCAAGGGACTAGCTTTGCACCAGATAGTGGTTGGACCGAGAGCGCGTGACGCCCTCAAGTAAAACTTAGCCGTGGATGGGGCGGGGGTGTGTTCGACTAGTAGGGTTTTAGTAGGGACTGTGCGTCGAACGTCCTCTGGGTACATCCAGCACCATCCAAGCGCGCCGAGAAAATAGCTACTTAATCATAACGAGTTATACGGATTTGGAGGGTCTCGTCCGGTCACGTCCAACAACTGGACGGCAAAATTCGTAATGATGGGGTCGGGGGTTCGAGTCCCTTCAGCGGCACCAATAAAAAATCAATAATCTTTTAAAATCAAATATTTGAATACAGTTTGTCTTGATGAAACCACCCTTATAACCACCCAGACAGATTGTATTGTGTTTGATTTCGCTCGCATTGAGCGAAGTTCGTCTTTGGGTGTCGCAGGTTCGAATCTTGCACGGCTCACCACTTTTTTCATTTTCAAAACAATAATTTGAGACTGGCATTGTCCAGATATACTCAAGCCAAAACCTGCTGCGTTGCCGCGCTAGGGGACATATGGGGGACAAAGCTGTAAATTCTTGCGTTGACCTAGATGAGAACAAGAATGGAACATTTAGTAATGAAAAAATGGCCCAGAACAATTCCTTTCGACCTCAAATGCAAATTGGAGGGCATTCGCGAATACCGCAGCGAGCCAACGCTACAGGATGATTGGGGTGTGAACTTTGAGTGGCTAACCCGATGGCATCGGTGAAGAGTTCATCGCGAACAATACCGCATTTGTTTCATCGAGCTGCACCGCAAACATCGCCGTTTGCCCCCGAAGCGACGCTGAACGTGAGATGACAAACATGCTGACGGTGATGACAATGAGCGAAGTTAGCCTGTAGAGTTTTACAAATCTTACAGTACCAAAACTTCAAAATCCCGATTTTTGGAGCAGACGGTTACGCAATACAATATGTCTTGGTCAAGACGGTGCAAAAAGCCAAAAAACCAAATTGACTCACAAATCACGTCTTCAAAAGAATTGCGCAAATATTACTGCTGCAATCGAACGTAGGCGTTAAAATCACAAGCCGCGCCATGATGGTAGCTGCATTCAGGCCCTTGTTCTGTCTGGAAGCTGGTGGTGCTGTCCGGGATAATTGCAATCGCGCATTGTGTCTCGTTGTAGAGATCATCGACCAGATAGAGTTGACCGGCATCATTACGTGCCAGTTTCCCCTCAACGTCGCCAAGGCAGCCGTTGGCGATGATCGAAGCCCACGCTCGTTTGCCTTGGATATTCACGACAACCGTTGTGTTATACTCGGTGTCGCCACGATAGGTTCCTTGTTGGAGTTCCTGAGCCTGGACTACGGATCCAAAAAATGTCACGGCCGCCAAGGCAACAAAAAGTATTCTGCAATAATCAGGCATAGAAAAATCCTCAAAATTTGTTCCGTGTTTGCGTTCCAATCGCCTCAAGTGAAACGATCAATACTCATCCACTCACCAAGCGGACAGGGATAATTTTCCCGCTTATCGTTGATGTTGGGGCCGCCTTCGCGACCAACGATTTCTACTTTGCTTTGCCCAGATTCACTTTCCAGGATGGAAACGAAGTAGCTGCCCCGCTGCTGGCCCACCATGTACTCGTTATTGAATGCGATATCGACTTCGATCAGACGGTATTGGGCGTTTTCCTGCGATGCCGCCTCTTGGACCCTCTTCAATTTCAAGTCACGTCCAAAGAGACCATTTTCCCCCATCCATGCCATGCGAGGCCGATCAGCTTCATTGGAGATGTCATACATTTCGTTGAAACCAATAAAACCGCGCGGTGAAATACACGCCGTGACGTGGGCGCCCAGTGCCCACAACTCCTTATAGTCCAAGGGACCAGAATAAGCCCCAGGCTGAAAGGCTGGGGCATCTGACTTTGTAACCTGTAAGGATGTACCTTTTGCGGTTATGGCACCGCCATAGAAAGGCTTTGAAGCATCGGGGTGACTAAACCTGACATCAATCGACGTCTGCTCTGTTCCTGCCTCCGGTAAGGCGGTCCATGTTTCTACAGCAGATCGTGTGCTTTGGCCTGATACCACGTAGTCTTTTTTGAAAGCCTTTGCGCTAACAATTATTCTAAACAGTGAATACTCGCCGACTTTTGGTGCGCTGTCGTCAGCATCAACTTGGAAACCCATCGAATCCAATGTCTCTCCGTCTTGCATGAACACGCTTCCGGGCGGAAAAGTTGCCGTGTAGTCTCCAATCGTCAATGATGCATATGTGAGCAGAGTTTCGTCTTTGATACGTTCATCGGAGGTGATCTCTATACCGTCCCCATCAAAAACCAGCGTCAACACGACTGTGTCTGTTTTGTCGTGATTGAAAGCTGCCTCAAAAGCTGAGTTGTCCACCTCACCACCAAGGGCGTGAAACCCGTACAAAGGTTCAATTTTATCGACATCAGCCACTATTCTCACTGAGAACGAGTCTGCTAGCGCAGCAACTGGTGAGAACACTGCCGCAACTGCGAGAGTTTTCCAAAAACAGGACATTGTTAACAAAGTCTCCTTGTAAAATTCTATTTCCGCGGTCGGCATTTAGCCAAAGAAACCGCCACCTTTTTTGTTCTTCTTTTTGGGGCCAAAGAGCGTCATTTCGGTATCATCCTTTTCACCGAATGCCGTCATGATCTTCCCTTCTTTCTTCTTGGTATCGAAAGGATTGCCGGGGGATAAATTGACTTCCATACCCATGACATCTGTCGTGGCACCTTTGTCTCCGAAGGTCACATCACCGACCTTGTAGTTGAGGCCCCGATCCGTGACTGAGACGTTCTCGCCCAGACCCACGGTCAGTTCTCCATCACCGGACATGTAAGCGCCACCGATCTGGACACCCAGCGGATCCACTAGCCTGCCAGTTTGTACCGGGAAGTTACGCCTGGGTGCGCTCTCCGCCTTGGCGCCGGTCTTCAGCGCCTCTGGAATACCTTCCTCGTTAGACGCTCTGTCTCCATTGCCTTGCTCGGCTTTAAAGAAGTGATCATGGATGGCGCGAGCAGAGACCAGAACACCATCGTTGCCCACGTTACGCATTATCACTGCGGGGTTAATCCCGATGAGATTGTCTCCAGAATCCTGTGCCTGAAGCTCGACGTCCACCATCAGTTCAGCAGTCAGATTTGAGTACCCTTTGCCTTCGACACTCTCTGGCATCTGGATGCCTGCCATACTTGACCCCCAATAGATGGCGCTGCCGCCGTTCAAATGGGCGTAGTCCCAGTTCTCATCCAGATTGAGGTAATGGACCTCGCCAGCCAGCCATTTGGCGTCTCCTGTCTCCTCTCCTGTCTCCTGAAGATATTCTTCGACAATCTTGTGCTCATTCCACGCGACTTGCTTCCAGACTTTCGCTGTCATCGGGGCATAGTACGTGATGCGACCAACCTGAAACTTGGTGTCCTCTGTCTCTTGGATTGTGGGATACATCACAACCAAAGAGCCTTCCGGAACCACCATCTTGCGGCCCGCATATGCGATAGCAAAGGAGCAATCAGCAAAGATGTATTCCCATTCGAGCCTGGTTGGGGTCAACAGAAACTTGCAGCCCTCTGGAAGCCCTGACGGCTTGGTGGCTGTGCAAGGCTGTCCTTGTTGAGCCGCCCGCTTGCCGGCCCCTTGCGTTGACCCAACGGCTTTGTTCGCCGATGACGAGGAACCCCCGTTCAGGGTCTTCATGGTATTCACAACCCCGACCCCGGCCGCAATCAGCAGGACCACACCGGTCAGGAACGGCCACTGAATATCAACCCAGGTGTACAGGGCCAAAGCATTCAGGCCGCCGACGATCCATGCATGCTTAACTTTCTTCTCCTTGGCCAGCCAAGCCAGGCATCCCAAGGAGATCACCAATAGTATCGTCAAAAACATGTACTCAGTCCTTAAAATGCGTCGCGAACAGTTCTTTGTGCTTATTCTTCAGCTCATCACTGAAAACCGACGGGTCTTCCTGTGCGAGGCGGAGAGCAATGAATAAAGATCTGGAGAAATTTGTAGATTTTCCGGCGACAGACTGATGGCGGAATTCGAACCACTTCGCCTCATCTTCCGTGTCCGGTGCATGACGCTGAAATACGTCTTCCATACCCCGGAACAATGCGACGATCCCCAATGATCGTGTTTGACCGTCCTCCAGGATGACACTGCGCAGATCACCAGCTTCATAGGATGCAAATTCCGCAGAAGCTGTTTTGTAGATTTCGTCTATGACAGATGTGTCTTCGGGGATTTCAACGGCCAGCATATCGTAGCTGTATTCCAGCTCGTAGTCTTCTGGTGTTGGCATATTATGTCCTTAAAAACAAAAAAACTCGGCAAACTGAGCCGAGCTTAATGGGATTCATTATTGAATCAATATGTTTGTTTACAGGGACTTAATACGAATCTGAGGCGCAGACATAAGTCTCATTATGATAATGCAAATGAAAAAGGGAGCTTGTGGCTCCCCTGCTGTCTTTAGAAGTTACAGTCTTCGTCTTCAGTCGTAACAGACTTACCTATGATGTAAGACGACCCAGATCCCGAGAAGAAGTCGTGGTTTTCGCCGTCGGGGCCGAGTGCCGCCAGGATCGCCGGTTTCACCTCTGAGATATTTGCTGGGAACAGCGCGTCGAAACCAAGGTTCTGCAACGCTTTGTTGTCACACTGTCAAAGACGCATCTCAAAGCCGTTTACAATGAAGCTCTTATCATGTTTCGCCGCGCTTCAGTCGCAACTTCCGACAAGCCAAGGTGGCAATCAAGAGAGAGTTCGTGGAATTCTTCTACTGTCTAACAGAAGCGCAGATTTTGATCGAAGAATGGAGGAAACACTGCAACACAAAACGCCCGCACAGTGTTTTGGGAAATAAACCGCATTCCCCGGAAACTATCGTTTAAATGGACCAAAGGCCGGTCATGCACTAACAATCAAATTGGACCACACAAGTGGGACTGATCATGGCTATCTAAGCCCTATCACATTTTTGGAGCGAGTTATGAAAGCTTTAGTGGCCGTCCACGAAACCGGCAGCAGTCCACTTATCGAATGTAAAACTACTGCGGACAGGATCAGGAATCCGCGCTCTTTTCCATGATTGTTGCGGCCAATCAACAGTCAAGCCGGGGCGCATTGTCAGGAAATTCTGTATTCAGTAAGCGTCTTCACATCGCTGGAGGAGTAGAATGCTTCGGTCAGAAAAAATTGTGCATTCGTGCTGAAACTCCGGAAGTCAATAGTCGAGGAGCCTCAACTTCGGATTCGTGCACTCAAATATACTTTACAGGTCTTCGATTTGAATTTTTCAGCGCCGTGCCGATGGGAAAATATTATCCAAAATTTTGAATAATAGTAGAAAAAAGACTACGGGCATTTAACCCACACAAAATGCACAATTTTCTTTTTAGTGTTGAAAAGTTGCGGTGCAGCGTAATACCGTGATCACAAACCCGTGAGGGTCAGCTCATGTTTTTTTCGAGTGACAATAGCCAAGTTGGGATTTGAGAGGCATATTGGGGATGACGAAACGGCGGCAAAAGCTATTGGACTTCATCTTAGCATTTGCGTCTGTGTTCTTTCTTCACATTTCTGCCTCAGCTCAAGAGACAGTAACAGGTGTTCTGGATATTCCTGGATTTGATCACGCTGAAATGGCGAATTTTCCATTAAATGGAAAGCACAGCCAAATCATATGTGAATCGTGCCACATCGACAATAAACTCGCGGGAACCCCGCGGGACTGTGTATCGTGTCATAGTGGCGGGATTGCAGGCGGTAAGCCGTCCAATCACCCCCCGGCTGGTAACAATTGTTCGAACTGCCATTCAACCGCAAACTTCACACCATTTGCCTTCGACCATGTCTCGATTCAAGAAGATTGCACCAGCTGTCACGGTGCAGGACGGGCACGCGGGCAACCTGCAAATCACATCCAGGTGGCGGGAAGTTGCGACAATTGCCATGTAACCACTGGTTTCTCGGAAGTGAGGTTTGAACACTCGGCCGTCGAAGGAACATGTAGTTCGTGCCACAATGGTTCCATTGCCCCCGGACAGACAGTCGATCACATTCAGGTCCCCGGGGTCGAGTGCAGCGAGTGCCATTCCACGCTGACTTTTGCTGGAGGGATTGTAGACCACAATTTCTTCAATCAACTCTGCGTGGACTGCCACAACAACTTCGTCATTTCGGGTAAACCGGTCGACCATTTGCCTGCTCCGGAAACGTGCAGTGATTGCCACACACCCTTTTTCGAACAACTTTGGACAAATGTCGACTTTGACCACGACGTAGTACCAGGAGATTGCGCGTCGTGTCACTTTGCCGGAAACCCGTGGGGCGCCGAGGCAAAGCCGTCGGATCATATAACAGCTGGAAACGACTGTGAATCTTGTCACACGACATTCTCATTCGCCTTTGGCCGAGTAGATCATAGCCAGGTCATCGGCAATTGCTCGGACTGTCACTACGCGGGAAATCCATTTGGCGCTGTATCAATGCCAGCTGCCCATAACGACACGAGCATGGTTTGCGAGGCTTGCCATGTCAGCACGCAGTCCTTTTCTGTCGTATCAATGGATCATGACGAAACAACAGGTTTCTGTGCGAACTGCCATTCGCCCGGCAATTTCTACGGCGCAACCGTTTCTCCAGCGTGGCATACCGAGGATATCTTGGAATGCAGCGATTGCCACATCGATACGTTTAGCTTCGGCAACGCTGTAATGAACCACGACGCAGCTACAGATAATTGTGTTGCCTGTCACGTACCCGGATCAAACTGGGGTGCTACACCAAGGCCAAGTTGGCATTTTGAGCCCGCTATGGCTGGGGTGGATTGTACGTCTTGCCACGCTTCCGGAGAACCGCCTCTGCCCGGTAGCACCGTGGACCACACCTTGCTCACCATCTCGTCTGGTGCCGAATGTGAGAGCTGTCACGCTGGTGCTGGCGTGGGTATTCCCGGATTCCCGCATAGCGCGGTCTCCAACGACTGTGTGGCCTGTCACAGCGCCGGCGCTGAGACAACCCCCTTCATGTGTCACTCTGAGATAATGACCACGTGTTCAACATGCCACGATTCAGGGCTTTGGGGGGCGCCTCCGGGACCACCTGGTCCTGCGCCCGCGCTATGCGTGAGGAACTAGAACGTGATCAAAGCTTTTCAGCAAGAAAAACAAAAAAAGGCAGTAGCTAGGAAAGGGCAGAAAATGAACAGGTATGTTACGATTGTCTTGTTGATCCTAGCGCCGACTTTGATGGTTCCCAATCGAATGACAGCGCAGTCAAGCCGGTCGAGCCCCGCCATCGAACAATTGTACCGAGAATCCCTGGCCGCAATCGAAACCGAAAACTACCTGCAGGCTACCCAGTTGTTGACCCGGCTGGTGAATTCACCAGCTCATGTCCACAGTCGTGAAGCCCAAGAACTTCTTGGAAATGTCAGGGAGGCCAACGGGCAACTGGCCCATGCGGTGGCCGAGTATGAAGCCTATCTTGGAAAGTACCCAGATGGACCTGGGGCGGAACGCGTTCAGCGGCGACTCAATAGTATTTTGGGGGGGGCTGCTCCGGTTCAAAAAGACCCGGAAGTTTCGGAAAACCGCGTACGTCAACCAGCCACAGGGCCAAACACACAACTACCCAGAAGTGAGCCCGTTCGCACCAGTTATGGCAGAGAAGGACAAAGCGGCGTTGATGGTGCAGATCCAGACCAAAGAACGATGACATCGCGCGGCGCTGCGCGTCTGGTCTATCGTTACAACGAAGGCTCCAACGAATTCACTGAACTGAGACCGGATGGCATTCCGGGGATCTCGGAAAAGGATGACGACGTTTTCGATAACGCTCTGAGCCTGGCGCTTCGGTATACGCGTACTTATGATGATAGGAACAAACGGCTCACATTCTCGTTTTCGGGAAATCAGACCTTGTCATTTGAAGACAGCGAAGACAGCGAGACCCGGCTTTACGAAGCATTCTTCAGGTGGGAAAATAAGAACTCCGGCGGTATTCTTACCTTTGGACGCCAACGAATGGAGCCACGGGCAATTGCATATCGGCTAGATGGTTTGTCTTATCGCTGGCCGACAACCTCCGGCGTAGAGTTGGGTGTGTATGCCGGATCTTCGGTTGAGAGCACACGAACCGATTTCTTTGCTGCGGACTCATATCTATTCGGGGTCAGTGCCACACTTGCGGCGGGTATTGCCGGTCCCGGAGCGCTGTCGGGTTACCTATATGAAGAACGAACCGACGACTACACGGATCGCCGCGTTCTGGGCTTGGAATATGACTATGACTTTGAAAACGGCGCAATGTTTGCCAATGCTGAATACGATGTCATGTTCCAGGAATTTAATCGAATTCTAGTTTCCGGCACTCAAGTGTTACCCAATTCAGGGCGAATTACGGCCAGATTGGCCTATTACCGAAGCCCGACGCTCTCGCTTGAGAATGCACTAATCGGGCAATCCGCGACTTCAATTGAAGAATTGCAGACCACCTTGAGCAATGATGAAATCGAAGATCTGGCTCTTGATCGGACTTCCAAGGTTACAACCTTCGGACTAACCTATTTCGGCCCGATTAACGAAGATTGGGATTTTTCTGCGTATGCTTCACTTTATGACACCAGCGGAACGCCTGCTACGGTGGGTTTGCCCGGCGCAGATGATGTTCAAGCGATCGAAGGCGATGGGGTCCGAACCTATGTCGGATTCGGCGTTTCTGGCACGTCGATTTTCAAACTGAATGACCGATTGAACCTTGGTCTGCGTTATTCACGAAGCGACGACGACGGTTTGTATGTGGCTTCTTCCTCTTTGCGGTATCCAATTTCAGACAAGTGGCTGATCCGACCGCGCATTCGCATTGGCTATCGGGACGAAGACGACGGCGGGCAAGAGAAGTTCATCGTCCCATCAATCTATTCTCGTTACAAAATTAACCGTGAAACGGAACTGCAGTTCGAAGTTGGTGGGAACTGGTCCAAGACCGAGTCCTCGACCAGCATTGTTCGGCAACGCCAGTACTTTGTTACCGCCGGGGTATCGAGGTCGTTTTGATCAACGACGCTTGGGTTCAGCTTCTATTGTGCCACAGCGATTCAGAGATCTGAAACTTAAAGGCAGCCGCCCTTGGCCCAATCGCGCAGATTCACCTTGAAGCTGCCGCCTAGCGGGTGCTGTCGCTCAAGGGAACGCGTCGCACTCGAGCCGAGGTAAAACTGCCCCTGTTCACACAGCAGTTCTTTGGTCCACTGGTGGCAGTTGCTGCATTTTTGTCCTTTCCAGAGCTCTTCCGGCAACCCGTCGAACGGAGGAAACATTGGGGACGCTGTCGTAAACACTTCTTGAATGGAACGCCCAACAATCAGCGGATCGCCTTGGGAGATCGGGGTGTTAAAGGTAAATGGCCCGGACGGGATTTCTGGTTGAGTTGGCAGCTGCTCTTGTTGCAATGCCGCCAAAAGCTCTGAAGCTTCGTCCTTGAATCTGCTGTTTGGATAAATCTTCAAAAAAAGCTCAACTTGTTCGGGGGTTTTGGACTTTGAAATGGAAAGCCAGAAGTTTCTTTCGGCATCGGTGCTATCACCGCTTTGCGCTGGGGGCTGGAAATAAAAATCATTGGTCAGCGAAGAACTGTCCCACGGTGTTTGTGCCCCGCCGGTCTGTTTCAGAACTTCGACGCGAACAGATTTGAACAATTGCTCAATAGGTTGAACCTGTGTTTCGATCGCGTTGGCCAATGCAGTCGTATAGGGGCTGTTGGCGCCCAAACCGTCAGCCGCAACTTTGCCCGGTGAGGTTGCATAGGCAATAAACGACCCAACCGGCGCGTTCATTTCGGCCAACCCCTCATTCCTGAGGCCAGTTTGGCTTTCGAACGGATTATTTCGGCAGGCATCCAGAATGACAATACTGGTTTCAACCCGCGCGGCGAATAATTGACGCAGGATCCCATCTGCCTCGACACCATACAAATCAAGATCCGCCTGATGCTGGATTTTACTGTCAACGGGAAGCAAATAGTTGTTGCCGTATGACTGAACTGCATGGCCCGCATAAAAAAACAAAGCGGTTGAGTCGGTTCCGGCCTCTCGCAACGAGCGTCCGAACTCGGAAATGGCGCGTTTCATGGCGAATTGGTCCGAGTCCACGACCTTGGTCACATTAAAACCAACGCTTTCAAGAGTTTTTGCCATCAAATCAGCGTCGTTTCTGGGATTGTCGAGGACTCCTACGTGCTCGTAGCTGCCATTGCCTATAACAAGAGCAATGCGATCCTGCGCAAAACAACATGTCGCAGAAAAAAGTACAATAAAGAGAGATATGAGATTTTGTTGAAACACGGCGAGCTACTAAACTAACATCAAAGAGTGATCTTTGACGTTCAAGGATACCAGATCGGTATGAGCATTAAAAGTTTGAAAAAATGCAATTTCTTTCATTTGGTTAGAAACGCACCCCAATGCTTGGAATTAAGACAGCGTAGCATTGGCAATTGTGGAGGCACCACATGATCTTCTTATCCGGGATTTCAACTACGTATTTCAACATGCGTACCACGATCCTTGCAGTCTTGCTGCTGGTTTCGGGGTCGCTAACCGTTTCGGCGGATTCCTTGAGAGCTGGTTGGAACATTGACCCAGAGGCGTCGGAAATTACCTTCAGTTCTGTGAAGTTCGAAAAGGGTGAGCGTATTGCGGAGACGCATTCATTTGCCACATTTACCGGTTCCATTGACGAAGCTGGCGAGGCAAAGATTACCGTCACAATGGACTCAGTGGACACGCAAAACGATCTAAGAAACGTCCGGATGCGGTTTTTGTTTTTCGAAAGCTTTAAATACCCGGAAGGCGTTGTAACCCTCAAATTGACAGAGGACATGGTTCAGGGATTGGCCGTGGGTTCGCAAAAGGTCGTTTCGGTGCCATTCAATCTGAAGATAAAGGATGTGTCCAACCGTCTGGAGGCCAGTGTTCTGATCTCAGTCATTGACGAGAACACGTTCTCAGCAAAGTCTAACGAGCCGATAATCTTCTTTGTTGAGCAGTTTGGGCTTGGGAATGACCTGCGCAAAATTGCCGAAACAGCGGGTGGATTTGATATCGTCCCACAAATGGAGCTCAACTTCGATTTCGCCTTCAACCGCAAGGTCGGAGGTGCGCCACCCGTGCAAGTGGCCGAAGAGCAACAGCCGACAGAACCGGCAGCGCTGGAAACCCAAGGTGACTTTTCGCTTGAGGAATGCGTTGGTCGATTTGAAATTCTGTCTGAAACCGGGAACATATATTTCTCCTCCGGAAGTGCGCGTCTGAAGGAAGAAAGTTTTTTCGTTCTCCGCACCATATTGGACATTGTGCAGCGGTGTCCGGGGCTGCGCATCCTCGTTTCGGGCCACACGGACAGTGACGGATCAGAAGTTTACAACCAGTCCCTGTCCGAAGAGCGCGCACGATCTGTTCAACGATACCTCATCGGGCAGGGTGTGAATTCCTTCCGTCTCGTTACAACAGGCCACGGTGAATTGAGGCCGATGGTTCCAAATGACTCGGACTTCAACAAAAGCAGGAACCGCCGTATTGAATTCTCGCTTTACAGATAAGGCGTGTGTAGAATTCGCGTATGTGATCTGATGACAATAAGAGGAGGCCGCTAGTGTCGGCAGAGGTCGGTCTTTTTGCCTTGATTCTAGCTTTGATGATTGCCGTTGGGCAGGCAATCATACCTCAGATCGGGGCAGCGCGACGCGATCCAAACCTAATAGCTTTTGCCTCTCATGCCGCTTTCGCACAGGTGATTTTTGTCACCCTGTCCTTTGGTTTGTTGATGTACGCATTTGCTGTGTCGGATTATTCGTTGCTTGTCGTCGCAAGCAATTCCAACAGCGCCATGCCGCTGCATTTCAGATTGTCGGCGACATGGGGAAATCATGAAGGTTCCCTTTTGCTGTGGATACTAATCCTGTCTGTTTTTGGCGCCGCAGTCGCCGCGACGGCAATAATGCCTGAAACGCTTAAGGCCCGCGTTCTGGCAATTCAGGGTCTGATCTCCGCTGCTTTCCTGGCTTTGACGCTCTTTACCTCAAGCCCGTTCGAGAGGTTGTCGCCAGCACCTTCGGCCGGGATGGAATTGAACCCTTTGTTGCAGGATATCGGCCTGGTGCTGCATCCGCCCTTTCTGTATTTGGGTTATGTTGGTGTCTCAATCGTGTTTTCTTTCGCGATCGGAGCCCTGATCGAAGGTAAGGTGGACCCGACTTGGGCCAGGCTTGTGCGGCCCTGGGTACTGTTGGCCTGGGTCTTTCTGACGATCGGTATCACATTGGGAAGTTTCTGGGCCTACTACGAACTGGGTTGGGGCGGCTGGTGGTTCTGGGACCCTGTGGAAAACGCCTCGTTCATGCCTTGGCTGATTTGCACAGCCTTGCTGCATTCCGCGATAGTTGTCGAAAAGCGCCAGGCTTTGATCGTTTGGACCATCTTGCTGGCGATCCTGACATTTTCCCTGAGCCTCGTCGGCACGTTTCTTGTGCGCTCAGGTGTTATCACCAGCGTCCATGCCTTTGTGACCGATCCCGCCCGAGGCATATGGATACTCGGTATTTTGATCTTCTTCACTGGCGGTGGATTGCTGCTGTTCTCCTTTCGAAGCCACTCGCTGAGCGGGCAGGCGACCTTTCGAGTGATCAGCCGGGAATCCGGGCTTGTCCTGAACAACATTCTGTTGGCGGTGGCGACAGCAACGGTTTTTGTCGGTACGTTTTATCCGCTGTTTGTCGAACTCACGAGCCCCGAGAAAATTTCGGTTGGTCCTCCCTACTTCAATCGCAGCTTTATCCCGATCATGTTGCCGTTGCTTTTTGCGATCACTTTCGGGGGTGTACTGCGCTGGAAACGGGATGACGCCCTGCAAGTGTTGCGGCGCATCAGGTTTGTCGGTGTCGGGACTGGTGGCGCAATCCTGATGCTTGTTCTGTTGTTCGGCCTACGCAATCTTGGGCCAATTCTTGCCCTCGGTCTGGCTGCATGGGTGGTTTTTGGCGCTTTAGCGATCTTGGTTTCGCGCATCCGGTTGAAGGCGCGAGACTTCGAGCGAAGCTGGCAATTGGTACTTTCAACCCCAAGTTCGACCTGGGGAATGATTGCTGCGCATGCAGGTCTGGGTTTGCTTGTTGCCGGTATTACCGCGGTTTCAGCATGGCAAGATGAAGAGATCGTTGCCTTGCCCTTGGGCGGGACGGTCGAGGTCGGAGGTTACGCATTTACGCTCCAGTCCGTCGTTTTGGATCGAGGTCCAAATTATGAAGCCCAGAGAGCGCTTGTTTCAGTCTCTGACGGAACCCATGCAGCGCCCAAAGTCATGGCGGCAGAGCGGCGATACTACACCGTAAGCGAAACAGTGACGACCGAGGCGGCGATCAGCGCCCGGTTCTTAACAAACTTATACGTTTCTTTTGGGGGACCCGTCGGCGGGGAAACCTGGGTGCTTCGGATCTATTACCACCCGTTTGTCATTCTGATTTGGTTGGGGCCAGCCCTCATGGCATTGGGTGGGGTGTTGTCGCTGGCCGATAAACGAGTGCGCATCGGCGTACAGTCGCCCCATGCCGGTATGAGGTCAGCAGTGTGATCGGAGTGCTGAGGAGACATGTCTTTCTTATGGCGATCCTTTTGATCGGCACCGTTTCACCTGTCTCGGCGGTAAACCCAGATGAAATATTAGGTGATCCCAATTTGGAAGACCGCGCGCGCAATATAAGCAAAGATTTGCGGTGCGTTGTCTGTCGGAACCAAAGCATCGACGACTCAAACTCGGGCATTTCTAGGGATATGAGACTTGCCCTGCGGGAACGGTTGGTCGCAGGTGACAGCGATGCCGAAGCTGTACAGTATCTTGTTGATCGCTATGGCGAATACATCCTTCTAAATCCCCCGGTGAAGCCATCGACTTACCTGCTTTGGTCTGCGCCGGTAGTGTTATTGCTGCTGACGATTTGGGGTTTTTCCGGGCTTTGGCGATCAAGCACCAAGTCGCAATTGGTCGACGAACCGATTTCGGCAGACGAAAAGAAGCTGCTGAAGGGCTTTTTTGAGGTGGGTGGGGACAAGAGTTGATGTTGCTTCTGGTGTTCAGCCTGATGCTGATCGTGGCCGCCTTGATGCTTGCACGGTCATTTCTAAAGAGCTTCGACGCCCAGACAGACGGAAACGTCCTGGAAGCCTCTCTGCTTAAAGAGCAGATGCGGGCGCTTGAACAGGAGGCTGCGCAAGGCATCGTGTCCCAGAACGAAAAAGAGAGTCTTCAGCTTGAAATTGAACGCAGGGCGCTGAAAATTGCAAAACAGAAAAGAGGCCTCGAAATGAGCGGAAGCCGCGATGCAGTTCGGATAGTCGGAGTGGGTATAACCATGGGGTGGGTTTGCCTGGGAAGCGCGGTGCTTTACCTGTCGATAGGTCGGCCTGACCTGACGGACGAACCGCCGCAGGCAAGCCGCATTGCCGATTTCGTGGCTGCGAATGTCAGTGGTTTAGCCGCTCCAACAGCTCCACTGCAAAATGCGCAGCCTGTGGCGGATGTAGACACGATGATAGCACGTTTGGCATCCCGTCTGGAAAACGCCCCTAGCGATGTGGAAGGTTGGAAAATGCTGGGGTGGTCATATACCAAGACCGCCAATTTCCCCGCTGCTGTTCAGGCTTATGCGCGCGCGGTCGCGCTGCGGCCCAACGATGCTGAACTTCTTTCTCTGTATGGCGCCGCGGTTGTCGTAAATTCAGATGGAAAGGTGTCTCAACATGCGCGGGACGCGTTCCTCAAGAGCCTTGATCTCGACCCGGGCAACGCCAGGGCTGCTTATTATGAGGGGCTTGCATTGGACCAGAATGGGCAGAAACGCGATGCGTTGACGCTGTGGATGGAACTTGCAAATCAAGCATCCGAAAACGCTGAATGGCGTCCGACTATGATGAACCGTATCCGTGAGATTTCGGCTGAACTGAACATATCCGTAGAGCCTTCCCAGTCGCGAACTTCGGTGCCGCGATCTGGGTCAGTCGGCCCGACGGCCGAACAGGTTGAAGCCGCCAATTCATTGAGCGCCAATGAAAGGCAGGCGATGATTTTGTCGATGGTCGAAGGGCTTGCACAGAGGTTGGAACAAGACCCGAACGACCCGGAAGGATGGGCAAGGCTGATCCGGTCCTACACTGTGCTTGGTGACCGGCCTCAGGCGGAAAGCGCGCTGTCGAAAGCGCGCCGTACCTTTTCCGAGAACCCGCTGACTTTGTCGCAGTTTGACAATCTGGCCATGTCATTGGGCTTGAACTAACGGCATCGGTTGGGTCAGAGGTTCTATTTTGCCGCTCTCTTGGCCGTCACTATATGCGCGATGAGCGCGGCCCAGAAACTCACAACCCAAAGTATGGCCGGCCCGGATTGAGGTTTGGGGGGCGTGGGAAATTCGTAGCCGTCTATCTTGATCTCGGTGTACAACTCCTGCGCTTTCTTGACGGCGGCACGACCGTAACGCGCCAGCATCTCTTCTTGTTCTTTTTGGGCTTTCAAACGTTTTTGTAATTCGATCCGTTGCAGTTCGATGCTCTTTTGGATTTCGAGAATGCGCGCTTCGTTGGCTTTGGCAGATGCAACCATGCGCTCACTGACTTTTTTCGCCTTTTCGATTTCTTTTTGGATCTTGTCCAATTGGGATTTGACGGACTTACGGGCCGCCATTTTCCTTTTTTGATCGGCTTTATTCAGCGCAACGTTTTTTTTTGATTGCGCGGCGTTTTGCCTGGTTTTCGCAGGATTTCTGGAGGAGGGTGGCGCGGCCATAAGAAAATCTCCCTTTCAAAAAATTGGACTTTTTAACATTTTCTTGAACGGACCATTCAAAGGTCAATTGGTTTGCATGGTTTGTTTTTTCGCAATCTTTACGGCCCCGGCTGCGATTTTTTTACCTTTGCTTCCGCCAGTCACAGTCTCGGAAATTTTCTTTTGCAAAGCCTGTGGCGACATCGGGCCTTTCCATTTGTCGTAGACCTCCGCAAGGACGTTATCGAGCTGGCTTTTCACCTGATCGTCTATGTATTTTTCAACCAAGGCCTGGGTGCGCTTGTCGATCATGCCGATGTGGATTGTCTTCCCCTTGGCTTGCTTGGACAGTTCTTTCAACACCACATCCCAGATTCTCTTACGATCCGCGGGATCTAATGCGCCGGATGCCTTTTTTGAGAACGCTTCGATCACCTTGCCCAGCGGGCTAAGTGCTGCGCCCGAGACGAAATTATTGCAAAGGTTTCCGATGAATTTGTCCATCGTGAGTTTCGGGTCGCCTTTGAGGGCATTTGCAGTGTCTTTGACCGCTCCTTCAAGGGTATTCTTAGCTCCTTCCGTCACTAGGAAAAGCGCGACGCGTCTTAGTGTTGCCGTCGACAACAACTTGAAACCCGTCTGTTTGGCAAGTTGCAGCCCAAGCTTGCTGACCATCGCTTCGACCACATGCTTTCCACCCCCGCCGCCTTTGGCAATTACCCCCAGAACTCCTCCAACTCCGGTGTCGATCAGGGTGCGCTTAATCGCCCCCCCGACGGTCCAGTTTTTCTGACCGGCGGATAGATTCCCGATTTCGGTTGCTACGCTTTCGGTGGCCGACACAGCGGCCCCGCCGATCACCGCCGAAGCCACAACGCTTGTGCCAAGGGCTGCGCCAGCCATCGGGGCGGCAAAAGTACCCAGAAACGCGAAAGAGCCGGTTTTGGTGAAGGTTAAAACGGTTACCCAATCGTCACCGCCATCTATCATTTTCTGCCGGTAAATTTTCATTCGGTAAGAGGCGTCGTTGATCACGGCCTCTGACTTGGGTGCGATCGAATAATACTTTTGCAGGTCTCCCGACGACACGGCTGCGGCACAGGCCTCATAAGCCTTGCGCGCCCGGCTGATTGCCGATTTCGGTGGTAGATCGACGCCGCGGGTTGTCTCGATGCAAAAACTTACAAACCATTGGTCCTTGTTGAGATCAGCCATATAGATCCACTCTGCTTCGGTTCTTGCAACCGTTGTACGCATTTGCGCGATCGGGCCGGATTTGAGCTGGGCAATCAGCTTCTTCCTTTGCGCAGCGTATTGCCGCTCGGATAAACCGATAACGCCCTTGGATGATTTCACGAAGAGTTTTGGTTGCTCTTTGTCAACCTTTCCGGATTTGATCGTTCGCGCAATCAATGAAGCGGTATCGCTATCAATCTCACCGGTTTTCTTTAGGCCGCCCATACCTTGCAATACGCGCAATGCGTTCTTGGTTTTTTCCCCGACAATACCATCGATTTCCAGCAGCGGCTTTGGCTTGGTGACACGGTTAAGCATCTCTTGTAATTTTTTTGATTTCCCAGCTGGTAATTCGGCCATAACTGCCACCCATTAAATAAAAAAATCCTTATGGAGCGACCTTAATCACTAGTTTTTTCAGGCGCTATACATAAAGTTTGGAATGTTGCACCTCGCATTATGATCACGAGTAATCATAAAAAAAATTAAAGTTAAGTTAACGTAATCCGCCGAAAACCCCAATGTGTTTGGTTCGACCGAATCTGATAAATATTTGATCAAAAACCTTTGCCCGGGTGAGGCGGAGTCTTACACAAGGTTAATGATGGCTGAGTATGAAATCAAAAACTAATTTTCTCATTGTACCCCAGAGGTTTCTTTGCAGTGAAATTTTTCACGGAGATAGGTTTGGTAACATTGATCTGAACAACGCCCGTTCCGGGTTTGTAGTTTTTACGTGCTTCTTTCCATTGCTCTTCTGTCATTTTCGTGCGGCAAATTCCGCCGATGGTATTGGTGTAGCCTTTGAAGTCCACATTCGACAGGCTGAGTTGCGAAGCTTTGGCGACAAAGACATGCACACCGTTTTTGAATGTGCCGCTGTTGAACCCCAAGAGGGTTTCCAATTGTTTGGGTGTCTTGCCTTTTGCGGCTGATGCTAAAGTAAAGTAGCCCTTTCTGACACGCTCAACATTTCGGTCCGCGGCGACTAGGCGCAAGATCAACCTGCTCTTCTTTGCCCAATTGTCCAGCGTGTTCTGCTGGAGCATTTGCACCATTTTTTTGCGATCGAGAAAAATGACGTCCTGTCGTCTACTTGCCAGACTAGCGGGTCACCGACTTTTTTCCTCAAATAGCCGGGTTTGTGCTTCTCATCGGCGCGCAGAAATCCGACATGTTGTAATTTCGCCGCTTTACCAAGTGGGTACAAAGGAACGCCATCCTTTTTTAGGGGTTTGCCGATGACGCCTCTGTCGATCGGTAGTTTCACGGCAAACACCACCAATTCCTGCTCAGGCTTAAGGTTTCCTAGCCCAACCATTTTTGCCAAGTGCATTCCAGTTTTTCCTCCAATTTTTTTGGCTTCCACGGCCAAAGGAGTGCTCGGCGGAGTTTTGGATTTTGAGAAAGCAAAAAATGTGGGGTTTCCCTTTGTTCCACATGTTGGAAACCGCTAAGCTAATATCTATATTCACAAAATTCCTCCTAGGAACACTCTACTAGAGTATCATATTAGGTTCTTTTCTCAAAACGTCGTCTAACGGGACTTTGTCCGGTTCCTCCAGCATTTTTTGGCATAACGCCTCGGCGGGAGTCTTCCAACCCAGGCGTTTTCTGGGCATTGCATTGAGGCGGTCCAGATCATTCTCAATTCATAGTCTGAGACCGCCGTGAGGTCGCGCTGGTGGGAAGCCAGCGCCTGCCCCTGCGAATTTTGTTTTCGACGGTTCCTTTCTGCCATGGAGAAGATGGGTCGCAGAACCACGTTTGCGTTCCGATCTTAGTTTGAAAGAGCGGTCAGCTGGCGAACTCGGTGTGGCGGTCAAATGTGATGGGTATTCGAGCCAGTAGAGGCCGGTCGCGCACCGTTTTCATGATCTTGCCATAACTGGTCTCGTACGCTTGTTTGGGTTCTTCAGCAGCACCGTGAACCGGCTGAACCGTTCGACCAGCGACGTCACATTCGACTGTTCAAGGCTCTGTTTGAACCGCGTCCAATCGCACTCCCAGTGTCCAAACTGACTTCGAGGCGCCACGTCAGGCCATCCAGCCGGATCAGCTTCTGACGACAAGCCCGTGTGGAATACGCAGTTCGTTGTGCGTTGACACCATATTAGCTACTCAAATGAGGCAATTCATCATCTTCGAAACGGTTGCGATTGATTTCCCGATTGACGGTTGAACGATGCCTGCCGATCTCGGCCGTGATCTTGCTCACACGCAGCTTTGCGTTCAATAAGTTCTCATTCGCCCGCTGCTCGCGTAGATCCAGCTCTGTGTGTTCCAATCTCCGTTCTCCTTGCTTTTCAGCAAGGTAGGGGATCTGTCGCAACCCAGTTTAGAATGTGCCCCGGCTACACCGCAAAAGCGCAGAAGCTAAATTTTGGTAAATTCCTGGACGACCAGCCATTCAACGTTCAAGTTCAGTCTGGGAACATGTGGCGCCTGTAAGCTGTCCGTGTTTCTAAGTCTTGGAGCTTTTGGTGATTTGAGGGGTTGGTCGAGGGGGTAAGGACCAACCCCTTATCCTCACCCGTGAGTGAGTGGAGGTGTTTGTAGTCTGACACACTGTGACACCAAAGCTGTTGGGTTAAAATTGGGGAAACCCCGTATCGCCCAGTTTTGCGGCGAAACGATTTGTTTCTGGGTCCGAAACGGAAAGTTTCACAATGAATCGTGGACACAATTTCGCCACAATGCGATCCTCTGACCGTGGGTGACATGTTTGTTTTTTAGAACGTTCTGGTTTTTCCGACTGGATTCGAGGGGGTTAATTGGTTCGGCGTGTCACCCAACGAATCCCTTAAGCAACCAACGATAGCAAAGAAGTGCTTTCCGCTACGTCAGCAAACTTCGCACGTCTCTTTCATCAAACTGTCACAATTCAAACATTCACGTGCGATAGCGGGTAAGTGCGGCGCGTCTTGAATGGGGTTTGCGATTGTAAATGAGGGGGTACGAGTTCGGCGCGTCGTACCTGTTTTCATTTACTAGTTTTTGCTGACAGCAATTGGTTGGTCAGTGCCATGCAAAACGCCAGCCGAAAACTGGCAAGAATCGACCTTTGTTTTCGGTTCTAAGCGCTTTCTCGCATGCTTCATCAAGGCGAGTACTTAAGTTATTGAAGTCTTCGCCGTTGAACCGTTCAACGTTAATGTCTTCCAAACCGTCTATTTTGGCTTTAGCGAAGAAAATAATAGGCTCGTACTTTTCGGAAAATTAGCCAGTGGCGACGCCTAAACCTGAGACCTCGTATACGAGTTTGCCATCTTCGGAATAAAACTCGACTTTGGGCAAGGCAAGGATCGGACCGCTTTCGGACACCTGTTCAAGCTTTTCTAGTCTTTTTCTTACACTCATTTCTGCGCCTCCAATGCCGTGATCCGGCGCTCCAGTTCGCTTGTTTCCAGCACGCGCCTGTACTGCTCCAACAGTCCCATGACCGTGGCGCCCTAAAATGGCGTCACTTCGCCCTGGGAAACCGCCTGTAAGACCGCCTGAGCGGCCTCTGAGGCGTCCACAGCGGATTTGATAGGGGCAGGTCGAAACTAACCGGGGCGTCCTTCCTCGTAGGCGCTATCCGCTCTAGACAGAGACGCAGGGCCGTGCTGTCGCCCTCTAGCGCCATTTCCACCGCCTTTTGGGTGATTGCTTCAGACTGTCCCTCAAGCAGCTCCTCAACGGCGCGCGTGACCTTGTGACGTGCTCCTCGGGGTCTTCCTGAGTTGCCAGCTGCGAAAGTGCCGTCCGGATTTCGCTCGTCCGTTGTCATGCCGTTTTTTCGGTCTGATTCATCCGTCATTGCTCATTCCTCGCTTGTTGGATTGTTAGTGCAGAACGTGTCCGTTTCCCCCAGACCCCCTGGTAGATTAAAGATGTCTTAAATATTGCGACGGGAGACCTGCCGAAATCGGGTGTTTTCGTCGCAAACATTGATACGGCCTGTCGCATTTATTGCGTCGCCTCCGTTTTTCTCGTCGCAAATTCTACGACGGTCTCGTCGCAGTTTTTGAGACAGGGTTTTGTTTTTCCGCGTTTGCCAGTTGGGTTGTGATCGGGGCTTTGACGACTGCGAAATCTGAGCCCTTCGACCACTGCTTGTACAACCTTCTGCCGGACTCGCCGTGTGCGGTTGGCAGTGCAATCTCGGTGAGTTCAAAGAGCGGAGAAGATGCGACGCCGCTGATGCCCAGCTTTGGTGGACGCGTAACGGCTATGAAACCCTTTGCTTGAAGTTCTCTAAACGCTTTGGCAGCGGTGTTGTATGACACTCCCAAACGCTCAGCGGCTTGTCTGACGCTTAGACAAATCTTGCCGTTATTGTTGTATTCTGCACCGTGCCATTCCAGCCTCAGCCATGGGTAGAGTGCCTGCGCCGTTGACGAGAGGGCCCGCCAAGCGGGCTCCTCCATCATGTTTCTGACAAGCTTGGTCCAATGCTCGCCGCGTTTCTCGTTCTTCCTGTCGCGCCCCATCTACGTAGCCTCCGCGTTGCTGAGCGCGTCAACGAAATCGGGAAGCAACTCAGCCCGAAATGAAACGCCCTGTTTGCGAGGGCGCATCTCACCTTCTTCTGAGATGTAATTGACCCGGATGTTGATTAGGTCGTGCCCCCGGAAATCATCTCGGCTGACACGGTATTCCTCGCGGCTGTTCTTGGGGATCTGGGTAATGAGGGCCATTAGCGACCCTCGCCGTAGTAAAGGGTTGCTACGATGCGTGCAGCGGCTT